>JANORD010000037.1:0-2346 GCA_031415095.1 Lysobacteraceae bacterium
GCATGTGGTGATTGCCGATCTGTGCACCGGCTGCGAACTGTGCCTGCCGCCCTGCCCGGTGGACTGCATCGTGCTGGTCGCGCCGGCCTAAAGCCGCTCGACCGTGTAGCCCTGGGCCTGCAGGCGCGCCACCACGCCGTCTTCGCCAAGCAGGTGCAGTGCGCCCACCACCACCAGCGTGTCGTCGCCCTGGCTTTGGTCCAGCGCCGCCTGCAGCCGCGGCAGCCACGCTTGGTTGCGATCCACGTTCACGCGCTGGTAAAGCGCGGGGTACTCGCGCTTCATCTCGGCGCCGGTCGCCTCGAACAGCCCGTCGGCATCGCCCGCGCGCCAGAGCGCATGCAGCTTGTCCACTTCCGACTCCAGGCTGCCCATTTCCTCCAGCGTGTCCTGCAGCGCCTGCAGCTGCAGCGCCGGCGCCATGCCGTCGAATACTTCGATCTGCTGCGCGCCGGTTTCAAGGCCACGCACGGGCTTGCTGGCGTTCGCGGCGCGCTCGGCCATGTGCCGGTCCAGCCCGAGCCCGGCATCGAGGCCAGCCGCCGAGAGTTCGGTGAGCGCGACGATCAGGCTCGCGTACCAGGGCTCGAAGGGCTGCAGGTTCGCGATCGGCACCTGGCGCTTTTCCGCGAAAGCGACCAGCTGCGCCCAGGTCTCCGGCGGCAGCGACTGCTGCAGCGTGGTGCCGTCGCGCCGCAGCGCCGCCGCGGCCATCTGCCGCCCCAGCGCGGGATCGTTGAGCTCGGCAGGCGCGAGCTCGAACAGCACCTGCTCGGCGTCGGCGAGCGCGGCATAGGCCGATGGCGCCAGCGGATAGTCCGAGGGCTTGAGCAAGTGGAAGGAGCCCAGCAGGTAGATTGAATTATCCGCGTCGCTGACTTTCCACAGCAGGGGCTTCGGCGGCTCGGCTTGGGCCAGGCCGGTGGTGCAGGCAAGCAACAACGCAGCGAGAAAACTTGCGGTTGCCAGCAGGGGTCTGCGCATCGGGCTCACTCGGGAAACGGCCGCGGCTTCTTCTCGCCCGCCGTCACCGCCAGGTCCAGCCGGTTCTCCGGCGGCGGCATCGGGCAGGTGGAATAGGCGACGAACGCACACGGCGGGTTGTAGGCGGTGTTGAAGTCCAGGGTGGTGGTGCCGTCCTTGCCGGCGGGTTCGGCGTAGACAAAGCGCGACGCCGCGTAGGTGTCATGGCCGCTGGTGCGATCGGCGAAAATGATGAAAAGCCGGCCATCGCCCTCATCCACGGCTTCCACACGAAAACTCTTTCCGTCCTTGTCGAACTCCAGCCAGCCCGGGTTGGCCATCGGCTCGACCATGCCCAGCACGTTGATGATCTCCAGGACCTTGCCCGGCGGATGCGCCTGGAAACGGGCAGTGAACCGGAACGCCGGATCAATATCGAAGTAATCGATGCCTGGGAAACTGGTGCGCGTGCGCGCCAGCGCATTGCGCACGCGCAGGCCGAAGCGGCCCACGCGCTCGATCACCACGAAGCTGGCATCGCCGCGATTGAACCCCACCACGGTGGGGCCGCCGTCCTGGCTGTCGGCAAGCAGCGGCACGGTGCCGGTGGCGGGCTCGCCGTTGATGGTCACCTCGGTATCGGGCGCGATACGCAGCGACAGCGCCCCGTCGTCCGACAGCGACAGCATGCCCACTTGCGGCGGGCCAATGGCCAAGCGCGTGCCGTTGTCCTTGGCCGCGCCCACATACGTGGCGCCGGGAGTGATCCAGTGCAGGCCCACCAGTGAAAGCCAGCCATCGGGACGCGTCAGGCGGGCCACGCGCTGGTCGCGCCAGGCCAGGATTTCGCCTTCGTAGGCCAAACGTGCGGCGCGCTCGGCGCGCGCCTTGGTTGCCGACAGCGCAGCTTCGGCTTCGTCGTCGCCGCGGCCGCAGCCCGCCAGCAGCACCAGTGAAGCCAGGAAAAACAGTCGCAGGCGCATCAACGTCCCCTCATGAACAAACGGTCGAGTTCGGATTTACTCAGCTGCACCCAGGTGGGGCGGCCGTGGTTGCACTGGCCGCTGCGCTCGGTGGCTTCCATGTCGCGCAGCAGGGCATTCATCTCGGCCAAGCCGAGGCGGCGGTTGGCACGCACGGACGTGTGGCACGCCAGCGTTGAAAGCAGCTCATTGCGCGCCTCGTCCAGCCGGCGCGTCTGGCCATGCTCGCGCAGGTCCGAAAGAACGTCCAGCACCAGGCCGCGCGGATCGAGGTCGGCCAGCAGGGTGGGCACGCTGCGCACGCTCACAGCTTGGGGGCCGGCGCGGCGCAGCTCGAAGCCATAGCCGGCCAAGGTGTCGGCATGCTGTTCGGCCAGGTCGGCCTCGCGTTCGGAAACCG
>JANORD010000038.1:0-1784 GCA_031415095.1 Lysobacteraceae bacterium
CACCGGCCTGCCGGAAATGGGCATGAACTTCTTCCGCTTCGTGGCCGAAGACGTGCGCCGCTGGCTGGCGCAGCTGGGCGTGGCGCGGCTGGAAGACCTGATCGGCCGCGTCGACCTGCTGCAGCAGCTGCCGGGGCAAACCGCGCGCCAGCAGCGGCTGGATCTTTCGCCCATTTTGGCCGCGGCCGACGGCCGCAGCGGCGGCGCGCGCTACTGCACGCAGGCCAAAAATCCGCCGCGCGACACCGGCGTGCTGGCGGCGCGGATGCTCGACGAAATGCGCGCCGCCATCCACGCCTCGGCCGGCGGCGAGTTCGCCTTCGACGTGTGCAATTCCGACCGCAGCATCGGCGCGCGGCTGTCGGGCGAGATCGCGCGCGTGCACGGCAACGCCGGCATGGCGACGGCACCGCTCACCGTCCGCCTGCGCGGCAACGCCGGCCAGAGCCTGGGCGTATGGAACGCCGGCGGCCTGCACCTGCACCTGCAGGGCGACGCCAACGACTACGTGGGCAAGGGCATGGCCGGCGGGCGCTTCGTGCTGCAGCCGCCAGCCGCGGCGCGCTTCGTGGCGCGCGACACGCCGATCATGGGCAACACCTGCCTGTACGGCGCCACCGGTGGCGAGCTCTACGCCGCGGGCCGCGCCGGCGAGCGCTTCGCGGTGCGCAACTCCGGCGCCACCGCGGTGGTGGAAGGCGTGGGCGACCACGGCTGCGAATACATGACCGGCGGCGTAGTGGCCGTGCTGGGCCGCACCGGCCTGAACTTCGGCGCTGGCTTCACCGGCGGCATCGCCTACGTGCTGGACATGGACCGCGACTTCGTCGACCGCTACAACCATGAACTCATCGATGTCTTGCGCATCACGCCCGAAGGCATGGAGCACCACCGCCACCACCTGCGCACCCTGCTGCGCAGCCACGTGGAGTTCACCGGAAGCGCCTGGGGCGCCCAGCTGCTGGACCAGTTCCGCGACGTGGCCGGCCGTTTCTGGCTGGTGAAGCCCAAGGCCGCCAGCCTGGAATCGCTGGCCGAAGAACTGCGGCGCGCGGCATGAAAACCAACCACTTCCAGTTCCTGGAGCTGCCGCGGCGCATGCCGCGCGAACTGCCGGCGCCGCTGCGCGTGATGGGCTGGCAGGAAATCTACGGCGGCTTCTCCGCGCCCGAGGCCGCCGACCAGAGCGGCCGCTGCCTGGACTGCGGCAACCCCTACTGCGAGTGGAAGTGCCCGGTCCACAACTACATCCCGAACTGGCTGGCGCTGGTGAAGGAAGGCCGGCTGTTCGAAGCCGCCGAGCTGGCGCACGAAACCAACCCGCTGCCGGAAATTTGCGGCCGCGTCTGCCCGCAGGACCGCCTGTGCGAAGGCGACTGCACCATCAACACCGGCTTCGAGGCCGTCACCATCGGCGCGGTGGAAAAATACATCGTTGACGAAGCGTTCCGCCAAGGCTGGCGCCCGGATCTGTCGCACGTGGTGGCCAGCGGCAAGCGCGTGGCCATCCTGGGCGCCGGGCCCGCCGGACTGGCCTGCGCGGACCGCCTGGCGCGCGCCGGCATCGAGCCGCACGTGTTCGACCGCTACGAGGAAATTGGCGGCCTGCTCAGCTTCGGCATCCCGGCCTTCAAGCTTGAGAAGCAGGTGATCGCCACGCGCCGCGGCGTGCTTGAGGCCATGGGCGTGCGCTTCCATCTGGGCGTTGAGGTGGACGCGGCGATGGGCCGGCAGCTGATGCGCGACTACGACGCTGTGTTCCTAGGCACCGGCGCCTACACCCC
>JANORD010000039.1:0-3078 GCA_031415095.1 Lysobacteraceae bacterium
GATCGAGCCCTACATCGCCAAAGGCGCCTGCCTGCTGTTCGCGCACGGCTTCAACGTGCACTACGGCCAGATCGCCCCGCGCGCCGACCTCGACGTCATCCTGGTCGCGCCCAAGGGCCCGGGCGCGCTGGTGCGCCGCGAGTACGAGATCGGCCGCGGCGTGCCCTGCGTCTACGCCGTGCAGCAGGACACCAGCGGCCGCGCCGAAGCCCTCGCCCTGGCGTATGCGGCCGGCCTGGGCGGCGCGCGCGCCAACGTCATCAAGACCACCTTCAAGGAAGAAACCGAAACCGACCTGTTCGGCGAGCAGGCCGTGCTGTGCGGCGGCGCCACGAAATTGGTCCAAGCCGGCTGGGAAACCCTGGTCGAGGCCGGCTACCAGCCCGAAGTGGCCTACTACGAGTGCCTGCACGAACTGAAGCTGATCGTCGACCTGCTGTACGAAGGCGGCATCACCCGCATGCACGAGTTCATCAGCGAAACCGCCCAGTACGGCGCGCTCACCCGCGGCCCCTACGTGGTGGACGCCCATGCCCGCGCGCAGATGAAGAAGATCCTGACCGAAATCCAGGACGGCACCTTCGCGCGCCAGTGGATCGCCGAGTACGCCGCCGGCAACCCGAACTACAAGGCCCTGAAGCAGGCCGATTTCGAGCACCCGATCGAAGCCACCGGCCGCAAGCTGCGCGCCGCCATGAGCTGGATCGGCGCCGACGGCAACGTGCAGTCCACCCCACGCGCCCACGCGCCCAAGCCAGAGGCCGCCACCGCATGAACCCCAAGCAAAATGGCGCCCAGCTGCTGGCGCGCGCGCTGGAAGCCGAGGGCGTGAACCTGCTGTTCGGCTATCCGGGCGGCGCGATCATGCCTTTCTACGACGCCCTACCCGGCTCCAAGCTAAAGCACATCCTGGTGCGCCACGAACAGGGCGCCGCGCTGGCCGCCAACGGCTACGCCCGCGCCAGCGGCCGGGTGGGCGTGTGCATCGCCACCTCGGGCCCGGGCGCGTCCAACCTGGTCACCGGCATCGCGGACGCGTTCCTGGATTCGGCGCCGATGGTGGTCATCACCGGCCAGGTGAGCACCGCACTGATGGGCACCGATGCCTTCCAGGAGCTCGACGTGTTCGGCATGACCCTGCCGATCGTGAAGCACAGCTTCCTGCTGCGCAGCGTCGACGACCTGCCCCGCGTGGTGAGCGAAGCCTTCCGCATCGCGCGCGAAGGCCGCCCCGGCCCGGTGCTGATCGACCTGCCCAAGGACGTGCAGTTGGCCGACGCCAGCCACCTGTCGCCCTGTGTGCCGGCCGCTGCAATGCCACCGCCGCCGCCGTCCGACGTGGATATCGCCCAGGCCATCGCCGCCATTGCCAGCGCCGAGCGCCCGGTGATCTACGGCGGTGGTGGCGTGGCGCTGGCCGACGCGGTGGATGCGTTCCGCGGCTTCGTGGAGGCCAGCGGCATGCCCGCCGTGCTCACCCTGCGTGGCCTGGGCAACCTGCCCACCAACCACCCGCAGCTGCTGGGCATGCTGGGCATGCACGGCACCCGCGCGGCCAACATCGCCGTGCAGGAAGCCGATCTCCTGGTCTGCATCGGCGCCCGCTTCGACGACCGCGCCACCGGCAAGCTGGCCGAGTTCGCGCCGCGCGCGCGCATCGTGCACCTGGACGCCGACCGCCGCGAGATCAGCAAGCTGCGCACCGCCGACGCCGGCGTGCCCGGCAACGTGGCGACGTCGCTGAAGGCCCTCACCGGCGTGCGTCCCGACTGCGGCCCATGGCTGGCGCACTGCCTGGAGCAGTGCGAGCGCCACGCCGTGCGCTACGACGCCCCGGGCCGCGACGTCTACGCCCCGGCGCTGCTGCGCCGTTTGTCGGAGATCGCCCCGCGCGACGCCATCGTCGCCTGCGACGTGGGCCAGCACCAGATGTGGGTGGCGCAGCACTGGAAGTTCAATCATCCGCGCAACCACCTCACCAGCGGCGCGCTGGGCACCATGGGCTTTGGCCTGCCGGCGGCCATCGGCGCGCAGTTCGCCTGCCCCAACCGCACCGTGGTGCTGGTGAGCGGCGACGGCAGCTTCATGATGAACCTGCAGGAGCTGGCCACGGTGGCGCGCTGCAAGCTGCCGATCAAGATGGTGCTGCTGGACAACCAGGCGCTGGGCATGGTGCGGCAATGGCAGGAGCTGTTTTTCGAAAAGAACTTCAGCGAAGTGGACCTGAGCGACAACCCGGATTTTGCCGCGCTGGCGCGGGTGTTCGGCATCCCGGCCCTGCACCTGGACAAGCGCGAGGACGTGGAGGATGCGCTGCACGCGCTGATGGCCACGCCCGGTCCGGCCTTCCTGCACGTGTCCATTGATGCGCGCACGAATGTCTGGCCCCTGGTGCCGCCCAACCAGAGCAACGCCACCATGCTTGAAGAGAAGGCGGCACCGGAACCGGCCGCCGCGGCCGTGGAGCGCGCTGATGCGATACCGGCTTGACCTGGTGCTGCGTCCCGCCGAAGGCGCGCTGCTGCGCGTGCTGGGCACCGCCGAACGCCGCGGCTTCACGCCGATGGCGATCGAGGGTGAACAGCCGCCGGAAGGCGGGGACTGGCGCCTGCGGGTCACCGTGCGCGGCCAGCGCCCGCCGGAAACCCTGCAGCGCCAGATCGAACAGCTGCAAGACTGCCTTTCCGTGGAGATAGCCCCATGTCCCTGAATCTCTGGTTCGACGGCCGCATCGGCCCGCAGGACCAGCTCTCGGTTCCGCTCACCACCCACGCCATGCACTACGGCACGGCGGTGTTCGAGGGCATCCGCAGCTATGCCACGCCCGACGGCGCGGCGGTGTTCCGCCTGCCCGAACATCTGGAGCGCATGCGCAAGGGCGCCGACGCCTTCGGTGCCAGCTTCGACGTAAACGAGGCTTCGGCCGCGGTGATCGCGGTGCTGCGCTCCAACCACCACCGCGACGCCTACGTGCGGCCGCTGCTGTGGTACGGCACCGGCTCGCTGGGCCTGGACGTGGCGCCGCTAAGCAGGCACCTGATGGTGGCCTCGATGCCGTGGGCGCCGCACCTGGGCGAC
>JANORD010000040.1:0-1849 GCA_031415095.1 Lysobacteraceae bacterium
CAGCTTGGGCACGTCTAGGTCGCCCACTTCGGGCAGGGTCTCGAACAGCTCCGAAAGCAGCCACAGCAGGAAGCTCGAATACAGGCGCGGCCGCAGCACGAGCTGTTCGGCGCAAAGCAGGTTGATGATGCCGCGGCCGCTGGCATCCTTCTGCATCAAGTCGGACAGCTGCAGCGCCGGCTCGCCGAAAAACAGCTCGCCGCCGTCCTGCTCCAGCCGCAGCAGCGCGCGCTGGATCGCGGCCACCGACTGCGGGCTCACCAAGCCGTATTCTTTGGAAATGGCGGTCTTGTTGTCCGCCACGTGGCCGAGCAATGCGCGAAGGTCGTCCAGGTCGAGCAGCAGCAGGCCGCGGTCGTCAGCCAGCTTGAAGGCGATGTCCATCACGCCGGCCTGGGTGTCGTTGAGCTCGAGCATGCGCGACATCAGCGGCGGGCCGACTTCCGACACCGTCGTGCGCACCGGGTGGCCCAGCCTGCCGTAAAGGTCCCAGAACACCACCGGGCTGGCTTCGTTGACATGGCCCTCCACGCCGATTTGCTGCACGCGCGCGGCCAGCTTCTCGCTGGGCGTCCCGGGCACGGCAAGACCGGCGATGTCGCCCTTCACATCGGCCATGAACACCGGCACGCCCAGGCGCGAAAAGCCTTCGGCCATCACCATCAGGGTCACCGACTTTCCGGTGCCGGTGGCGCCGGCCACCAGGCCGTGGCGGTTGCCGTACTTGCCGAGTAGGCGCACGGGCACGTCGCCCTTGCCGATCAGGATGTCGCTCATCAAGGACCACTCCGCGGGCGGGATGCCGATGGCTGATTCTAGCGAGGTCGGAACCCGCTGCGCAGCCTCGCGGCTTGCTCCCGTGCGGCACGGCCGTTAGGCTGCGCGCCTGCTGCCCGGATGTCCTGTATGACCCTTTCCCTGCGCCTCGGCCTGCTGCTGGCCTTCTTCCTGCTGCCCGCAAGCCACGCCTGGGCCGCCGGCGTGCCGGCCAACGTGCAGAAACTCTACGACCAGTTGGATGACGCCAGCGCCGACTACCGCGCCGGGCGCACGCAGGTGCAGGGCGGCGAAACCAAGCGGGGCCGCGAGGCCATGCGCCAGGCGTCGGCGCAGATGCTCGAAGGTGCACGGCGCTGCCAGGACACCCGCCGCTGCGATCCCGCGCGCTTCCTGGCCGCGTATGACGCACTGCTGGTGCTGGGCGCGTCGGAACCCAAGGAGGGCGCCGCCTCAGCCATGTCTGAAGCCGCGCGCACCGCGGCCATTCTCAAGGGTCAGGACCTGCGCCAGCTCATCGAAATGAACGAGCCGGTGAAAGCCGCCCTGGCCGAATGGCTCACCTGGATGCGCCCCAGCCTGATCACCAGCTGGGAGAACTACCAGCAGATGCGCTTCCTGATGTGGCCCGAATACGAGCGCGCCGGCCTGCCCGAGGCGCTGCTGTTCGGCATCCTGGCCAAGGAGTCCAACGGCCGCGTGCATGCGGTGTCCAGCGCCGGCGCCGCCGGCCCCATGCAGTTCATGCCGGCCACGGGCGCGCGCTTTGGCCTGGGCTGGCGCGACGGCTTCGACACCCGCTACGACCCGCAGCTGGCGGCGCGTGCCAGCGTGCTGTACTTCAACGACCGCTTTGCCGAGCTCAACAACGATCTCGAATTCGCGGTGGCCGCCTACAACGGCGGCGAAGGCCGCGCGCTGCGCCTGAAGAAAGCTTCCGGTGGCCGCGATTTCTGGGACCCGGGCGTGTACGGCCAGTTCCCGCCGGAAACACGCGACTACGTGCCGTATGTCCTGGCGGCAGCGTGGCTGTTCCTGCACCCGGAGGAGCACGGCCTGGAGTTTCCGAAGG
>JANORD010000041.1:0-6091 GCA_031415095.1 Lysobacteraceae bacterium
GGGGGGGGGACGGGCGACTGAAGCCCCCCCCCCGGGGGCGATAGTGTTGGTGGGACTACAGCCCCGATTCCCTCCAGCCTGCCCAAAAACTACCCCCCGCTCCGCCTCGCTCAACGGCCGCCACTGCCCCGGCGCCAGCTCCCCCAAGCCAAGCCCACCCAACGTATCCCGATGCAGCGTGAGCACATGGTTGCCCACCGCGGCGAACATGCGCCGGATCTGGTGGTAGCGGCCTTCCACCAGCGTGATGCGCACACGCCGCGGCGACAGCGCCTCCAGCCCGGCCGGCGCCAGCGCGGTTTTCTCCGACTCCAGCACCAGGGTGCCGCTGGCAAACACCGCCGCCTCGTCCCCGCGCAGGTCCTGCGCCAGTTCCGCCTCGTAGACCTTCGGCAGCGCGGCCT
This sequence comes from Lysobacteraceae bacterium, assembly GCA_031415095.1. Lineage (GTDB taxonomy): Bacteria > Pseudomonadota > Gammaproteobacteria > Xanthomonadales > Xanthomonadaceae > Arenimonas. The sequence goes on from JANORD010000041.1 coordinate 405, forward strand.
TGGGCGACGTGATCCGGTGCAGCAATGCACCGTCGTCGGTGAGCAGCAGCAGGCCCGACGTGTCGCGGTCCAGGCGGCCGACGGTGGACAGCGCCGGGTTACGCAGGCGATAGCGCGGCGGCAGCAGGTCGTAGACCACGCGGCCGGGGTCCTTGGTGGAGCAGGTGTAGCCCACCGGTTTGTGCAGCAACAGCAGCAGGCCAGGCGGCGGGTCCAGCACCTCGCCGTCCACCCGCACCTGGCTGGCGTCCACGTCGTCGTCGGCATACAGCACCTCGCCGGCGGCATCGGTGACGCGGCCTTCGCGAAACATCAGCGCCACCTGCTTGCGGCTGCCATAGCCCAGGTTGGCCAGTCCTTTCACCAGTTTCATGCGCGCCCCGCCTTGGTTGCCTGGATCACTTTGAAACCGTCCTGCTCGCGCAGCACCTGCACGGTGCCGAAATCACGCGCCAGGCTCGCTTCGTAAGGCAGGTGGCGGTTGGCCACCAGCAGCAGCCGCCCGCCGGGCCGCAGCGCCGCGGCAGCAGCCGCGATGAAGGCTTGCCCCAGCGCGGGCTCGTCGGCGCGGCCCTGGTGGAAGGGTGGATTGCTGACGATGAAATCGTAGGTCTGCGGCAGGCCGGCAGTGACGTCGTGCCAGTGAAAACCGATCTGCGCCCGGGCTGTGGCCAGGTTGGCCTGCGCGAGCGCCAGCGCGCGCGCTTCGGCTTCATACAGGTCCAGCGCAACCACGCCCGGGCAGCGCGCCAGCAGCTCGGAAGCGAGGTAGCCAAAGCCGGCGCCCAGGTCTGCGCCGCGTCCGGCCAAATCAGCGGGCAGGCTCTGCGCCAGCAGCGCCGACGCGGCATCAATGCGATCCCAGGCAAACACGCCCGGGCGGCTCAGGAATCGGCCGTCGGCAATCGGGCGCGGAGCATCCAGGTCGCGCCATTGCGCCAGCAGTTCGACGTCCCGGTTGGCCTGCTCGCCGGTCCAGCAAACGCGACAGTGGTTCTTGGAAAGGCTGTGCACCGGGCCAGCCAGCCGCGCCAGGTCCTCCTGCAGCGAACGCGCACCCTCGCTGTTGGCGGCGCAGGCCAGCACGGCGCCGCCCGGCAGGCACTGGTCCAGCGCACGGGCCAGCAACGCGCGCGACTCGGCGCGCTGGCGCGGCGCCAGCACCAGCACCCGGGCGTAGGGGCCGCCATTGGCTTGGGTGACCTCGAAGCCGTCGCGCTCCAGCGCCGCGGCCCAGGGCTTGAAGCTCTGCTCGCAGGCCGGGCGCTGGGCGCGCGCCGCGTTCAGGGCCAGCCCGGCGCGCGCACGCAGGAACAGCGACTGTCCCGGCGCAGGCCAGGCCAGCGCGCCGCTGGCCAGCGGCAGCAGCAGGGTCTCTAGCGCGGGATCACCGCCAGGCAGGGACAAGGGCGGGCTCCGCCGAAGGAATGCCGCGATTTTAGCCCGCGCCGCGACTCAAACGGGGGCAGACGCCACCGGCTGCACGCGGTTGCGGCCTTGGCCCTTGGCCGCGTACAGCGCCACGTCCACCGCCCGGTACAACTCGTCGCCATCGCCGTGCAGGGCGGGGTCGAACGCGCCCAGGCCCATGCTGGCGGTCACGGTAAACCGCTTGCCTTCGCACTCGATCGGACGATTCACCAGGTCGTGGCGCAGGGCTTCGGCGGCCGCCAGCGCCGCCGGAGCGCCGCCCGAAAACAGCACGCCGAACTCTTCGCCGCCCAAGCGTGCAAGCAGCGCACCGGGCGCCGGGAACGCGCGCTGCAGGCGGTCCGCCAGCGCCTGCAGGCAGGCATCGCCCACCGCATGGCCGTAAAGATCGTTCACCCGCTTGAAGTGGTCCACGTCCAACAGCAGCAGGGTGAAGCCCGGCCCGCCGCGCTGGGCCTGCTGCGCAACCTCGTCGAGCCGCGCGGTGAAGTGGCGGCGGTTGTAGACGCCGGTGAGCGGATCAGTGCGGCTGAGGTGTTCGAACAGGTCGCGCTGCTCGCGCAGCGCTTCATCCAGGCGCAGGCGGCGCCGGTACTCGGCGTGGCTGCGCACTACCGCGCCCGCCAGGTAGAGCGAATAAAACGACATCGCCACAGCCAGCGCACGGTCCGCCGGCTGGCTCCACAGCACCACCAGCAGCGGCAGCAAAAGCACGCACACACCGGCCGTGGCGAGGCCGCGCACCGTGGAATAGACGTTGGCGAACACGGTGGCGTAGCCGATGGTGGCCACCAGCGACACCATGCGGATTTCCTGGCCGAAGCGGCCGTCCATGAGTATCCAGGCCTGCGCCACCGCCCAAAGCGCCGAGGCCAGCGGCAGCACCAGGGCATAGCGCCTGAGCCAGCGCACGTGCGCCGGCGCATCGCCCGCCACCGGCGGCCGCATGCCCAGGCGCAGCATGCCCAGCGCCACGAACCCGGCGCCGAACGCCAGCGCCGCACCGGGCGCGAACTCCATCACGTCGCCCATCCAGGCAATCACCGCCCAGCCAAAGATGTAGAGCAGGCCGCCCACCTTGGACAGCTCGTAGGTATCGGAAACCACTTGGCCCAAGCGCCAATCGGCCAGGCGCTGCTGGGACTCAGGCGTACCGGCAGTGTGTTGTGGCGGATTCACTCAGGCGTGGGTCCGAGGGTTTGGCAGCCGTGCATGCACATTGGCCTTGGCCTCCACAGTCGGCCAGGCCGGTGGCGGCGTCAAGTTTTGCCGGCACCGACGGCCGTGAAGGCGGGCTAGGCGTCGGGCGCGCCCCACTCCAGCTGACGGAAATCAAAGCCCTGCGCGATCCGCGGCTTCACCACCTGGAAAAACGGCGAGACGTCGAAATCGCGCGGCACGTACAGGCTGTGGTGGCGAATGCTGAGGATCTCCCGGCGCGCGCGCCGGGCGCCCTTGGAGTCCACGTCCACCAGCGCCACCTCCGGCAGGATCGGGTAGTGGATGGATTCAAACGCCTGGGCCAGCAAGCTCGAGCAGATGGCCTTGGTGGGCTCGCCGCTGCCCAGCGCCAGCATGCGCCGCTTCATCGAGCTGGGCACCGGCGGGGTGCCAATGAAGTAGCGCGCCAGGTCCAGGATGTTCTTGAGGTCGTAGGTGATGCCCTTGCGCGAGGTCATGAACGTGATCAGCGCGGCCACCTCGGCCTCGCCCAGCCCCACCGGCCGGCAGATGCGGGTGTGCATGCCGGCGAACGCGCTCAGCGGCACCGTGCGAACTCCCTCCACCACGTCCACGTCCACCAGCACCCGCGGCTCCTCGCCCATCGCGGGCTCCCCCAGCGTGTCGCCGATGTAAAGCGCGGCATGCGACCAGGTGGACTGCGTGAGGTATTTGATGGCGCTGGAGAAGCGGCTGCTGCCTTCCACCAGCAGCACGTCGCCCTTGGCCAGCGTGGCGGCCAGCTGGCTGGCCGGGCTTGTGGGCAGCGGGCTGTAGCGCTCGCGCGGCTGGGCGAGGAAGCGCGCAAATCGGCGGCCAAGGACGTGCAGCAGCGACATGCCGGCTCCGAACGTAAAGGGCGGCGCCAGACTAGCGCATACCGCGCACCGCTGGTTCAGGCGACCGGGCGCTGCCCGGCCAGCAGGGCGCGGAACTCGCGCAGCTTGGCCTTCACCCGCGCCGCGTGGTCGGGTCCGATGCGCCACAGGGCCTTGTGCCCGACCGACGCCGCTTCGCGCCGGGGGTCGGCGAAGGCCCAGCGCGGCCGCGCCGGTATCGGCACCAGTTCAATTGGCACGGCTACGTCCGGGGCCGCCAGCAGATGGTCGATCACTTCCACCAGGCGGTCGTTGAACTGCCGGTCGGGCACGCCCAGATCGCGGTAGGCCTGCTGCAGCAGCGGGTACCAGCGCACGTAGGCGCTGACCACCTGGCGCGCGTCCAGGCCTTCGAATAGCGCCACATGGGCGTCATAGCGGGCGAAGTTGGCAGCATCAAGCCACACCCGCGCATCGGCCTGGCTGCGGACCAAATCGCCGGCTACCGGCTGCGCCGCATAAACCTGCCGCGTGAGGCTGGCACGCGGCAGGTTGTCGATGGTGGCCACCAGCCGCGACAGCAGGAACTGTGGCTGCAGGAACTGTCTCGGATCGGCGCCGCCCAGCCAGCCAGCCGCCAGCGCCAGCGCCGCGTCATCACTCTGGTCCAGCAGCGGCAGCGCCTCGGCGACGGTGTCGGGCAATACCGGCACTTGGCTGATCGGGAAAGCCGGCTCCGGGGGTGTTGCCGCTGCGGGCGCCAGCGGCGGTGCGGTGAGCACCGGCATCGCGGCGGGCGCCGTCGGCGCGGGGGCGCGCGGGTAGAAATGCCAAGCCAACAGCCCGGAAACCGCCAGCGCGGCCGCAGCCAGCCAAGGGCCGTAGTGGGATCGCTGCGTCATGACCAACCTCGTCGCCTGCAAGAAGTGAGCGACAAGACTGGCGCCATGCGGCTGAAGTTCCGCAAAACGAACACTTGCCCGCGCTCAGCCCGTCGCGTCGCGGGCAGTAAGTTCAGCCACCAGCTCCGGGCTTAGCCCGGGGATACGGCTCCAGTCCACCGCGTCCACCTGCGCCGGCACCAGGAAGCGCTGCGCGTAGTCCAGATACACGCGCTCGCGCAGGAACACGTCAAACAGGTCCGGATCCACATGCTGGTCCAGCTTCATGCGGCCCAGGATGGCCAGCGATTCGGACAGGGTCTTGCCGGGCTTGTAGGGCCGGTCGCTGGCGGTGAGCGCCTCGAATATGTCGGCGATGCCCATCACCCGCGCCGGCAAGCTCATCTGCTCGCGGGTGAGGCCGCGCGGGTAGCCTTTGCCGTCCATGCGCTCGTGGTGGCCGCCGGCATATTCGGTTACCTGGCGCAGGTGCGCCGGCCAAGGCAATGCTTCGAGCAGGCGGATGGTCATCACGATGTGGTGGTTGATCACGTCGCGCTCGGCGGCGGTGAGCGTGCCGCGGCGGATCGTCAGGTTCTCCACTTCCCCGGCCGAGAGAAAAGGCTGCTCGCTGCCATCGGGCCCACGCCAGCGCTGGCTGGCGATGCGCTCGATGGCCTTGATCTTGGCGTCATCCATGAACTCGCCGCCGGTGTTGGCCTGGCGCAGCTGCTCGCGCTCATCGTGCAGCTGCGCCACCCGCGCCCGGTAGCCCGCTTCGTCGGTTTCGCCGCGAAGACGGGCGATCTCGGCGTCGCGCAGCAGCACTTCAAAGCGCGTATCCAGCAGCTCGATGCGGTCGAAAAGCGTCTGCAGCTTGGTGGCCTTGTCCACCACGTGCACCGGCGTGGTGATCTTGCCGCAGTCGTGCAGCAGGCCGGCGATCTTGAGCTCGTAGCGGTCCTTCTCGCTCATGCGGAACGTGGCCAGTGGGCCAACTTCGGTGCGCGCCGCCGCCTCGGCCAGCAGGTTGGTCAGCACCGGCACGCGCTCGCAGTGGCCGCCGGTGTAGGGCGACTTTTCGTCGATGGCGGTGTTGATGAGCTTGATCAAGGCCTCGAACAGGTTCTCGAGCTGCGTGATGAGGAGGCGGTTGTTGAGCGCGATGGCTGCCTGCGAAGCCAGCGACTCCACCAGCTGCTGCTCGGCGTGGCTGAAGGCGTCCACGGCGCCGGCCGCGTTCTTGGAGTTGATCAGCTGCAGCACGCCAATGACGCGGCCGTCGTGGTCCTTCATGGGCACCGTGAGGAAGGACTGCGAGCGGTAGCCGGTGTTG
>JANORD010000042.1:0-5840 GCA_031415095.1 Lysobacteraceae bacterium
TTTCGGTGATCTTGGCATCGCGGAAATAGCGCTCCAGCGGCATTTCCTTGGAGTAACCCATGCCGCCATGGATCTGCACGGCCTGGTGGGTGATCCACATCGCCGCCTCCGACGCGGTCAGTTTGGCAACGGCGGCTTCGGTGCTGAAGCGGCCGCCGACTTTCTCGGCTTCCGCCTTGGCCCAGGCCGCGCGCAGCGTCAGGATTTCGGCAGCGTCCAGGCGGCACTTCATATCGGCGATCTTGGCTTGGATCATCTGGAACGAACCGATCGGCTGGCCGAAGCTCTTGCGCTCCTGCACGTACTTCACGGCGGCTTTGTACGCGGCCTTGGCCAGTCCCACCGCCTGTGACGCGATGCCGATGCGGCCCGCGTCCAGCACGCCCATCGCGATCTTGAAGCCTTCGCCGTCCTTGCCCACCACTTCGTCGGCCGTGGCCACGTAGTCCTCGAACTCGACCTCGCAGGTAGCCGAAGCGCGAATTCCCAACTTGGGTTCGGTTTTGCCGCGGCGGAAGCCCGGCTTGGCCGTATCCACCATGAAGGCCGTGATGCCCTTGGCGCCCTTGGACGGGTCGGTCATCGCGAACAGGATGATGTACTTGGCCACCGGGCCCGAGGTGATCCAGCTCTTCTTGCCGTTGATCACGTAGCTGCCGTCAGCCTGCTTGGTCGCCTTGCAGCGCATCGCCGTGGCGTCGGAGCCCGACTGCGGCTCGGTCAGCGCGAAGGCGCCGATCTCGCGGCCCTCGGCGATCGCGCGCACGTACAGCTGCTTCTGTGCCTCGGTGCCGAACTTCAGGATGCCGTTGCAGAACAGCGAATTGTTGACCGACACGATGGTGGAGTGGGCGCAGTCGGCCTCGGCGATCTCGATGATCGCCAGCACGTAGCTGATCGGGTCCATGCCGGCGCCGCCATACTCAGCCGGCACTTCGATGCCCATCAGGCCGTTCTCGCCCAATATCCGGATGTTTTCCAGCGGGAATTCGCCGGTGTGGTCGTGGTGCTCGGCGCTGGGCGCGATCTTTTCCTGGGCGATGCGCCGGGCGACGTCCTGGATCATCAGCTGCTCTTCGGTGAATCGGAAGTCCACGGCACGCCCTCGGTTTGATGCGGGAAGACCGTAATTGTAGCGGCTCGGCGTGGCGCGGACAGGTCCACGCCGCGTGAAAACCGCATCCCGCGCCTTGACGCCCCCCGTTACCGGGCCTAACCTTTCATATCTTTGAATCCGGATGAAAGGATAAAGCATGGATCTCGACGCTTGGTCGACCTGCCTGAAGGTCCTGGCCGATCCCACCCGGGTCCGCTTGCTGGCCCTGCTTGAGCGCGAAGAGCTGACGGTGGCCGAACTCTCGGGCATCACCCGGCTGGCCCAGCCACGGGTGTCCACGCACTTGGCCAAGCTCAAGGAAGCCGACCTGGTGCGCGACCGCCGCGCTGGCGTCTCCGCCTATTACCGCTTCAACGCCGAATCCCTGGACCCGGCCGAAGGCCGCCTGTGGGAAACCCTGCGCGACAGCACCGACGACCCGCTGCTGCGCCAGGATGCCGAACGCCTCCCCGCCATCCTGGCCACCCGCGCCGGCGACCAGAACTGGGCCGATTCCGTGGCCGGCGACATGGAGCGGCACTACTCGCCCGGCCGCACCTGGGAGGCGCTGGCGCGCTCCACCCTGCCCCTGCTGGAGCCCGGCGACGTGCTGGACGTGGCCTCGGGCGACGGCGTGCTGGCCGAACTGCTGGCCCCGCACGCGCGCCGCTACGTTTGCGTGGACTACAGCACCCGGGTGGTGGGCGCCGCGCGCGAGCGCTTGAAGAAATACCGGCACGTGGAGGTGATGGAAGGCGACATGCAGGCCCTGCCCTTCGAGGCCGGCAAGTTCGACCTGGTGCTGCTGATGCACGCGCTCACCTACGCCAGCAAGCCGTCGCAGGCCATCGTCGAAGCCGCGCGGGTGCTGCGCCGCGGCGGCCGTTTGGTTGCCACTTGCCTGGGCAAGCATGAACACCAGGCCGCAGTAACGCCCTACGGCCACGTCAACCTGGGCTTCAGCGTCAAGGACCTGCGCCGCTATGCCGACAAAGCCGGGCTGGAAGTGACGGTCTGCGAGCCGGTGACGCGCGAAAAACGCCCGCCCCATTTCGAAGTGATCACCCTCTTGGCGCGCAAACCTTGAAGACCCTGCCCTGGCACAACCCGGCGCGCAGCCAGCGCCTGCTGGAGTCGCTTACGCAGCGCATCCTGCTGATTGATGGCGCCATGGGCACCATGATACAGCGCCACGAACTCGACGAAGCAGGCTACCGCGGCGAGCGCTTCGCGCACGGCTTTGACGGCTTGGTGTTCTCCGAAGGCCACGCGCACGGAGAAGGCTGCGGCTGCGCCGAGGGCGACCTGAAGGGTAACAACGACCTGCTCACGCTGACCCAGCCCGGGATCATCGCCGGCGTGCACGAGGCCTACTTGGCCGCGGGCGCCGACATGATTGAAACCAACACTTTCAACTCCACCGTGGTTTCGCAGGCCGACTACCGGCTAGAACACCTGGTGCCGGAACTCAACCGCGAAGCCGCACGCCTGGCGCGCGCCTGCTGCGACAAGTTCGAGGCGCTGGACCCGGCCCGACTGCGCTACGTCGTGGGCGTGCTGGGCCCCACCAGCCGCACCGCCTCCATCAGCCCGAAGGTGGAAGACGCCGGCTATCGCAACATCCACTTCGACGAACTGGTGACCAACTACGTCGAAGCGGCGAATGCGCTGATCGAAGGCGGCGCCGACATCCTGATGGTGGAGACCGTGTTCGACACGCTCAACGCCAAGGCAGCGCTGTATGCGCTGGAGGAAGTGTTTGAAACGCTGGGCGCGCGCCTGCCGGTGATGGTGTCGGGCACGATTACCGACAAGAGCGGCCGGACGCTGTCGGGGCAGACCGCCGAGGCATTCTGGTATTCGCTGCGGCACGCCAAGCCGCTGTCCATCGGCCTGAACTGCGCGCTCGGCGCGCGCGACCTGCGCGCCCACGTGGACATGCTGTCGCAGGTAGCCGACTCCCACGTGAGCTGCCATCCCAACGCGGGCCTGCCCAATGCGTTCGGCGGCTACGACGAGGGCCCAGAGGAAACCGCCGGCACCCTGCGCGAGTTCGCCGAAGCCGGCCTGCTCAACATCGTTGGCGGCTGCTGCGGCACCACGCCCGAGCACATCGCCGCCATCGCCCGGGCCGTGGCCGGGCTGCCGCCGCGGGAAATCCCGCAAATCCAGCCCTACACGCGCCTCGCGGGCCTTGAGCCCTTCGTCATCACGCCGCAGACCAATTTCGTGAACGTCGGTGAGCGCACCAATGTCACCGGCTCCATCCAGTTCAAGAAGCTGATCCTGGAGGGCCGCTATGACGAGGCCCTGGCCGTGGCCCGCCAGCAGGTGGAGAACGGCGCGCAGATCATCGACGTCAACATGGATGAGGGCATGCTGGACGCCGAAGCGGCGATGGCGCGCTTCCTCAACCTCATCGCCGCCGAGCCCGACATCGCCCGCGTGCCGCTGATGATCGATTCGTCCAAGTGGAGCGTGATCGAGGCCGGCCTGAAGTGCGTGCAGGGCAAGGCCATCGTCAACTCGATTTCGATGAAGGAAGGCGAGGCGGCGTTCCTGGAGCATGCGGCGAAAGTGCGGCGCCACGGCGCCGCCGTGGTGGTGATGGCCTTCGACGAAACCGGCCAGGCCGACACCTACGAGCGCAACGTGGAAATCTGCTCGCGGGCCTACCGGCTGCTGGTGGACCAGGCCGGGTTCGCGCCCGAGGACATCATCTTCGACCCCAACATCTTCGCCATCGCCACCGGCATCGAGGAGCACGACGGTTACGCTGTGGCCTTCATCGAGGCCACGGCCGAACTGAAGCGCCGGTTTCCGCTCAGCCATATCTCCGGCGGCGTTTCCAACGTGTCGTTCTCCTTCCGCGGCAACAACGCCGTGCGCGAGGCCATCCACGCGGTGTTCCTCTACCACGCCATCCGCGAGGGCATGGACATGGGCATCGTCAACGCCGGTGCGCTGGCGCTGTACGACGACCTGGAAGCCCCCTTGCGCGAAGCGGTGGAAGACGTGGTGCTCAACCGGCGCTCCGACGGCACTGAGCGCCTGCTGACCGAGGCCGACAAGCACAAGCTCAAGAAAGGCGAGGTACGCACCGAGGATTTAGCCTGGCGCGAAACGACGGTGGCCGAGCGTATCAAGCATGCGCTGGTGCACGGCATAGACAAGTTCGTCGAGGCCGACACCGAGGAAGCGCGGCAGGCCGCGACGCGCCCACTGGACGTGATCGAAGGCCCGCTGATGGCCGGCATGAACGTGGTGGGCGACCTGTTCGGCGCCGGCAAGATGTTCCTGCCGCAGGTGGTGAAATCGGCGCGGGTGATGAAGAAGGCCGTGGCCATCCTCATCCCCTACATCGAGGCCGAGAAACTGCGCAGCGGCGACGCCGGCAAGCCCAAGGGCAAGGTGCTGATGGCCACGGTGAAGGGCGACGTTCACGACATCGGCAAGAACATCGTCGGCGTGGTGCTGGCCTGCAACAACTTCGACGTGGTGGACCTGGGCGTGATGGTTCCCGCGCAGACCATCCTGGATCGCGCCCGCGAGGAGAAGGCCGACATCATCGGCTTGTCGGGCCTCATCACGCCCTCGCTGGAGGAAATGAGCCACGTGGCCAAGGAAATGAAGCGCCAGGGCTTTGAGATCCCGCTGATGATTGGCGGGGCCACGACGTCACGCGCGCACACCGCGCTCAAGATCGACCCGCACTACGCCCAGCCGGTGGTTTGGGTGAAGGACGCGTCGCGTGCGGTCGGCGTGACCCAATCCCTGCTCAGCGTGGACCTGCGGGCGCCGTTCGTAGCCGCCAACCAAGCTGACTACGCCGAAGTGCGCGCGCGCCACGCCAACAAGGGCGACGCCAAGCCGCTGATGCCGCTGCCGCGGGCGCGCAGCAAGAAATTCGACGGCGGCTGGGCCGAGTACGCCCCGCCGGAGCCGCTGAAGCCTGGTCTCACGGTGTTTTCCGACTACCCGCTGGACGATCTGGTGGGCGTGATCGACTGGACGCCGTTCTTCCAGACCTGGGAGCTGGCGGGTCGCTACCCGGCGATACTCAAGGACGCCGTGGTGGGTGCGCAGGCGCGCGAACTGTTCGCCGATGCGCAGGCCATGCTGGCGCGCATCGTGCGCGAGAAATGGCTGACCGCGAAGGCGGTGGTCGGACTGTGGCCAGCGCAGGCCGTGGGCGACGACATCCACGTGCAGGCCGGCGAAGGCGCGGTGCTGCACTGCCTGCGCCAGCAGGCCGAGAAGCCCGCAGATCGCCCGAACTTCTGCCTGGCCGACTTCATCGCCCCGCGCGACAGCGGCCGGCAGGACTGGGTGGGCGCGTTCGCCGTCACCGCGGGCCTGGGCATCGAGCCGCATGTGGCGGCGTTCGAGAAAGACAACGACGACTACAGCTCCATCCTGCTCAAGGCCCTGGCCGACCGCTTGGCCGAGGCCCTGGCCGAGCGCCTGCACCAGCGCGTGCGGACCGAACTGTGGGGCTATGCCAGCGATGAAGCCTTGGACAACGAGGACTTGATTCGCGAGCAGTACCGCGGCATCCGTCCGGCGCCCGGCTATCCGGCCTGCCCGGAGCACAGCGAGAAAGAAACGATCTTCCGGCTGCTGGACGCGGAACAGCACACGGGCCTGAGCCTGACTGAAAGCTACGCCATGTATCCAGCCGCCGCCGTCAGCGGCCGGTATTTCTCGCACCCGGGCAGCCAGTACTTCGTGGTCGGCCGCCTCG
>JANORD010000043.1:0-5880 GCA_031415095.1 Lysobacteraceae bacterium
AGGCGCACCGGGTGGAACCACGCAAGTTCCACCCCGGCGTCGGCAAGCGTGGCTAGAAACGGGGCCGGCAATTTCGCCGATCCGATGCCGTCGAGCAGCAGTCGCACCCGCACGCCGCGTGCCGCCGCCGCTACCAGCGCATCACGCACCGCGCTGCCGGTAACGTCGGCTTCGAAGATGTAGTACGCCAAGTGCACGTGCTGGCGGGCGCCGCCTATCGCATCGAGCAGTGCCTTGAACTTGGCGCCGCCGCCCACCAGCAGCTGCACCCGCCGCGCCGTGGACGGCGCATTGTCGGTGCTCGATTGGCCCAGCCGGGCCAGCGTGGTGCACTCATCGCTGGCCACCAGGCCGGGGGGCAGCTTGTCGCGCAGCGCCGCGCGCGCGCTGCTGCGCCGGCGCCGGTGGCGCACGATGCGCTGCGGCCCCAGGAAGTGGTAGATCACCAAACCCACCACCGGCAGCAGGGCCAGCGACAGCAGCCAGCTGAGGGTGGCGATAGGCTCGCGCTTCTGCAGCACGATCCAAATCGACAGCACCGCAAGGTAGACGATCCAGGCGCCCAGCAGCCACGGCTTGAACTGCAGCCAGAATTCGCCAAGCACCATGATGGCTCCGCACGGCCTCAGGCCAGTTGCGCCAGAGCCTACGCTCTCCCGTCCTCGGCTGCGCCCGCGGACTGGATCAGCGCGCCAGCCAGCCGCCGTCCACGGGGATCACCGCACCATTCACATAGTCCGACGCCGAGGACGCCAGGAACACCGCCGTGCCGCCCAGATCGGCCGGCTCGCCCCAGCGGTTGGCGGGGATGCGCTCCAGGATGGACTGGTTGCGCGCGGCATCGGCGCGCAGCTGCGCGGTGTTGTCGGTGGCCATGTAGCCCGGCGCGATGGCGTTGATGTTCACGCCCTTGGCCGCCCACTCGTTGGCCAGCAGCCGGGTGATGCCGGCGATGCCGGATTTGCTGGCCGTGTAGGACGGCACCCGCACGCCACCTTGAAACGACAGCATGGAGGCGATGTTGATGATCTTGCCGCGGCCCTGTGCGATGAAGTGCCGGCCGGCCACCTGCGACATAAAGAACGCCGACTTGAGGTTGACGTTCATCACGTCGTCCCAGTCCTTCTCGCTGAAGTCCACCGCGTCCGCGCGCCGGATCAGGCCGGCGTTGTTCACCAGGAAGTCCAGCCCGCCCAACCCCGCCAGCGTTTCTTCGACGATGCGCCCTACCGGCTCGATGCTGATCAGGTTGGCCTCGATGTTGATGAAGCGCCGGCCCAGCGCCGTCACCATCGCCTGCGTCTCGTCGGCGGCAACGATGCCGGCCGCAGCGATATCGGCGCCAGCCTGCGCCAGCGCTACCGCGACGCCCTGCCCCAGGCCGGTGTTGGCGCCAGTCACCAGCGCCACCTTTCCTTCCAGGTTGAAAAAATTCGTGGCCATGTCCGTCCTCACTTGAGCTGGCAGATATCGAGCTGGTTCATGTCGGTGTAGTCGAGGTTCTCGCCGCCCATCGCCCAGATGAAGCAATAGTTCTTGGTGCCCGAGCCCATGTGGATGGACCACGGCGGCGAGACCACGGCTTCGTCGTTGGCGATGACCAGATGGCGCATGTCGGCCGGGTCGCCCATGAAGTGCATCACCCGCTGGTCGGCGAGGTCGAAGTAGAAATAGACCTCGGAGCGGCGGTCGTGCAGGTGCGGCGGCATGGTGTTCCAGACGCTGCCGGGCTTGAGCACGGTGAGGCCCAGCAGCAGCTGGCAGCTGGTGCAGGTGGCCGGCACGATGTACTGGTAGATCGTGCGCTCGTTGGAGGTTTCCAAACCGCCGCGCTCCAGCGACATGGCCTGGTCAATCGAAATATGTTTCGCCGCATGGCGCGCGTGCGCGGGCGTTGACGCAAGGTAGAACTTGGCCGGGTTGCCGGCATCGTCCGAGGCGAACACCACCTCGGCGCTGCCCATCGGCACGTACAGGCCGTCGCGCGGCTTGAGCGCGAACACGCTGCCGTCCACGGTCACGGTGCCAGCGCCAGCGCCCACGTTCACCACGCCCAGTTCCCGGCGCGCCAGGAAGGGCTGGCCAGCGGCGGAGGCGGGCGTGGTTTGCGCGGGCAGGCTCACCGCATGGCCCACCGGCGCGGCGCCGCCGATGACGAAGCGCTCGTTGTGCGAATAGTTCAGCACCACTTGGTCGGTGCGGAACAGGCCACTGATCAGGTATCGGTCGCGCAGCTGGTCGTTGCTGGCGCCGGCCATCATGTCGGGATGGGTGGCGTGGAAAGTCTTGGCGAACATGGGTGTCTCCTGGAGCGGGGCGGGTAGCGGCTTTACTACCGGTGTCATGGACGGATCAATCAGGCGGGGAACATAGTGTCGAAATCAGGCTTGCGGCGGCTGGCAGGAGTCGCGCACCACCAGGTGCGGCGAGATGGAAATTCCGGCCGGGGCCTGCGGCGCACGCGGCCAGTTCTCGGCCAGCAGCATCGCCGCGGCTTGGCGGCCCAGGTCGCGCACCGGCAGGCGGATGGTGGTGAGTGCCGGCCACAGCTGCGATGCCAGCGGGCTGTCGTCGTAGCCCACCACCGACAAATCGCCGGGAATGGACAGGCCCATGCGCAGCGCGGCCTTGTATACGCCAGCCGCCATTTCGTCGTTGCAGGCGAAGATGGCGGTGGGGCGCGGGTGGCGCGCCAGCAGCGATTCGGCGCCGGCCACGCCCGACTCAAACGTGTAGCCGCCTTCGTAGACGAGCTCCGGTGCCAGCGCGACGCCGCGTTTGGCCAAGCCTTCGGTAAAGCCGCCGCCGCGTTCGATCGAGGAGCGGTAGCGCTTGGGGCCGGTGATCAGCGCGATGCGCCGGTGGCCCAGCGATTCGAGGTAGTTGGCGGCCTCGGCGCCGGCCTGGCGGTCGTGGGTGAGCACCATGTTGCCCGGTTCGTCCATCGCCACCGAGGCGATGCGCACGTAGCGGCAGCCGATTTCCTTCAGGGCATCGGCCAGCGCTTGGTCCTCCGAGACCCGCGGGATCAGGATGACGCCGTAGAGCTTCTGTTGCTGCGCGAAGCGCTGGACGCCGGCGATGTAGCCCTCGCTCTTGGAGTCGCAGGGGTGCACCACCAGCTCGAAGCCCGAATCGCGCAGTGCGTCCAGTGCGCCATACTGCAGGTTCACGATGTACTGCGCGGTGGGGTTGTCGAACACCAGGCCGATGAGGAACGAGCGCCGGAACGCCAGCCCACGCGCCTGCGGGTCGGGCGAATAGCCCAGCGACTGCATCAGCGCCAGGACCTTTTCGCGGGTGTCGGGCCGCACCAGCGGCGAATCATTGATGACTCGCGATACGGTTTTCTTGGAGACGCCGGCCAGGCGCGCCACGTCGTTGATGGTGTTCTTGCCGTTGGCGCCGCTGCCGCGCACGACGGGCGACGCGGCGGACGGCGGGCTGGCGGCGGCCCGGGGTTTGGTGTCGGTCATGGCCATGGATTCTACCCGCGCCCCCGGCCTACTTCAGCGCCGCCGGCAGCGCCAGCGACAGTTCTGGAACGAAGGCTACCAAGCCCAGCACCACCAGCGCCGCCAGCCAGAACGGCCAAATGGTGCGCAGCGCTTGGCCAACGCTGATCTGGCCAATAGCGGTGCCCACGAAAAGCACCGAGCCCACCGGCGGCGTCACCAGGCCGATGCCACCGGCCAGGATCAGCACCACGCCGAAATGGATCGGGTCGATGCCGTAGGCCTTGGCCACCGGGAGGAAGATCGGCGTGCAGATCAGGATCATCGGCGCCAGGTCCATGAAGGTGCCCAGCAGCAGCAGGATGAGCAGGATCACCAGCATCACGGTGGTGGCATCGTGCGCGACCACCTGCAGCGCGCTCACTGCGGCCGCCGGCACCTGCAGGAAGGCCAGCAGCCAGCCGAATACCGCGGCGCCGGCGATGACGAACACGATGGCGCCGGTGGTGCGCGCCGCCCCTGTGGCGGTCTCGAGGAAAGCCCGCCATCCCAGCTTTCGGTAGATGAGCGTGGTCACGCCGATGGCGTACACCACGGCTACTGCGGCGCTTTCCACTGCAGTGAAGACGCCGGCGCGGATGCCGACGAAGATCAGCGCCACCAGGCCCAGCCCGGGCAGCGCCGCCACCGTGCGCAGCAGCACCGCCTGCCAGCCGGGGAAGGGCTCCACGCCGTAGCCGCGGCGGCGCGCCACCAGATAGGCCGTAACCATCAGCACTGCGGTCATCAGCAGCGCCGGCACGATGCCGGCGGCGAACAGGTCGGTGATGGACAGGCCACCGCCGGCCGCCGCCGAAAACAGGATCAGGTTATGCGACGGCGGCACCAGCAGCGCCACCAGCGCTGCGGTGATGCTCACGTTCACGGCGAAATCGCGATCGTAGCCGCGCTTCACCATCTGCGGGATCATGGTGCCGCCCACCGCAGAAACATCGGCGATGGCCGAACCCGACACGCCGCCGAAGAACAGCGACGAGAGGATGCTCACCTGCCCCAGGCCGCCGCGCATGCGCCCCACCAGCGCCGCCGCCAGGCTGATCAGGCGCTCGGAAATGCCACCGCGCATCATCAGCTCGCCGGCGAAGATGAACAGCGGTATCGCAATCAGCGAGGCCGAGCCGAAGCCCGCCGCGAACTGCTGCACGAAGACGATGGAGGGAAGGTCGAGGTAAAGCAGCGTTGCCAGCGCGGCCGCCGCCAACGCGAAGCCGACCGGCACGCCCAGCAGCAGCAGCAGCGCGAACGCCAGGAACAGCAGGGCGATGGCCATGGCTCAGCCCTCCCCGCCGCGCAGCGCGCGCCAGAGACGCTGGGCGGCGAACACCACCATCAGCGCACCGCCCAGGCCCAGCGGCAGGAAGTTGCTGCTTTGGGGCAGGGGTGCCCCGGCCATGCGCACGCCCAGGCCGTCCCACCACAGCCACAGTGCGCCCACCGCCAGCCAGGCGCCGATCAGCAGCACCACCGTTTCTCCCAGCGCCGCCATCGCTCGCTTCAGGCGCGGTCCGACCGCATCGGCCAGCAGGTTGAAGCGGAAATGGCGGGCGTCGTGCACGCCGGCGGCGGCGCCGAAGCTCATCGCGATGCTGAGCAGCAGCAGCGTCACCGGCTCGGTCCAGCTGGGCGAATCGTTGAGGACATAGCGGGCGAACACCTGCCAGCCTTGCACCAGCACCAAGCCCACCAGCGCGGTGGCGGCGATGCCGATGGCCAGTGTCGCCAAACGATCCAGCGCAGTCATTGTCGCCAGTGGCGCAGGGCGGGATTCGGAGGAGTCGGACATAGGTGGCTCAGGCCAGGTCGCGAATGCGACGGTGCAGGGCAGACAGGGCGGGTGCGCGCAGATAGTCGCGCAACAAGGGCTCGGCAGCGGCGCGGAAAGCCGGGATGTTGGCCGCGTTGATGCGCGCACCGGCCGCAAGCACCGCTTCGCGCGCCGCGCTTTCGGAGGCATCCCACGCCGCGCGCATCACCCCGACCGAGCGCTGCGCCAGGTGGCGCAGCCGCTCGCGATCATCCGGCGCCAGCGCCATGAAGCTGCGCTGCGACATCAGCAGCACGTCGGGCGCATACGAATGCTCGGTCTGCGACCAATAACGTGCGGCTTCGAAGTGCCGGCTGGAGTGGAAGCTG
This sequence comes from Lysobacteraceae bacterium, assembly GCA_031415095.1. Classification (GTDB taxonomy): domain Bacteria; phylum Pseudomonadota; class Gammaproteobacteria; order Xanthomonadales; family Xanthomonadaceae; genus Arenimonas. The sequence goes on from JANORD010000043.1 coordinate 5,649, forward strand.
CGGATGTTGTTCTCGGCGCCGTCGATCAGCCGCGTTTCCAGCGCCGAAAAAACTTCGCCGAAAGCGAGCGGCGTCGGGTTGGCGCCCAGTTCGCGCAGCAGGCGGATGAAGATGTCCGAGGGGGGCACCCGCAGCTTCAGGCCGTGCAGGTCGGCCGGCTCCACCAGCGGCCGCTGGGTGTTGTAGAAACAGCGCGCGCCGCAGTCGTAGATGGCCAGGCCCACCAGCCCGC
>JANORD010000044.1:0-1611 GCA_031415095.1 Lysobacteraceae bacterium
GGCCTGGCAGCGGAAGTGCGGGCTGCGAACCAGACGCGCTTCATCCACGAAGAAGGCATCGTGATGGTGGCTACCATTGCCTTCGGCATGGGTATCGACAAGCCCAACGTGCGCTTCGTTGCGCATTTAAGCCTGCCTAAGAGCGTCGAGGCCTACTACCAGGAAACGGGCCGCGGGGGCCGCGACGGTTTGCCTGCGGACGCGTGGATGAGCTATGGCCTGCAGGATGTGATCATGCTGCGGCAGATGCTGGCCGAATCCGGAGCGGAAGCGGCCTACAAGCGCGTTGAGCGCCACAAGCTCGATGCCATGCTGGGCCTCTGCGAGCTCACGGGTTGCCGCCGCCAGGCGCTGCTGGGCTACTTCGGCGAGTCTTTGCTTAAGCCCTGCGGCAACTGCGACACCTGCCTCACCCCGCCGGCAACCTGGGACGCGTCAGTGGCGGCGCAAAAGGCACTGTCCTGCGTGCATCGCACGGGGCAGCGCTTCGGTGTGATGTACCTGATCGACGTGCTGCTTGGCAAGGTTGACGAGCGTATCCAGCGCTTCGGCCATGATCGCCTCACTACGTTCGGCATCGGTACGGAGCTCGACGCCAAAGGCTGGCGTGGCGTCTATCGCCAGCTCATAGCGCGGGGGCTGCTCAGCGTTGACGTGGACGGTCACGGCGGGCTGCAACTCACCGATGCCTGCAGGCCGGTGCTGCGCGGGGCTGAATCGCTATGGCTTCGGCGGGAGGCGGCGGTACCAGCGGGCAAGCGCTCGCGGGCCGCGAAGTCCACTGGTGATAAATCTCCGGCTGGGAAAGTAGCGGCTGGCACGTTCGAGTCAGCAGAAGACCAGAAACTGTGGGCGGTTTTGCGGAGTTTGCGGATGGAACTGGCACGGGCTCAGAACGTGCCGCCCTACGTGGTGTTCCACGACGCCACGCTGGCAGAGATGGTGCGCCGCCGACCGCAGTCGCTGGACGCGCTGGGGGCGCTGTCCGGGATCGGGGAGCGGAAGCTTGCCGCGTTCGGCGAACAGTTCCTGGCCGCAATCCGGGGCCCGCTCTAAAACTCCCCGAGCGGTCTGGTGAAGGTGAAGCGGGCCGGCTTGACGATCAGCTGTTGCGCAGCGTCGCCTGCGTTACCGCCCAGCGCGCTGAAGGGCAGGGTGATGATCCAGGCGGCCGTGCCCAGGATGGTGGCACCAATTCCCAGGGGCCGCACGAGAACGCCGTCGACCAGCATCGTCTCGAAGGAGGCGTCGTCATACCGGGCGTTGCTCGCGGCCCCGGCCAGAGGGGAGGCAACCAGGAGGGCAGTGGCCAGGCCACCAAAGAGGGCGTTCCGGAGCAGCAGGGTCTTCATGGGCAGTCCTCACTAGACAAATAAAACATTAAATATAAGCGCTAAGTGAATGATTCTCAGAGTAATAAGTTCTCGTTATCGCGAAGTCGTCACGCTCGCTGCGGTGTTCACTCACGGGCCAGCCGTTTAACGACCCGGCTGCGGGGCAGAGGGCTAAAGCCGTAACGCTCGTAGAGGGAGCGCACCCCCTCGTGATCCCTGTCGATTTCCAGGTCCAGCGCGGCGCAGCCGGACGCCTTGGCAGCCGCGATCACGGCCT
>JANORD010000045.1:0-9293 GCA_031415095.1 Lysobacteraceae bacterium
CCAGTTCCACCTTTTCGAATTGGTGCTGGCGGATCATGCCGCGGGTGTCGCGGCCGTGGCTGCCGGCCTCGGCGCGGAAGCACAGCGAGTGCGCCGCCATGCGCAGCGGCAGCTGCGCGTCCTCGACGATGACGTCGCGCACTATATTGGTGAGCGGCACTTCGCTGGTGGGGATGAGGTAGCGCTTGGCGTCGCCCATGTCCGTGGCGAACAGGTCGTCCTCGAACTTGGGCAGCTGGCCGGTGCCGCGCAGGCTGTCGGCATTCACGATCAGCGGCACGTTCACTTCCAGGTAGCCGTGCTCGCCCGTGTGCAGATCCAGCATGAACTGGGCCAGGGCGCGGTGCAGGCGCGCCAGCGGGCCGCGCAGAACGGTGAAGCGCGCGCCACTGAGCTTGGCCGCGGTGTCGCCGTCCAGCCAGCCGTCGCGCGCGCCCAGCTCCACGTGGTCCTTCACCGGGAAGGCGAACTCACGCGGCGTGCCCCAGCGGCGTACTTCCTGGTTTTGGGTTTCGTCCTTGCCGGCGGGCACGCTGGCGTGCGGGATATTCGGCACGGCCATCGCCACGCGGTCGATCTCGACCTTGATCTCCTCCAGGCGCAGCTCGGACGCCTTCAGCTCGTCGGCCAGGCCGGCCACTTCGGCCATCAGGGCCGTGGTGTCCTCGCCCTTGCCTTTCGCCATGCCGATGGCCTTGGAGCGGGTGTTGCGCAGGTTCTGCAGCTCCTGGGTGCGGCCCTGGATCTGCTTGCGCTCGGCCTCCATCTGCTCCAGCGCCGGCACGTCCAGCTCGTAGCCACGGCTTTGCTTGAGTTGGGCGGCGGTTTCGGCCAGTTGGGCGCGCAGCAGCGTCGGGTCGAGCATGGTCATTCCATAAATGAAACGGGGCGCGCCATTATCGCCCCCGACCTCGCGTCTCTGCAACGCGTATCGCCTCAGCGCAGCTCGCGCCGCAGCACCTTGCCCACCGCCGACTTGGGCAGGCTGTCGCGGAACTCAATCACCTTGGGCTGCTTGTAGCCGGTGAGGTTCTTGCGGCAGTGGGCGCGCAGGTCGTCCTCGCTCAGGGCCGGATCCTTGCGCACCACCACCAGGCGCACGGCTTCGCCGCACTTTTCGTCGGGCATGCCCACCACCGCCGCTTCCAGCACGCCCGGATGCAGGGCCACCACGTCCTCGATTTCGTTGGGAAACACGTTGAAGCCCGAGACCAGGATCATGTCCTTGCGGCGGTCGAGCAGGTAGAAATAGCCCTGCGCGTCCACCTTGGCGATGTCGCCGGTGCGGAACCAGCCGCCTTCGAAAAATGCGTCGCGGGTTTCGCCCGGTTGCTGCCAGTAGCCCGTGGTCATCTGCGGGCCGCGCGCGCACAGCTCGCCCGGCTCCCCCATCGGCACGGGTTGGCCCTGCTCATCGCGCAGGCTGATCTCCACTTCCGAAAGCGCCACGCCGATGGAGCCCACCGGGTTCGCGGCGTCCCAGCGGTTGTAGGTGATGGCAGCGCTGGTTTCGGACAGGCCATAGCCTTCAATCACCTCCAGCCCAGTCACGGCCTTCCAACGCTCGGCGGTGCCGCGGCGCAGCGCCGTGCCGCCCTGCAGGCACAGCTTGAGCTGGGAGAAATCCAGCTTGGCGAAATCCGGGTTGTTGAGCAGTGCGTCGTAGAGCGTGTTCACAGCAGAAAAAAGCTGCGGCTTCGCGCTCTCTAAAGCCGCCACCAATGCCGGGATGTCGCGCGGGTTGGTGATCAGGACGGCGCGCATGCCGTGGGTGAGGGTGTAGAGCAGGTTGCTGTAGGCGGCGATGTGGTAGACCGGCAGGCAAATCAAAGCCACGTCGCGCTGCGGCTCGAGCTTGCGGCCGAAGCACTGCTCGCCTGCAGCCACGTTGGCAATCAAGGCCGAATGCGCCAGCACCGCGCCCTTGGAAAGCCCGGTGGTGCCGCCGGTGTACTGCAGCTGTGCGGTGTCGCTGGCTTTGGCCTGGGACACCACGCGCGGCAGCCCGGCGCCGCGCGACATCGCCGCGGGCCAGCGCTGCGCACCGGGAATGGCGAAGGGCTTGATGAGTTTTTTTACGTACTTGAGCGTGACGTCCACCAGCAGCGACTTCGGCCAAGGCAGCATGTCGCCGACGCGGGTGGTGATCACCTGCTCCACCGCCGTGCCGGGCAGAGCTTCCTGCGCCACCGATCCGAAGTTGTCGAGCACGATCAGCACCCGGGCGCCGGAATCGGCCAACTGGTGCCGCAGTTCGCGCGCGGTGTACATCGGGTTCACCAGCACCGCCACTAGGTCGGCGCGCAGGACGCCCAGCGTCGCCACGGGATACTGCAGCAGGTTGGGCAGCATGATCGCCACCCGCTCGCCCGCCGCGAGCTTCAAGTCGTGCCGCAGATAGGCGGCCAAGTCGGCGCTGAGGCGATTGATGTCGCTGAAGCTGAGGCTGCGGCCCAAGTTGGTGCAGGCCGGCCGCTCGCCGTAACGCTCGCAGGCCGCTATCAACATCTGCGGCAGTGATTGGCCCGCATCGAAGGCGCTGCTGGCGACGTTGTTGAAATCGGCGTGGGCCGAGACCGATGTGACGTTGCTACCGAATGGCTTGAGCAAGACTGGCCCCATGGAAGTGCCGCTGTCGCGGCTGAATGCCCCTGCGCAGCGCGCGTGGGCGGTTGCGACATCAGCGGCGCTGGCGCCCCAGCCACCAAGCCATGGGCAGGCCGGCCAGGAACCAGCCCACTACGCTCATGACCAGGCTGCCCACGGTCATGTCCAGTGGGAACCGGAACCAGTTCCACTGCGGCACGCTGATGACCAGCCAGGCGAACAGCCCCAGCGAGGCGGCCATCAGGACGCGGCGGATGAAGCCCACGCCAGCGAAGTTGATGATCCATGCCGCGAGCATGGCCGAGAACAGGTTGGTGATCAGTTCAGTCACCAGCTGTGGGCCCATTTGGGTGTCGTCGCGGCCCACCGGCTGGTAGAGGATGAACGCATACGGGTTGGCCTTGGCCTTGGCGCCGTAAGCGGCCAAGGCGGAGGGGTCCTCGTATTGCTCGGGGGTAATGCCCGGGATGAAGTAGTACCCCTCCTCACCCATGTTTTCCTTCAGCACCGCCAGCACGGCGTCCTCGTTCTTGGGCGTCTCCAGCCCCATCTCGCCCAGCGGCAGGAACATGTGCGACACGAAGCCCCAGAAAAAAAGCACCAGGCCGCCCAATACCCCGGCAATGACGATACGCATAGCCTTGCTCCTGCTCCCCAGCGGAACTTAGAGCCTACGCCTGCCGGCCCGGCAGGCCAAGCGGCTCAGAGGGGGCGCAGCAGCGCGGCCAGGCGCGCGCCGGCCCAGACCAAGGCGAAGCCACCGGCCAAGGTCAGGCCCAGGTACGTCGCCATCAGGCCGGGTTTGTCCACGCGCAGTTGGATCAGGCACTCCAGCATCAAGGCTGAATACGTGGTCAGTCCGCCGAGCACGCCCACGATGAGGAAGGCGCGCAGGTAGTGCGCGCCGGGACCGCGCGCTTCCAGCCAAACCATCAGGAAGCCTGCCGCGAAGCTGCCCGCCAGGTTCACCGCCAGCGTGCCCCAGGGCATTCCGTTACCGAACTGATGCAGTAGCCAGCCGCCGACCAGATGCCGCAGGCCGGCACCCAGGGCGCCACCCGCCATCACCAGCAGCAACAGGTTCCAATTCATGGGCGGAGGATAGCGGAAACTTGTAGGCTCTTGGCTTCCCCGACCTGCCCCCAAGGCCACCGATGCGCCTCGTTTTGCTCGCTCTTTTCCTGGTCGCCGTGCCGGCGCCGGGCCACGCCGTAGACCCCGCGCTGGGCACCGCCGCGGAGGCCTCGGGCTTCCTGCGCACCGGACGCTATGACGAAGTGATCGCGCTGTGTGCCGCCTTTGCCGCAGCGCATCCCGAAGCCGTGCGCTGCATCGAATTCGGCACCACGCCGCAGGGACGGCCGATGAAAGCGCTGGTGGTGTCCACATCGGGCGCGCTCACAGCGGATGCCGCACGCGAGCGCGGGCTGCCGGTGGTGCTGATCCAGGGCGGCATCCACGCCGGCGAAATCGACGGCAAGGATGCTGGTTTCCTGGCCCTGCGCGAGGTGCTGGAAGGCAAAGCGGCACCGGGCGCGCTGGACAAGCTGGTCTGGCTGTTCGTGCCGGTGTTCAACGTGGATGGCCATGAGCGCTTTGGCGCCTGGAACCGCCCCAACCAGCGCGGCCCGGAGGAGATGGGCTGGCGCACCACCGCCCAGAACTACAACCTCAACCGCGACTATCTGAAGGCCGATTCCGCCGAAATGCAGGCGATGCTGGCGCTGGTGAACGCGTGGGACCCGCTGGCGGTGGTGGACCTGCACGTGACCAACGGCGCCAAGTTCGAACACGACATTTCCATCCAGGTGGAGCCGGTGCAGGCCGGGGACCTGGCCCTGCGCGCGGTGGGCCGGCAGTGGCGCGATGGTGTCATCGCCGACCTGGCGCGCCAGGGCTCGCTGCCGCTGGCCTTCTATCCGTCGTTCGTGGTGTATGACGACCCGACTTCGGGCTTCTACGACACCGTGCCGCCGCCGCGGTTCTCCACCGGATATTTCTGGCTTCGAAACCGCTTGGCCATGCTGGTGGAGACGCATTCGTGGAAGACGTATCCCGAGCGCGTGCGCAGCACCCGCAATACGGTGGTGTCAGTGCTTGAGCAGATTGCCGCGAACGGGGCGCAGTGGCGGGAGATCGCGCTGGCTGCGGATGCCCGCGCCGCCGCCAGCCGGGAGCCAGTGGACCTGGCCTTCGCGGCCAGTGAGAAGGTGAAGCAGGTGGCGTTCCGCGGCTATGAGTACACCCGCACGCCTTCCGAGGTCTCGGGCGCGCTGATGACCCGCTATGACGAAGGCAAGCCGCAGGTTTGGACGGTGCCGATGCGCGACGACGTCATGCCCACGCTCAGCGTGCCGCCGCCCGGCGCAGGCTATCTTGTGCCTGTGGAGCACGCTGGCTGGGTCAGCGCGAAACTGGCGCAGCATGGGCTGGACTTCCGGGTGCTGCCGGCACAGCGCAGCCTGGCGGTGGAAGCCTTCCACGCCGAGACGGCGAAAACCGAGCCCAGCAGCTTCGAAGGTCGCCAACAGCTCAAGGTCACCGGCGCGTGGCGGCCCGAAGTGCAGGACCTGCCGGCGGGCGCGCTGTTCGTCCCGGTGCAACAGCCGCGCGCGCGCTTGATCATGTCCATGTTCGAACCATTGGCGCCCGACTCACTGCTTGCCTGGGGCGCGTTCAACAATTTCTTCGAGCAGAAGGAATACATGGAAGCCTACGTCGCCGAAGAAGTGGCGCGAGAGATGCTGGCCGCCGACCCGGCGCTGGCCGCACAGTTCCAGCAGCGGCTCAAGGACGACGCGGCGTTCGCGGCCGATCCACAGGCGCGGCTGGAGTTCTTCGCGCGCCGGCATTCTTCCTGGGACAACCAGTACAACCGCTACCCCGTCCTCCGCCTCGCCACCCCGCCCTGAGAAACAGGGGTCAGAGTACGTTTTTCGGAATACTACTCTGACCCCTGTTTTTGGCGGGCGGTGCGGAGGGTGGCTAGTTTTTCGCGGAGTTTGGTTTCCATGCCTCGGTCCACGGGCTGGTAGTAGATGCGTTCGCCCATGGCGTCGGGGAATCCGGTTTGGCCCAGGGCCACGCCCTCGGGGGCGTCGTGGTCGTATTGGTAACCGGCGCCGTAGTCCAACTGCTTCATCATCTTGGTTGGCGCGTTGCGGAGGTGCAGCGGCACGTCCTGCGTACCGTGCTCCACCACGTCGGCCTGCGCGGCCTTGAAGGCCACGTAGGCGGCGTTGGACTTGGCGCAACTGGCGAGGTAGATCACCACTTGGGCCAGGGCCAGGTCGCCCTCGGGACTGCCCAGGCGATCGTAGGCATCCCAGGCCTCGATGGCCATCTGCAGTGCGCGCGGATCGGCCAGGCCAATGTCTTCCACGGCCATGCGGGTGAGCCGGCGCGCCAGGTACACCGGGTCACAGCCGCCGTCGAGCATGCGCGCGAACCAGTACAGCGCGGCATCCGGGTTGGAGCTGCGCACGGATTTATGCAACGCGGAAATCTGGTCGTAGAACTGCTCACCCTGCTTGTCGAAGCGCCGAGTGCGGTCGGCCAACACCTGCACCAGGGTGGCCTGGGTGATATGGCCCGCTTCATCGGCGGCCAGTTCGGCGGCGATCTCCAGCAGGGTGAGCGCGCGGCGCACGTCGCCGTCGGCGGCCCCGGCGATGTCGCGCAGGCGCTCAGCGTCCACGCGGATGCCCTGCCCGCCCAGGCCGCGGACGTCGTCGGCCAGCGCACGCTGCAGGGCGTCCACGATGTCCTCGCGCGATACCGATTCGAGCACGTGCACGCGGCAGCGCGACAGCAGCGCGGAGTTGAGTTCGAACGAGGGGTTCTCGGTGGTGGCGCCGACGAACAGGATGCTGCCGCGTTCGATGTGCGGCAGGAAGGCGTCCTGCTGGGTCTTGTTGAAGCGGTGCACCTCGTCCACGAACAGCACCGTCCGGCGTCCTTCGTTGAAGCGCTGCTCAGCGGCAGCCAGCACTTCGCGAACCTGCGGCAGGCCCGAGAGCACGGCCGAAATGGCGATGAACTCGGCCTGCGCGTAGCGCGCCAGCAGCAGCGCCAGCGTGGTCTTGCCGCAGCCCGGTGGGCCCCAGAGGATCATCGAATGCACGCGGCCCGATTCCACCGCGCGGCGCAGCGCCGAGCCGCTGGCCAGCAAACGCCGCTGCCCCACCATGTCATCCAGGCTGGCCGGGCGCATGCGTTCAGCCAGCGGCTTCAGGCCCTCGGGAGGCTTGAACAGGGAATCGGCGGCAGTGGGCTTCTTTCGCACGGGGTGGGCGGCCGCTCAGTCCTGCAGCGGAATGACCTCGGCGGCCTCGGCCACTTCGCCCACCTGGTCCACGCCCGGCGGCTTCACGAACACGAAGGTGCCGGGCGCGAACGCCGGATTGCGCTGCCAGGCCGAAAACACCATCACCGTGCGCTGGCCCAGGTTGTCGTACATCTCCATGCGGCCCAGGCCGGCGGCGTTGAAGCCCAGCCGCGCGCGGTCGAAGGGGGCATCGTCAGGCTTGCGCGGCGTCAGCAGCAGCCAGGCCAGGCCCTCACCCTGCCCGTCTTCGCTCACCTTGAACTGGCGCTCCAGCTCGGCCGGATCAATCAGCATCGCAAGCGGGCTGTTCTGCTCCTCCAGACTTTGCTGGCGAACCGTCACCTGCTCCATGTCCGGGTCGTAGATCCAGATGTGGTCGCCGTCGGCCACCAGAAGCTGCGGGAAGGGTTTCTCGTATTCCCAGCGGAACTGCCGCGGCGCCTTGAGCTTCACGCTGCCCACCGAGGTTTCGCGCAGCTGGCCGCCCGGCGCATACACCCGCTGCTCGAACCGCGAGGACAGGCCCTCGACGCCCTGGCTGAAGGCGGTGAACTGGGTCTTGGCGCCGGCCTGGGCCGTGGTGCAAATCAGCAGGGCGCACAGGGCGGCAAGCAGGCGGCGGGTCGAGGTCATCGTCGGTTTCCAAAGAAGTCGCGGCAGCATGGCGGGCGCCGCCTGAACGAAGCACGAAGTACGCGGGGCGGGCCGGTAACCGCGCAATAACTCACTCTGACACCGTTACTGGCGGGGAGGTGGGGGGGCTAGGACGGTGCGGTCGCCGTTGTGTTCGGGGCCGGAGACGATGCCGGCGGCTTCCATGGCTTCGATCAAGCGGGCGGCGCGGTTGTAGCCGATCTTCAGGCGGCGCTGGACCCCGGAGATGGAGGCGCGGCGGGTTTCGGTGACCACTTTCACGGCCTCGTCGTACAGCGGGTCGCTTTCGTCGCCGCTGCTGCCGGCCTCGGGCAGGCCGCCGGCGCCGACCACCACGCCGTCGCCCATCATCTGCACTTCTTCCAGCACGCCTTCGAGGTAATCGGGGCCGCCGCTGTTCTGGCGCAGGTGCGCCACCACGCGATGCACTTCGTCGTCGCTGACGAAGGCGCCGTGCACGCGTTCGGGCATCGCGGTGCCGGGCGGCAGGTAGAGCATGTCGCCATTGCCCAGCAGCGTTTCAGCGCCGGATTGATCGAGAATCGTGCGCGAATCAATCTTGCTCGACACCTGGAACGCCATGCGCGTGGGGATGTTGGCCTTGATAAGGCCGGTGATCACGTCCACCGACGGCCGCTGCGTGGCCAGGATGAGATGGATGCCAGCGGCGCGCGCCTTCTGCGCCAGGCGGGCGATCAACTCTTCCACCTTCTTGCCGACAATCATCATCATGTCGGCGAACTCGTCGATGAACACGACGATGTAGGGCAGCTCTTCCAGCGTGCGCGGCGCCTCGCCCAGGTCGGGGTTGGGGCGGAACAGCGGGTCCACCAGCGGTTGGCCGGCGTCGCGGGCGTCCTTCACCTTGCGGTTGAAGCCGGCGAGGTTGCGCACGCCCACCGCGCTCATCAGCTTGTAGCGGCGCTCCATTTCGGCCACGCACCAGCGCAGGCCGTTCGCGGCCTCCTTCATGTCGGTGACCACCGGTGCCAGCAGGTGCGGGATGTTTTGGTAGACCGACAGCTCCAGCATCTTGGGGTCGATCATCAGCATCCGCACTTCCTTGGCGGTGGCCTTGTAGAGCAGGCTGAGCACCATGGCGTTCACGCCTACCGATTTGCCTGAACCGGTGGTTCCGGCCACCAGCAGGTGCGGCATGCGCGCCAGGTCCACCACCACCGGGCGGCCGCCGATGTCCTTGCCCAGTGCCATCGCCAGCGGCGAGGCCACCTTGTCGTATTCCTTGGAGCGCAGGATCTCGCTGAGGTAAATGGTTTCGCGATGCGAGTTGGGAATTTCCAAGCCCACCACCGACTTGCCGGGGATCACGTCCACCACGCGCACCGACTTCACGCTCAGGCCGCGGGCGATGTCCTTGTCCAGCGAACTGATCTGGCTGCCCTTTACGCCCGGCGCCGGCTCCAACTCGAAGCGGGTGATCACCGGGCCGGGGTACGCGCCCACCACCTGCACTTCCACCCGGAAATCCTTGAGCTTGAACTCGATCTGGCGCGACAGGGTTTCCAGCGTGTCTTCCGAATAGCCCTTGGGCTGTTCCTTGGGCTCGTCCAGCAGCGACAGCGGCGGCAGGCCTTCGTTGCCACCGGCGTTGAACAGCGGGATCTGCTGCTCGCGCTGGGCGCGATCGGATTTCTCGATGACCGGTTTGGCCGGCGGCTCGATGCGCACCGGCTCGCGCTTGGCG
>JANORD010000046.1:0-5230 GCA_031415095.1 Lysobacteraceae bacterium
CATCTCCCCGCACGACTACGAAGTGTCCAGCCGCATCGCCACCGTGCTGTGCGGCGGTGAAGTCGACCGCGGTTCGCTGGTGGACGAGGAGTGGCTGCTGAAGCTCGAGCGCGAGCATTTCGTCGCGCTGGCCCAGATGCCCAAGACGCAGGAACGCATCCTGCACACCCTCAAGACCGGCAAGCCGCTCAGGAACTGACCCCATGACCAAGCAAATACAAGACGCCTATATCGTTGCCGCTACCCGCACTGCGGTGGGCAAGGCCCCCCGCGGCATGTTCCGCAACACCCGCCCCGACGACATGCTGGCCCATGTGCTCAGGGCCGTGGTGGCGCAGGCGCCGGGCATCGACCCCAGCCGCATCGACGACGCCATCATCGGCTGCGCCATGCCCGAGGGCGAGCAAGGCATGAACGTGGCGCGCATCGGCCTGCTGCTGGCCGGGCTGCCCAACGTGATTGCCGCGCAGACCATCAACCGCTTCTGTTCTTCTGGCCTGCAGGCCGTCGCGCTGGCGGCCGACCGCATCCGCTTGGGCGAAGCCGAGCTGATGCTGGCCGGCGGCACCGAGTCCATGTCCATGGTGCCGATGATGGGCAACAAGGTGGCCATGAGCCCGCAGGTGTTCGCCAAGGACGAGAACATCGCCATCGCCTACGGCATGGGCATTACCGCCGAGAAAGTGGCCGAAGAGTGGAAGGTGTCGCGCGAGGACCAGGACGCGTTCGCCTATGCCTCGCACCAGAAGGCCATGGCGGCGATCGCCAGCGGCGAGTTCCGCCAGGAAATCTCGCCCTACCAGGTGATCTCGCGGCAGCCGGTGGTCGGCGGCAATACCGTGAAGCTGCGCGAGCTGCTGGCCGACACCGACGAGGGTCCGCGCGCCGACACCAGCCTGGACGGGCTGGCCAAGCTGCGTGCGGTGTTCCGCAACGGCGGCAGCGTCACTGCAGGCAACTCCTCGCAGATGTCCGACGGCGCCGGCGCGGTGCTGTTGGCTTCGGAAAAAGCCATCAAGGACTACGGGCTCACGCCGCTGGCGCGCTTCGTTGGCTTCTCGGTGGCCGGCGTGCGTCCGGAAGTGATGGGCATCGGCCCGATCGCCGCCATTCCCAAGGTTCTGGCGCAGGCAGGCTTGAACCAGGACCAGATGGACTGGATCGAGCTCAACGAAGCCTTCGCCGCACAGGCCCTGGCCGTCATCCGCACCTGCGGCCTAGATCCGTCCAAGGTGAACCCGCTGGGCGGCGCCATTGCCCTGGGCCATCCGCTGGGCGCCACCGGTGCCATCCGTGCGGCGACCATCGTGCACGGCCTGCGCCGGCGCAAGCTCAAGTACGGCATGGTCACCATGTGCATCGGCACCGGCATGGGCGCGGCGGGCATTTTCGAAGCGCTCTAATCGCCCCACCCTCCCCTTGTAGGAGGGACTTCAGTCCCGATAACCCTCCCCCTTGTGGGGGGGACTTCAGTCCCGTTGCTCTGCGGCCAGAAGCATCGGGACTGAAGTCCCTCCTACAAAGGGCGGCAGGGGAAGCGCTCAGGGAACTCCGAAGCGCTCGAGTCGGTCCTTCCACGCGTCCTTGGCCTGGTACCACCAATAGCTCAGCTGGGCGCCCAGGAATCCCGCCGGCTTCAGCGCCGAGACCAGGCCGTAGCCAGAGAAATTGCGCCAGCGCGGGTCATCGTGGGCGATGGCGGCAGCCAGTAGTTCCCCCGCGAACGTGGTGGGCGCCACGCCGTGGCCACCGAAGGCCTGCGCAAGCCACAGCCCCTCCTCCACCTTGCCCACCTGGGGCATCTGATGCCTGGCATAGCTCATCAGCCCCGACCAGGCATAGTCGATGGCGACGTCTTCCAGCTGTGGATACACCCTGAGCAGGTCGCGCCGCAGCAGCTGCTTCACCGCGCCGGGCGAGCGGTCGCGCACCGAAATGCGGCCACCCCAGAGCAGGCGGGTGTCGGGCAAAGGCCGGTAATAGTCGAAGGCGAAACGGCTGTCGTAAATCGCGGCGCGGGTCGCTATCACTTGGTCCATGCGTGCACCCAGCGGCTCGGTGACCATCACATAGGTGGCAATCGGCAGCACGCCGGCATCCACGTCGCGCCGTAGCCCGGCCAGGTAGCCGCCGCAGGCCAGCACCACGTGCTGGGCGCGAACCTCGCCCTGGGCCGTGCGCACCCGCCAGCCGGCGCCATCGCGCAGTAGCGCCGTCGCCGGCGAATGCTCGTGTACCGCCACGCCGCGCGCGCTTGCGGCGGCGGCCAGGCCGCGCGCGTACGCGAGCGGGTTGAAGTGCAGCGCATTGCGTTCGAACAGGGCGTCGCCGTAGCGCGTGGTTTTCAAAAGGCCGGCCAAGGTCTCGCGCGGTACCCACTCCCAGCGCGTGTCGAACTTCGCCGCCAGCAGGGCCTGGCGCTGGCGCAGCAGCGCCGGATCACGGAACCAGTTGGCCCACAGCACGCCGGCGTCGGTGTGGCTGCAGGCGATGTCGTGCTGGCCGATGCGCCGGCGGATCAAGTCCACCGCGTCCTGGGTCCCGCGGTACAAGGACTTGGCCTGTGCGGCCGCCGGACCCTCCAGCAGGGCGTCCTCGCCGGGCGAATAGCCGCTGAAAACGAAGCCGCCGTTGCGCCCCGATGCCCCGTAGGCCACCGTGTCGGCGTCCAGCACCACCACGCCCTCAACGCCGCGTTCGGCCAGGCCAAGCGCGGTATTCAAGCCGGCGAAACCCGCTCCGACGATGCACGTATGGGCCTCGCGCGCGCCGCTCAAGCTTGGAAATGGCGGCGCGGCCGGGGCCGACGTGCGGTAGTAATCCGAGGCTTCCATGGCCGGCACCGCAGTCTGACTACGTCTAGGATGTCAGGATCACTGGCCGGCAGGAAGGCATGGACGCGAGGAAAGTACGCAAGGACTCCGCACTGCGCCGCCAGCTGTGGCGTGCGTTTGGCATCACCGCGGTGGTTGGCGTTGCCCTGCTGCTCGGCTTTGACTACTGGCTGCGCTACTTGGCCAGCCAGGGCGCTGCGCATCCCGAACGCGTGCAGTGGCAGCTTTCGCTCGCGGCAGCGCTGATCAACGTCGCGCTCATCGCCGTGGCCGTGCTGTTGGCACGCTGCCTGCTCGATTGGGGCCGTCAAGCCCGGGAGCAGGGCCAGTGGCCGCCCGCCGGTCTGGAGTGGCCGGGGCAAGCCCCGCTTCGCCACGGCGCCGATGCCCTGCGCATCGCCAAGCAGTTCAAGTTTGCAGGCATCGCCGCCGTCGCGCTGGCAGCGGTCCTGGCGGGCATCAGCGTCTGGCGCTGGCTGGGCTGATCAGCGCTCCAGGACCATGCGCAGGTAGGCGCGAGTTGGCTCCGCAAGCTCATCGTTGGCGAGCGCATATTCAATGGTGGCCTGCACCAGGCCGATGCGGCTGCCGCAGTCAAAGCGCTGGCCCTGGAACCGATAGGCAAAGGCCGGCTGTTCGGCGATCAGCGCGGCAATGGCATCGGTAAGTTGGATCTCGCCGCCGGCGCCCGGACGGGTCTTGGCCAATAGATCGAAAATTCGCGGGCTCAGCAAGTAGCGGCCCACCACCGCCAGGTTGCTGGGCGCCAGCTCCGGGCGCGGCTTTTCCACGATAGCCGTGATCAGGCCCGAACGCTCCGAAAACTCGCGCGTCGCAACGATGCCGTAGCTGCCGGTCTGCTCGGGCGGAACGTCTTCAACCGCGATCACGCTGGCCGACTCGCGTTCGGCCAAGGCCGCCATCTGCTTGAGTGCGCCGGGGCCCTGGTTCCAGATCAGGTCGTCAGGCAGCAGCACCGCGAACGGTTCGTCGCCAATCACCGGGCGTGCGCACAGCACGGCATGCCCCAGCCCAAGCGCCTCGGTCTGGGTGACGAAAACAGCGCGCACATGCCGCGGCAGCACGTCGCGGATCAGCGCCAGCAACTCGGACTTTCCAGCTTTCTCGAGCTTTTGTTCGAGCTCGTAAGCCTTGTCGAAGTAGTCTGCAACAGAATGCTTGTAGCGGTTGGTGACGAACACCAGCGTGTCGCAGCCGGCCTCGATGGCCTCGTCCACCGCGTACTGGATCAGCGGCTTGTCCACCACCGGCAGCATTTCCTTGGGCACGGTCTTGGTGGCCGGAAGGAATCGCGTGCCGAGGCCGGCCACTGGGAAAACCGCCTTGCGTATCCTGAAGCTCATGGCTTGCTCGCAGGTGGGAAGTCGGACAGATCAAGCGCAGACGCAGCCTCGCCCGGTTCGGAACCGGGCGCATATTCGGGCACCGCCTCGCGCAGCAGCGCCGCCAGCCCTTGCTCTGCGCCAGCGTCGTGCAGCAGGACATCCAGCCGCGCCAACAGTCCGTGCACGGTAGCGGCCGACACCTCGCGCGGCGGCGCCTGCAAGATGCGCGGATGTCGGGTGCGCTGGTAGCGCTCGGCCGGATGGAACAGGATTTCGTGCAGCTTTTCGCCCGGCCTCAGGCCCGTGTAGGCCACGGCTACATCAATGCCGGGACGCTTGCCGCTGAGCCGGATCATCTGCTCTGCCAACTCGCGGATGGCCACCGGCCGGCCCATGTCCAAGGCGTACACCGACGATATGTCCGTAGCCAGGCTCACCGAATGGAGGATGAGTTGGCAAGCTTCAGGGATGGTCATGAAGTAGCGGGTGACTTCCGGATGCGTCACCGTCACCGGCCCGCCCGCCGCAATCTGCTTGCGGAACAGCGGGACCACGCTGCCCGCAGAATCGAGCACGTTGCCAAAGCGCACCACCGACAACCGCACGTCGCTGTCGGCCAGTTCAGCCTGGCAGACCACTTCGGCAAAGCGCTTGCTGGCCCCGAGCACGTTGATTGGGCAAATGGCCTTGTCGGTGGAGATCAACACGAAGTTCCCCACGCCGGCCTCGCGGCAGGCGCGAGCCAAGGTGGCGGTGGCGGTGACATTGTTGCGCAAGGCCTCGCGCACCTGCCCCTCCAGCATGGGCACCTGTTTGCAGGCGGCGGCATGGAACACGTAGTCCATGCCGCGGGCAAGCGCGATCCGGCAGGCAGTGGCGTCGCCGCAATCGGCCAACATGGGGGTGATGCTGACCCGCGGGAACTCCAGTGTGAGCTCACTGGTGATGTCGTCGAGCGGCAGCTCGGCGCGTTCGAGCAATACCAGCTGCGCGGCACCGCCGGCGGCGCACTGTCGCGCCAGCTCGGAGCCGATGGAACCACCGGCGCCG
>JANORD010000047.1:0-6817 GCA_031415095.1 Lysobacteraceae bacterium
CCCCCAACAAGACCCTGGCCGCCCAGCTCTACGGCGAGTTCAAGTCCTTCTTCCCGAACAACTCGGTCGAGTATTTCGTCAGCTACTACGACTACTACCAGCCCGAGGCCTACATCCCGTCCACCGACACCTTCATCGAGAAAGACAGCAACATCAACGAGCACATCGAGCAGATGCGGCTCTCGGCCACCAAGGCGCTGCTTGAGCGCCGCGACTCGATCGTGGTGGCCAGCGTTTCCGCCATCTATGGCCTGGGCGACCCGAACGAGTATTTCCGGATGGTGTTGCACCTGGTGAAGGGCGACAAGATAGACCAGCGCGAGCTGATCCGCCGGCTCACCGAGATGCAGTACAAGCGCAACGACACCGAGCTGGTGCGTGGTGCATTCCGCGTGCGGGGCGAGACCATTGACGTACACCCGGCGGAGTCCGAAATCGAGGCGCTGCGGATCGAGCTTTTCGACGGTGAAATCGAGGGTGTGGCGCAGTTCGACCCGCTTACCGGGCAGATATTTCGCAAGCTCCAGCGCTACACCCTGTATCCCAAGTCGCACTACGTCACCACGCGCCGCACCGTGTTGGACGCCATCGAGACCATCAAAGTCGAGTTCAGCGCCCGCATGGAGGAGCTGTACAGGGACAACAAGCTGGTGGAGGCGCAGCGGCTGCAGCAGCGCACCATGTACGACATCGAGATGATGGCGGAAGTGGGCTTCTGCTCGGGCATCGAGAACTACAGCCGCCACCTCACCGGCCAGATGCCCGGCGAGCCGCCGCCCTGCCTGTTCGACTACCTGCCGCCGGACGCGCTGCTGGTGGTGGATGAATCCCACGTCACCATCCCGCAGCTGGGCGCCATGTACAAAGGCGACCGCTCGCGCAAGGAAACCCTGGTGAATTTCGGCTTCCGGCTGCCGTCGGCGCTGGACAACCGGCCGCTGAAGTTCGAGGAGTGGGAGCGCCGCGCGCCGCGCAGCATCTTCGTCTCGGCCACGCCCGGCAAGTACGAGCTGGAGAAATCCGGCGACCAGGTGGTGGAGCTGCTGGTGCGCCCGACCGGCCTGATCGACCCGCAAGTGGAAATCCGCCCGGTGGGGACCCAGGTGGACGACGTGCTTTCGGAAATCCACGCGCGCGTGAAGCTGGGCGACCGCGTGCTGATCACCACGCTCACCAAGAAGATGGCCGAGAACCTCACCGACTACCTGTCCGAGCACGACGTGAAGGTGCGCTACCTGCATTCGGACATCGAGACGGTGGAGCGGGTGGAGATCATCCGCGACCTGCGCCTGGGCGTGTTCGACGTGCTGGTGGGCATCAACCTGCTGCGCGAAGGCCTGGACATGCCCGAGGTGTCGCTGGTGGCCATCCTGGACGCCGACAAGGAGGGCTTCCTGCGCTCCGCCGGCTCGTTGATCCAGACCATCGGCCGCGCCGCCCGCAACGTGCGGGGCAAGGCCATCCTCTACGCCGATCGCATCACCAATTCGATGAAGGTGGCCATCGATGAAACCGACCGCCGGCGCCAGCGCCAGGTGGAATACAACCTCGAGCACGGCATCACGCCCACCAGCATCGTCCGGGCCGTGCTGGACGTGATGGAGGGGGCCCGCGCCGAGCCCGAGGACGCCAAGGCCCGCGGCAAGGGCCGCAAGGTGGCGGAGGAGGGCGCTGACTACGCCATGATGAACCCGGGCCAGTTGGCCACTCGTCTCAAGCAGCTGGAAACGCGCATGCACAAGCACGCACAGGACCTCGAATTCGAGGAGGCCGCCAAGATCAGGGACGAGATCCACCGCCTGCGCACCCAAGGGCTGATGGCCTGAGCCCCAGCCTGCTTGCGTTACTTATGGCAGGGGGGTAGTTTGACCCTCACGGCGGTTGGGGAATCGTCGTATCAGGTGTCCAGCCCCGGCCGGAGAGCCAAAAGGGGAGGCACCACGTGCCGAGGGCTTGGCAATGACCGCGACTGGGATTCGCAGTTTGTTGGCGGTGGCGGTGGCAGCGTCTTTCGGCCTTTTGGGCTTGAACTCCTCGCCGATGCCAGCGGTTTCCGGGGCACGCATGGTCGTCTCGGTGCCCGAAATTGATGCCCTCATGAAGAGCCAACCCGGTGCGTGGTCCCAGGTCCGGCACCGCGCCTGTCTGGTGACCCACGCCGCGCTCGGCCGCGAGGAGCAGGTTGGCGACGTTCGCCGCGTCGACTGTGACCGGGAACTGATGGCCAGCCGCTGAGACCGCGCGCGGCGCCAGTCCGGGCTTGGCCTGCCCAGCCCCGCTTGGTATACTTCGGCCCCTTCGTGGGCGGTTAGCTCAGCGGTAGAGCATTACCTTGACATGGTAGGGGTCACAGGTTCGAACCCTGTACCGCCCACCACTCAAATCAAGCACTTAGTCCTTGAGAGAGTGGTCACGAATGGCAGAAGTATGGAAAACCGCACTGGCGACAGGGCGGTTTTTTCGTTTCAGGCCACCGCCATCCGGTACCCGCGCAGCCGCTCGTAGACGGGGCGGCAGGCCTCCGCCACATAGACCGCCTCGCCCGTGAGCGCCGTTTCCCGCGCCCGCCAAGGCTCGAATCCCGTGGACTTCCAGACCGCGTCGTACCAGTGCGGCGCCCAGATGCCGTCGCTGGTGCGCGGACCGGCCGGCCAGGCCAGCATGCGGTCGCTGAACTCGATCCCAAGCCGCAGGCACAGCGCGCGCAGGTGGGCTTCGGGGGCGCGCAGGAAGTCCCCGGCGTCAATCACCGGCGGCGCCTCGCCGTGGCGCTCGCAAAGTCGGTCGAATAACTCGCCCTGCTGCGGCAGCCCGATGTCGGTGGGCGTCACGGTGGCGCGCGACTTCAGGTACGACGCCACCACTTCGGAAGGGTCGCGGATCAGGAAGACGTTGCTCAGCCCGAACACCCAATCCAGCGCCATGTCTGGCAGCAGATGGTGGCTCATGTGCTTTTGGTACCAGAGCGGTTGGCCGCCCGGGATTGGCCCCGTCATCGCCTCGGCCACCCGTCGCCAGTCGGTTTCACCGTCTGCGATCACCTCGTCGCGGCCCGGATGGTCCAGCCCGGTCGTGGCCAAGTAAGCGGCATACAGCGGCTCATCGCTCACCGTGCAGTCCTCGCGGTTCTCCCACGCCCGCATCATCGCGGTGGAAATATTGCGCGGGCCGCTCCACATCGCGATGCGCACCGCGCTCATGCCAAACGCTCCGCCGCGCGCAGCGCAACGTCGCGTTGGATCAGATCGCGGTACAGGCCCTGCAGCCGCGCCACCATCGGCCCCGGCGCGCCATCGCCGATGACGCGGCCGTCAATCGACCGAACCGGCGCCACGCCAGCGAAGGTGCCAGTGGTGAAGGCCTCTTCGGCCGAGTACGCCTGCGCCAGCGTGAAGTTCTTTTCGAAGTAGGGAATGCCCGCCTCGCGGCAGACCCGCAGCACGTTGGCGCGGGTGATGCCGCCCAGGCAGTAGTCGCCGGTGGACGTCCACACTTCACCCTTGCGCACGATGAAGAAATGGGTGGAATTGCAGGTGGCTACGAAGCCGTGCGGATCCAGCATCAGGGCTTCGTCGGCGCCGGCTTCGATGGCCTGGATGCAGGCGGTGATGCAGTTGAGCTTGCTGTGGCTGTTGAGCTTGGGGTCCTGCACGTCCGGATAGCCGCGCCGCACGTGCACGGTGAACAGGCTCAGGCCGCGCGCCAGGGTCTCGGGCTTGGCGGTCTTGAACTCGGGGATGATCACCACGGTGGCCGGGCCCACGGTGACGCGCGGGTCCTGGTAGGGCGTGCGCTTGACGCCGCGCGTGACCATCAGCCGCAGGTGCACGCCGTCATGCATGCCGTTGGCAGCGAGCGTGTCGCGGATGGCGCGAAGCAGGCCGGCGCGGTGCAGGCCGATATCCAGCGCGATCGCCTTGGCGCCTTCGAACAATCGGTCCAGGTGCTCGTCCAGGAACACCGGCTGCCCATCCACCACGCGCAGCCCTTCCCAGACGCCGTCGCCCAGCACGAAGCCGCTGTCGAACACCGACACCGTGGCTTCGGCCCGCGGCTTGAGCTGGCCGTTTATCCAGATATGGATATTGGCGTTGCGCGGATCGTCGTGGAAATCGTGGATGCTCTGCGCCATGTGCGAATTCCCCGTGGTATCGGGTCCGAGTCTAGCTGGAAACGCCTGAATTCATTGACTTTCGACGCTCCCGCGCCTACCTTTGCAACCTCAGCGGCCAAAACAAAAAGGTGGCCCCGGGCAACCGGCGCCGAGCGTGCGACATGAGCACTACCTCATTGAGCTAGCCGCAACGCCAGGGCCCGCATCCGCATAGGGCGCTTGGCGCCCTTTTTCTTGCCGCGAAGAGCGACCCCACCCCGGCCCTCCCCTGTGAACAGGGGAGGGAGACAAGCCAAGAGCCCAATGATCAACATCACCCTCCCCGACGGCAGCCGCCGCCCGTTCGAACACCCCGTCAGCGTCGCCGACGTCGCCCTCTCCATCGGCCCGGGCCTGGCCAAGGCCGCGCTGGGCGGCAAGGTGGACGGCCGGCTGGTGGACGCCAGCTACCGCATCGAGGCCGACGCCGCGCTGGAAATCGTCACCGAGAAGCATCCCGACGCGCTGGACGTGCTGCGCCATTCCACTGCCCACCTGCTGGCCCAGGCCGTGCAGCGCCTGTTCCCGGGCGCGCAGGTCACCATCGGCCCGGTCATCGAGAGTGGCTTTTTCTACGACTTCGCCTACGAGCGGCCGTTCACCACCGAGGACCTGCCGGCCATCGAGGCCGAGATGCTGAAGATCGTCAAGGAAGCGCTGCCGGTCAGCCGCAGCGTGAAATCGCGCGACGAGGCCGTGGCCTTCTTCAAGGGCATCGGCGAGCACTACAAGGCCGAGATCATCGCCGCCATCCCGGCCACTGAGGAGCTCTCGCTCTACACCCAGGGCGAGTTCACCGACCTGTGCCGCGGCCCGCACGTGCCGGGCACCGAAAAGCTGCGCGCGTTCAAGCTGATGAAGGTGGCCGGTGCCTATTGGCGCGGCGACCACAACAACCAAATGCTCAGCCGCATCTACGGCACCGCCTGGCTCAACGACAAGGACCTCAAGGCCCACCTCACGCAGCTGGAGGAGGCCGAGAAGCGCGATCACCGCAAGATCGCCAAGCAGCTCGAGCTGTTCCACCTGCAGGAAGAGGCGCCGGGCCTGGTGTTCTGGCACCCCAAGGGCTGGCAGCTGTGGCAGGTGGTGGAGCAGTACATGCGGCGCGTCTACCGCGCTTCGGGCTACCAGGAAGTGCGCTGCCCGCAGATCCTCGACGTTTCCCTGTGGAAGCAGTCCGGCCACTGGGACAACTACAAGGACAACATGTTCTTCACCGAGTCGGAGAAGCGCACCTATGCGCTGAAACCGATGAACTGCCCGGGGCATATCCAGATATTCAACCAGGGCCTGCACAGCTACCGCGACCTGCCGCTGCGCCTGGGCGAGTTCGGCGCCTGCCATCGCAACGAGCCCTCGGGCGCGCTGCACGGCATCCTGCGCGTGCGCGGCTTCACCCAGGACGACGGCCACATCTTCTGCACGCCCGAGCAGGTGGAGGCGGAAGTCACGGCGTTCCACCGCCAGGCGCTGCGGGTCTACGCCGATTTCGGCTTCAGCGACGTGCAGATCAAGATCGCCCTGCGGCCGGAATCGCGCCTGGGCGACGACGCCACCTGGGACCGCGCCGAGGCCGCGCTGCGCGGCGCGCTGTCGGTGTGTGGCGTGGCCTGGGAGGAACTGCCGGGCGAGGGCGCCTTCTACGGCCCCAAGATCGAGTACCACCTCAAGGACGCCATCGGCCGCACCTGGCAGCTGGGCACCATGCAGGTGGACTTCATGATGCCGGCCCGCCTGGGCGCCGAATATGTGGACGAAAGCTCCACCAAGCGCCACCCGGTAATGCTGCACCGAGCCATCGTCGGCTCGATGGAGCGCTTCATCGGCATCCTTATCGAAAACCACGCCGGCGCCTTCCCGGCCTGGCTGTCGCCGGTGCAGGCGGTGGTCATGAACATCACCGATGCCCAGGCCGACTGGACCGAATCGGTGCGGAAAACCCTTGTGAATCAAGGCTTCCGGGTTCAGGCCGATTTGCGCAACGAGAAGATCGGCTATAAGATTCGCGAGCACACCCTGCAAAAAGTGCCTTATTTGCTGGTGGTTGGCGACCGCGAGAAGGAAAATGGGATGATTGCCGTGCGCACCCGCGCCGGCGAGGACCTGGGCTCGATGCCGGTGGATGATTTCATCGCCAAGCTGCGCGCGGAGAATGGCCCGGTCGCCTGATCACGGCGGCCGGTTAGGGTTTCACTCAATAGGATCAATCGAATCAATACTTCATCTTCAGACAAAGGCAACCGTAAGAATCTCGAGATCCGCGTCCCGCGCGTTCGCGTTATCGGGCTCGATGGCGAAATGGTGGGCGTGCTGACGCGCGACGAAGCGCTCGCATTGGCCGAGGAATCCGGCGTGGACCTGGTGGAAATCCAGCCCACGGCCGATCCGCCGGTCTGCCGCATCATGGATTACGGCAAGTACAAGTTCGACCTGCAGAAGAAGGCGAACGCGGCCAAGAAGAAGCAGAAGATCGTCGAGATCAAGGAACTCAAGTTCCGCCCCACCACCGACGACGGCGACTACGTGATCAAGCTGCGCAACCTGCGACGGTTCCTTGAAGAGGGTGACAAGGTCAAGGTCAACATCCGCTTCAAGGGCCGCGAGATGGCCCACCAGGAGCTGGGCATGGAAATGGCCAAGCGCATCGAGCTCGACCTCGCC
>JANORD010000048.1:0-8084 GCA_031415095.1 Lysobacteraceae bacterium
CCGGTGAACAGCGCCGTGGTGGCGCCAATGAACAGCACGAACGACAGCGCCGCCTCGCTTTGCTCGAACAGCGGCGACATCCGCGCCACCATGAAGATGCCCGCCGTCACCATGGTGGCGGCGTGGATCAGCGCCGAAATGGGCGTGGGGCCTTCCATCGAGTCAGGCAGCCAAACATGCAGCGGCACCTGCGCCGACTTGCCCATGGCGCCGATGAACAGGCAGATGCAGATGAAGCTGATCACCTGCACTTCCACCGGGTTCGACAGCACCTGCCAGGTGTGGCCGAACAGCGCCACCTGGCCCGACCAGAGGCTGAAGGTGGCGTGCAGCTCGGCGTTGCTGGGGTGGCAGAACGCGGTGGCGTAGTCCAGCGTGCCAATCCACGCCAGCACGCCGGCGATGCCCAGCAGGAAGCCAAAATCACCCACCCGGTTCACCAGGAAAGCCTTGAGGTTGGCAAAAATGGCGGTGGGCCGCTTGTACCAGAAGCCGATGAGCAGGTACGACACCAGGCCCACCGCTTCCCAGCCGAAAAACAGCTGCAGGAAATTGTTGCTCATCACCAGCATCAGCATGCTGAAGGTGAACAGGGAGATGTAGCTGAAGAAGCGCTGGTAGCCGGGGTCTTCGGCCATGTAACCGATGGTGTAGACGTGCACCAGCAGCGAAACGAACGTGACCACCACCATCATCATGGCGGTGAGCCTGTCCACCATGAAGCCGACGTGGGCCGAGTAGCCGCCGACCTCGAAGAAGGTGTAGATGTTCTGGTTGAACGGGTCGGCGGCCTGCGCCGTCAGCTGCCAAAGCACTTGGCACGACAGGGCGAAACTAAGCGCAACGCCCAGGATGGTGACCCAGTGCGCGCCGGCGCGGCCGACCTGCTTGCCGAAGAAGCCGGCGATGATGCTGCCCAGCAGCGGCGCCAGGGCGATCACCAGCAGCGTGTTCAAGGAGATCATCGTGCGCTCAGCCCTTGAGTGAATCGAGTTCGGAGACGTTGATGGTCCGCGTGTTGCGGAACAGCGTCACCAGGATGGCCAGGCCGATGGCGGCCTCGGCCGCGGCCACGGTCAGGATGAAAAACACGAAGATCTGGCCGGACGGGTCGCCCAGGAATCGCGAGAAGGCTATGAAGTTCATGTTCACCGAGAGCAGCATCAGCTCGATGCACATCAGCAGGACGATCAAATTCTTTCGATTGATGACGATGCCGCCGAGGGAGATGCAAAACAGCACCGCGCCCAGCGCAAGGAAGTGGCCCAGGGTGATCACCGCTTGTCCTCCTGGCGTGGTTCGGACGGCACTTTCACCAGTCGCACGCGGTCATGGCGGCTCACGGCCACCTGCTTGGATGGGTCTTGGTGCTTGGTGCCGGGGCGGCGGCGCAGCGTCAGCATCACGGCCACCACCAGCGCCACGGTGAGGATCACCGCTGCGATCTCGAACGGAAGGATGTAGCGGGTGAACAAGGCCTCGCCCAGCCACTCGATGTTGGACTTGCCCAGCGCCGCGGCGGGGTCCGTGGCCGGCATGGCGGCATCGAAGCGCTGGCGGCCGATCAACAGCATCATCTGGGCGGCCATCAGCACCATCACCAGGGCGGCCGCCGGCAGGTAGCGGGTGTAGCCCTCGCGCAGCGGCGTGGTGTTGATGTCCAGCATCATCACCACGAACAGGAACAGCACCATCACTGCGCCGATGTAGACCAGCACCAGCACCACGCCCAGGAACTCGGCCTGCAGCAGCAGCCAGAGGCAGGCGGCCGAGAAGAACGTGAGCACCAGCGACAGCACCGCGTGCACCGGGTTGCGGGCCAGGATCACTCCCAGCGCGGCCAGCACCGTCACGGTGGCGAATATCCAGAAGGCAGCGAGTTCGTAGCTCATATCGGTTCCTGTCCCCTGCCCTCAGCGGTAGGCCGCGTCGGCGGCCCGGCGTTGCGCGATTTCTTCTTCGAAGCGGTCGCCAATGGCCAGCAGCTGCTGCTTGCTGACGAGGCTCTCGCTGCGCTTCTCGAAGTGGTACTCGTGGATGTGGGTCTCGACGATGGAGTCCACCGGGCAGCTTTCTTCGCAGAAGCCGCAATAGATGCACTTGAACAGGTCGATGTCGTAGCGGGTGGTGCGGCGCGAACCGTCTTCGCGCGGCTCGGACTCGATGGTGATGGCCAGCGCCGGGCAAACCGCCTCGCACAGCTTGCAGGCAATGCAGCGCTCTTCGCCGTTGGGGTAGCGGCGCAGCGCGTGCAGGCCGCGGAAGCGCGGCGACTGCGGGAACTTTTCGAACGGGTAGTTCACCGTGTAGGTGGGCTTGAACATGTAGCCGAAGGTCAGCCGCAGCCCGGCCAGCAGCTCCAGCAGCATCAGTGACTTGAGGTAGTTGGTGATGCGGTTCATGTCTGCCTCAGGCCCCGATGGTGAACCAGTTGTTGTAGGCCATGATGGCCGTCACGAAGATCCAGACGATCGTGATCGGGATGAACACCTTCCAGCCCAGGCGCATGATCTGGTCATAGCGATAGCGCGGGAACGTCGCGCGGAACCACAGGAAAGTGAAGGCGAAGAACGCGAACTTCAGCGCCAGCCACCACCAGCCCGGCGCGCCCAGCGCGCCCCAGGACGGCGGGAAAGGCGACAGCCAGCCGCCCAGGAACAGGATGGCGGTGAGCAGGCTCACCAGCATCATGTTGGCGTATTCGGCCAGGAAGAAGATGGCGAACGCCGAGCCGGAGTACTCCACGTGGAAGCCAGCGACGATTTCTGATTCGCCTTCGGCCACGTCGAAGGGCGCGCGGTTGGTTTCGGCCACGCCGGAAATGAAGTAGATGATGAATAGCGGGAACAGCGGCACGAAGAACCACTCCAGCGCGCCCATGTCACCCGCCTGGGCGTGGACGATGGCGCTGAGGTTCATGGTTCCAGCCGCCACCAGCACGCCCACCAGGGCGAAGCCCATGGCGATTTCGTAGCTCACCACCTGCGCCGCCGAGCGCAGCGCGCCCAGGATGGCGTACTTGGAGTTCGAGGCCCAGCCACCCAGGATGATGCCGTAGACACCCATCGAGGTGAGTGCCAGCAGCACCAGCAAGCCGGCGTTGACGTCGGCCAGCACCACGCCGTCGTCGAACGGGATCACCGCCCAAGCCGCGAGCGCCGGCGCCAAGGCCAGCAGCGGCGCCAGCCGGAACAGCAGCGGGCTGGCGGAACTGGGGATCACCAGCTCCTTGAACAGCATCTTGAACACGTCGGCGAAGGCCTGGATGAAGCCTATGCCCATGAACCCACCGATGAACTGTGGCCCCTTGCGCACGTGCATGATGCCGATCACCTTGCGCTCGGCCAGCGTGTAGAACGCCACGCCGATGGTGATGGGCAGCACGATCACGATGATCTTGACCAAGGTCCAGACCAGCAGGCCCGCATCACCGAAGGAGAGGAAGAACTCGCGGATGACGTCGATCATCTCAGGCCCCGACCACCGCAAGCCGCGCTACCGGTGACATCGGGGCGGTGGCTTCATAGCCAGACTCGATCCACACCGCGCCCTTGGGCACGCGCGGACTCACCGCTATCGGCAGCGCCGCCGTGCCAACGCCGTCGCCAACCTTGGCGATGGCGCCGTCCGACAGGCCGCGGGCCAGGGCTTCTTCGGGGTTGAGCACCAGGCGCGCGCCGTGGGTGAGCGGATGCGCGTTCAGCGCGGTTGCCCGTCGCAGCACGGCATCGGCGCGATAGATCGGCGTGCTGGTGATGCGCTCCAGGCCCGGCTCGGCCTTGCCCAGTTCCGCCAGCCCGGCGACAGCCTTGGGCGAAACCGGCGACAGCGCTGCGCGCAGTCCCGCAAGGTCGGTGAATTCAAACCCCTCCAAATCCAACTGCCCGCCGAGGGCGCGCAGCACGCGCCAGCCGGCGCGCGCCTGGCCCGGCAGCTTGCCGCCGGCTTGGGTGGCTTGATCGGTGCCGTCGAGATTGGTCAGCGTTGCTTCGATCTCCGGCAGCAGTCCGATCGGCAGGATCATGTGCGCCAGTTTCTTGAGTTCGTCCGAGGCATAGGCGGCAAACGCCACCACCTTGCCGCCGGCGAGCGCCTGCAGCGCCTTGGCGCCATGGGCGAAATCGAACTGCGGCTCGACGCCGTACAGCAGGTACGCCGGCCGCGGCTGCGCCAACATGGCGCCCACGTGCCTGCCCTGCCCCTGCGGCAGCACGCCGTGGCGCGCCAGGCCCAGCGCGTTGGCGCCCTGTGGGATGCGGTTGAGCTTGGCGCCCGTGGCGGTGGCGAGGGCACGCGCCGCGGCGCGCAGCCAGGACGCTTGGGCGTGGCACTCGGCCAGTTCACCCAGCACGATGACGGCATGGCTGGCCTTGGACAGCGCGTCGGCCATGGCCTGCGCGCCGTCGTGCGGCAGTGCCGCGATGGCCGCAGGCAGGGCGGCACCGGCCGCCTGGGCCACGGCCGCGAGCGCACCGGGCAGCTGCGACGGCGGCACGATGCGCTGGCCCGCCACCGCGAAAGTCTGTTCGAAGTCCACCGGGTTGATGGCGTACACCCGGGCGCCGCGCTTGCCGGCCTTGTGCAGGCGCTGGTGCAACAGGGGCAGCTCATGGCGTAGGTTGCAGCCCACCAGCAGCACCGCGTCGGCCTGCTCCAGCGCCGCAGACGGCAGCTCGAAGGGTTCGGCGAATCCGCCGTCAGAAAAATCCAGGGCCTTGAGGCGGTGGTCGAGATGCGTCGTGCCCAGGCCCTTGGCGAGCGCGGCCAGCAGCGCGCCCTCCTCGTTGGACGTGGCCGGATGCGCCAGCACGCCCAGCGCCGCGCCGGCGTCCCTGAGCAGCTTGGCGGCCAGCGGCAGCGCTTCGTCCCATGACGCCTCGCGCCAGCTGTCGCCCTCGCGCAGCAGCGGCTGGGTGGCGCGGTCGGGCGCGGCCAGGCCCTGGTGCGAATAGCGGTCGCGGTCGGACAGCCAGCACTCGTTCACCGCTTCGTTGTCGCGCGGCACGGTGCGCATCACGTCGCCGCGGCGCGCGTGCAGGTATAGGTTCGAGCCCAGCGCATCGTGGTAGCCGAGGCTTTCGCGCGCCACCAGTTCCCAGGCACGGGCGCGATAGCGGAACACCTTGTTGGTGAGCGCACCCACCGGGCAGACGTCGATGACGTTGCCCGAGAGTTCGGTCATCAGCGGCTTGCCGTCATAGGTGCCAATTTGCAGGTGCTCGCCGCGGTTCATGCCGCCCAGCTCGAAGGTGCCGGCCACGTCCGAAGTGAAGCGGATGCAGCGCGTGCACTGGATGCAGCGGGTCATGTCGGTGGCCACCAGCGGACCTAGGTCCTCGTCGGTGAGCACGCGCTTGCGGTCAACGTAGCGCGACACCGAGCGGCCGTAGCCCATGGCCACGTCCTGCAGTTCGCACTCGCCGCCCTGGTCGCAAATAGGGCAGTCCAGCGGATGGTTGATCAGCAGGAACTCCATGACGTTGCGCTGCGCATCCAGCGCGCGCTTGGTCTGGGTGGTCACCTTCATGCCTTCCATCACCGGCGTGGCGCAGGCCGGCGCGGGCTTGGGCATCTTCTCCACGTCCACCAGGCACATGCGGCAGTTGGCGGCGATGGGCAACTTCTCGTGGTAGCAGAAGCGCGGAATGGGAATACCGGCCTTGTCGGAGGCGTGAATGATCATCGAGCCCTTGGGTGCCTGCATCGGCACGCCATTGATCTCGATGTTCACCACGTCCGGGGCAACGGCCGGAGCAACCGGAACGGCGCTCATGCCGCCTGCTCCGCGCCCACCAGGCAGCCGGCGGCTTCGTCGTCCACGTAGAAGCGGCCGTTGACGATGGCGTACTCGAACTCATGCCAGTAGTGGCGCAGGAAGCCCTGCACCGGCCACGCGGCCGCTTCGCCGAACGCGCAGATGGTGTGGCCTTCGATCTGCCCCGCAGCGCCCTTGAGTCGGTGCAGGTCGTCCATGGTGGCGTGGCCCTCGGCAATGCGGGTGAGCACGCGGTACATCCAGCCGGTGCCCTCGCGGCAGGGCGTGCACTGGCCGCAGGACTCGGCGTAGTAGAAGCGCGCGATGCGCTGGCAGGCACGCACCATGCAGGTGGTGTCGTCCATCACGATCACCGCACCCGAGCCCAGGCCCGATCCGGCTTTCTGGATCGAGTCGTAGTCCATGGTGCACGCCATCATGTTTTCTGCCGGCAGCACCGGCATGGACGAGCCGCCGGGGATGACCGCCTTGAGTTTGCGGCCGGGCCGGATGCCGCCGGCCATGGCCAGCAGCTCACTGAACGGCGTGCCGAGGCGGATCTCGAAATTGCCCGGGTTGGCGACGTGGCCCGACACCGAAAACACTTTCGGGCCGCCGTTGTTCGGCTTGCCCAGGTCCAGGAACCACTCGGCGCCGTTGCGCAGGATGGCCGGCACCGAAGCATAGGTCTCGGTGTTGTTGATGGTGGTGGGCCGGCCAAACAGGCCGTAGTTGGCCGGGAACGGCGGCTTGTAGCGCGGCTGGCCCTTCTTGCCTTCCAAGGATTCCATCATCGCGGTCTCTTCGCCGCAGATGTAGGCGCCGGCGCCGAGCGCGGTGTACATATCCACGTCCACGCCCGAGCCCAGCAGGTCCTTGCCCAGCCAGCCGTGCGCGTAGGCTTCCTTCAGCGCTTCCTCGAAATGCTCGAAGGGCTCGTGGTGGAACTCGCCGCGCAGGTAGTTGTAGGCCACGGTGCAGCCGGTGGCGTAGCAGGCGATGGCCATGCCTTCGATCACCGCGTGCGGGTTGTAGCGCAGGATGTCGCGGTCCTTGCAGGTGCCCGGCTCGGACTCATCGGAGTTGCACAGGATGTACTTCTGGCCCGGCGCGCTGCGCGGCATGAAGCTCCACTTCAGGCCGGTTGGGAAGCCGGCGCCGCCGCGGCCGCGCAGGCCGGATTGCTTCACGGCATCAATCACCGCCACCGGGTCGGTCTTCTCGGCCAGGATCTTGCGCCAGGCCGAATAGCCGCCGGTCTTGAGGTAGTTCTCGTACGACCACGGCTTGTCGAAGTGCAGCGTGGTGTAGACCACGCTGTGCTCCTGCGGCGCCGGGCCGACCGGGCCGGTGGGCTCGGAATAGTGGGAATGATGCGCCATGGCTTGCCTTACTCCAGTCCGTCCAGCAGCGAATCTACCTTCGCCGCGGTGAGCTTCTCGTGGTAGTGGCCGTCGATCACCATCATCGGGGCCGCGGAACACGCGGCCAGGCACTCTTCCTCCACTTTCAGGAAGATGCGGCCGTCGGGGGTGCTCTCGCCGTGCTTGATGCCCAACTTGCGCTCGCATTGGCGAACGATATCTTCAGCGCCGTTGAGCCAGCAGCTGATGTTGGTGCAGATGGCCACCTTGTGCCGGCCCACCGGCACCAGGTCGAACATCGAATAGAAGGTCGCCACTTCGTAGGCCCACACCGGCGGCAGGCCCAGGTACTTGGCGGTGGCGGCGATGATCTCGTCGCTCAGCCAGCCGCCGTTCTGCTCCTGCGCGGCCATCAGGCCCTGGATGACGGCCGAGCGCTTGCGGTCGGCCGGGAATTTGGCCGCCCAGTGGTCGATATGGCTGCGCGTGGCGTCGCTCAGCGCGACCATGGGGTCCACGTGCTGGCAGGCGGCGAAGTTTCCAGTGGCTTTCATCGGTCAGAACCCTTAGCGGTCGATTTCGCCGAAGACGATGTCGTAGGTGCCGATCATGGCCACCACGTCGGGCAGCATGTGGCCGCGAACGATGGTGTCCATGGACGACAGATGGGCGAAGCCGGGCGCGCGCAGCTTGAGGCGGAACGGCTTGTTGGCGCCGTCGGAGACGATGTAGGCGCCAAACTCTCCCTTGGGCCCTTCCACCGCGGCATAGGCCTCGCCGGCCGGCACGCTATAGCCTTCGGTGAAGAGTTTGAAGTGGTGGATCATCGCTTCCATGTCGTCTTTCATTTCCGCGCGGCTGGGCGGCGCGACCTTGAAGTTGGTCACCATCACCGGGCCCGGGTTGGCCCGCAGCCACTGGATGCACTGCTTGATGATGCGGTTGGACTGGCGCATTTCTTCCAC
>JANORD010000049.1:0-10384 GCA_031415095.1 Lysobacteraceae bacterium
CTTGTCTGCACGTGCGGTGGATACAATGAGGGGTGAGGACTCGAATTAAATTCTGCGGGTTGACCCGGCCGGGTGATGTCCGGCTGGCGGGGGAACTGGGCGTGGACGCGCTTGGGTTCGTCTTTGCCGCGGTCAGTCCGCGGCGCTTGGACATCGCGCAGTTGGAGGGCTTGCGCCAGGCGCTGCCGCCGCTGGTGGATGCGGTGGCGCTGTTCATGGACAACCCGGGCAGCGATGTTGCCGCGGTGGTGCGGGCCCTGCGTCCAAGCCTGCTGCAGTTCCACGGCAGCGAAGACGATGCGTTTTGCCGCGGTTTTGCACTGCCTTTCATCAAGACGGTGCCGATGGGGGAGGGTGCGGAGAATGCTGCGCTGGCGCGCAAACGCTACCCTTCGGCCAGTGCCTTCCTGCTTGATGGCCACGGCCCGGGCCAGCCCGGCGGCCGGGGCGAACGCTTCGACTGGACCGCCTTGCCGCCGCTGGGCCGGCCGGTATTCCTGGCCGGCGGGCTCACCCCCGGCAACGTCGGCCAAGCCATTCGAACGGCGCGCCCGTTCGCCGTGGATGTATCCAGTGGCATAGAAAGTGCGCCGGGTTTGAAAGACGGCGAAAAAATGCAGCAATTCGTAGACGAGGTTAGACGTGCAGACCGCAGCACCCCTGAATGACATCCCGCCCGCCGACCAGATCGCCGACTTCGGCGCCTGGCCTGACGCCGCGGGGCACTTTGGCCGCTACGGCGGCGTGTTCGTTTCCGAAACCCTGATCGGCCCACTGGCCGAGCTCGAAGCGGCTTACGAGAAATACCGCAACGACCCGGAGTTCCTGGCCGAGCTTCGCCACGACTACCGGCACTACGTGGGCCGCCCGAGCCCCATTTACGAAGCCGTGCGCTTGACCAAGCACGTGGGCGGCGCGCGCATCCTGCTCAAGCGCGAGGACCTCAACCACACCGGCGCACACAAGATCAACAACACCATCGGCCAGGGCATGCTGGCCAAGCGCATGGGAAAGACCCGCATCATCGCCGAGACCGGAGCCGGCCAGCACGGCGTCGCTTCGGCCACGGTGGCCGCGCGCCTGGGCCTGGAATGCGTGGTGTACATGGGTGCCACCGACGTGGAGCGGCAAGCCCCCAACGTGTTCCGCATGAAGCTGCTGGGCGCCACCGTGGTGCCCGTGACCTCCGGCAGCAAGACCCTCAAGGACGCGCTGAACGAAGCCATGCGCGACTGGGTGAGCAACGTGCACGACACGTTCTACATCATTGGTACCGTCGCCGGCCCGCACCCGTACCCGAAGCTGGTGCGCGATTTCAACGCCGTCGTGGGCAAGGAGGCACGCGCGCAGATGCTGGAGGAATATGGCCGACTGCCGGACGCCATCACCGCCTGCGTGGGCGGCGGCAGCAATGCCATTGGCCTGTTCCATGCCTTCCTCAACGACCCTTCGGTGGCCATCGTCGGCGCCGAAGCGGCGGGCGACGGCATCGAAACCGGCCGGCATTCCGCCTCGCTGGTGGCCGGGCGGCCGGGCGTGCTGCACGGCAACCGCACCTACGTGATCTGCGACGACGACGGCCAGATCACCGAAACCCATTCCATCTCGGCCGGCCTGGACTACCCGGGCGTGGGCCCCGAACATGCCTTCCTGAAGGACAGCGGCCGCGCCACCTACGTTGGCGTCACCGACGACGAGGCCATGGAGGCGTTTCACCTGCTGGCGCGCACCGAAGGCATCCTCGCCGCGCTCGAATCGGCCCATGCCATTGCCCAGGCAATGAAGATGGCGCGCGCCTTGCCCAAGGATGCGCTGGTGCTGTGCAATCTCTCCGGCCGCGGCGACAAGGACATCTTCACCATCGCCAAGCGCGAGGGCATCAGCCTGTGAGCGAGCGCATTGCAATCCGCTTCGCCGCGCTCGCCGCCGCCAAGCGCAAGGCGTTGGTGCCTTTCATCACCGCCGGCGATCCCTCGCTGGATGCCACGGTGCCGGTTATGCACGCGCTGGTGCAGGCTGGCGCCGATGTTATTGAACTGGGCGTGCCCTTCTCGGACCCGATGGCCGATGGCCCGGTGATCCAGCGCAGCTCCGAACGCGCCATTGCCCGCGGCGCCGGCCTGGGCTACATCCTGGCGGCAGTGGCGGAATTCCGCCAGGACGATGCCGACACGCCCGTGGTGCTGATGGGCTACCTCAACCCGGTGGAAATGCGCGGGGCCGCTGCGTTCGCGGCGGCAGCCGCCGCGGCCGGCGTGGACGGCGTGCTGCTGGTGGATCTGCCGCCGGAAGAGGCCGGCCCCAATCGCGCTGCGTTCAACGCGGCGGGCCTGCAGCTGATTTCCCTGGCCGCGCCCACCACGTCTCCCGAGCGCTTGGCCCGGTTGGCCGCTGAATCGCAGGGCTATCTGTACTACGTCTCCTTTGCCGGAGTCACCGGCGCCGGCAAGCTCGATACGGTGGAGGTGCTGGCAAAGGCCGGCCAGCTTCGCCAGCAGGCATTGGTGCCGGTGCTGGTGGGTTTTGGCATCCGCGATGCCGCCTCGGCCTCGGCCTTGGCACCTGCCGCCGACGGCGTGGTGGTGGGCAGTGCGTTGGTGGAGTCGCTGGCCGAGGCGGCCACTCCGCAGGCCGCGGCTGCCAGCGCGAAGGCTTTCCTGGCGCCGCTGCGCGCTGCCTTGGATGCCGTGCCCTGGCAGGACTGACCGGCCCGGGGCCTTCCGGCCCCGGCCATTCGGGCTAAACTTCCCGACCCCTACAAGACCGGTGCCTGAATGAGCTGGCTGACCAAACTGATGCCCTCGCGCATCCGCACCCAGGGCGGCGGCAAGGGCGCCGTGCCCGAGGGGCTGTGGGAAAAGTGCGATCGCTGCGGCGCGGCGCTTTACGGCCCGGAGCTAGAGCAGAACCTGCGCGTCTGCCCCAAGTGCAGCCACCACATGGCCATCGGCGCCCGCGAGCGGCTGGTGGCTTTCCTGGACGACGACAGCGGCGAAGAGATTGGCGCCGCGCTGGGGCCGGTGGACGCGCTGCACTTCAAGGACCAGAAAAAATACTCCGACCGCATCAAGGCCGCCCAAAAAGCCACCGGCGAGCGCGATGCCATGGTGGCC
Organism: Lysobacteraceae bacterium; assembly: GCA_031415095.1. Lineage (GTDB taxonomy): Bacteria > Pseudomonadota > Gammaproteobacteria > Xanthomonadales > Xanthomonadaceae > Arenimonas. Next base: position 3,114 of record JANORD010000049.1, read on the forward strand.
GTGCAGGGCCAGCTCAAGGGTCACCCCATCTGCGTGGCGGCGTTCGAATTCCGCTACATGGGCGGCTCGATGGGCTCGGTGGTAGGCGAAAAATTCACCCTGGCGGCCGAGCGGGCGCTGGAGATAGGCTGCCCGCTGGTTAGTTTTTCCGCCACCGGTGGCGCCCGCATGCAGGAAGGCCTGTTCTCGCTGATGCAGATGGCCAAGACCTCGGCCGCGCTGGGACGGCTGCGCGCCGCGGGCCTGCCCTTTGTCTCGGTGCTCACGCATCCCACCACCGGCGGCGTGTCTGCTTCGCTGGGCATGCTGGGCGACATCAACGTGGGTGAGCCGCAGGCGTTGATCGGCTTCGCCGGTCCGCGCGTGATCGAGCAAACGGTGCGCGAAACCCTGCCCGAAGGCTTCCAGCGCTCGGAGTTCCTGGTGGAGCACGGCGCGTTGGACCTGATCATCGACCGGCGGCAGATGCGCGAAAAGCTCGCGGCGATGCTCGCCCTGATGATGCGCCAGCCGGCGCCGTCCCCGGATCCGGCGCCCGCGGCCGAGTGAGGCCGCGATGAGCCAGCGCAAGTACTTCGGCACCGACGGTATCCGTGGCCGGGTGGGCGAATGGCCGATCTCGGCCGATTTCATGCTGCGCCTGGGCGCTGCCGCTGGCCGCGTGCTGGTGGGCGAGGGCCGTGACCACGCCACGGTGGTGATCGGCAAGGACACCCGGATTTCCGGCTACATGTTCGAAGCCGCGCTGGAAGCTGGGCTGGTCGCCGCGGGGGCGCATGTGCGCATGCTCGGCCCGATGCCGACGCCGGCGGTGGCCTACCTGACGCGCGCGCTGGGCGCCGATGCCGGCATCGTGATCAGCGCCTCGCACAATCCGCACGAGGACAACGGCATCAAGTTTTTCTCGGCCCAGGGTGAAAAACTGGGAGATGCGGTGGAAGCCGCCATCGAAGCCGAGCTTGAGCGCGACTTCAGCACCCAGCCCTCGGAGCGGCTGGGCAAGGCCTCGCGGGTGTCCGATGCGATGGCGCGCTACAGCGATTTCTGCAAGGCCAGCGTGCCCGACGATTTCTCCATGGCCGGCGCGCGGGTGGTGCTCGATTGCGCCCACGGCGCCACCTACCAGGTCGCGCCGCGCGTGTTCACCGAACTGGGCGCCACGGTGGACGCCATCGGTGCCGCGCCTGACGGCTTGAACATCAACCGCGGCGTTGGCTCCACCCATCCGGAGGCGTTGATCGCCCGGGTGATCGACACCGGCGCCAAGCTGGGCATTGCCTTCGATGGCGACGGCGATCGCGTCCTGATGGTGGACGAGGCGGGCCACTTGGTGGACGGCGACGGGCTGCTGTTCGTGCTGGCCTGCCAATGGCAAGCCGAGGGCCGGCTGCGTGGACCGGTGGTGGGCACGCTGATGACCAACTACGCCATGGAGTTGGCGCTGGGCCAGCGCGGCATCGACTTCGTGCGCGCCAAGGTCGGCGACCGCTTCGTGCACCAGGCCTTGGTGGAGCGCGGCGGGGTGCTCGGCGGCGAAGCCTCGGGCCACCTGCTGTGCCTGGATCGGGCGAGCACCGGCGACGCCATCGTCAGCGCCCTGCAGGTGGTGCAGGCCCTGCAGCGCCGCGGCGAAACGCTGGCGCAAGCCTTGGCTGGCTACCGCCCGTTGCCGCAGCGCACGGTGAACGTGCGCGTGGCGCCCGGCGTGAAGCCGCTGGACGTGCCGGCCGTGCAGGAAGCCCGCCAGCAGGCCGAGGCCGCGCTGTCCGGGCGCGGCCGCCTGGTGCTGCGGCCGTCGGGAACCGAACCTGTGGTGCGCGTTACCGTGGAAGCCGACGACGACCAATTGATGCAGCAGGTGCTGGATCGCCTTGCCGCCGCCGTGCAGGCCGCCACCTGATTTTCCCGCTGCCGGGCTGCGCCCGGCCCCGAACCCTTACGGAATGCCGCACGTGACTTCAAGAATCCCCACCCTCGACATCCAGCGATTCGACACCGACCGCGCCGCTTTCGTGGCTGAGTTGGGGCAGGCCTACCGCCAGTGGGGCTTTGCCGGCATCCGCAACCACGGCATCGCGCCGGCGCAGATCAGCGCCGCCTACGCCGAGTTCGAGCGTCTGTTTGCGCTGCCCGAAGCCAGCAAACGCCAGTACCACGTCCCGGGCGGCAGCGGCGCGCGCGGCTACACGCCCTTTGGCGTCGAGACGGCGAAAGGCGCCAAGTATTCCGACCTCAAGGAGTTCTGGCACGTGGGCCGCGAGATTCCGCGCGACTCCCGCTACGCCGAGGTGATGCCGGCCAACCTGTGGCCGCAGGAACTGCCCGGGTTCAAGGCCGTGGCCTATGGCCTGTATGAATCTCTTGATGCGCTGGGCTCGCGGGTGCTGTCTGCCCTGGCGCTGGACCTGGGCCTGGCGCAGGACTATTTCGCCGACAAGACCGAGTGCGGCAATTCCATCCTGCGGCCCATCCACTACCCGCCCATCACCGCCGACGATATCCCGAACGTGCGCGCCGGCGCGCATGAAGACATCAACCTGATCACGCTGCTGGTGGGCGCCAGTGCCGCCGGGCTGGAGGTGCTGTCGCGCCAGGGCGAGTGGGTGCCGTTCACCGCCGAAGCCGACACCATCGTGGTGAACATTGGCGACATGCTGCAGCGGCTCAGCAACCACGTGTTCCCGTCCACTACCCACCGCGTGGTGAACCCGCCGGGAGAGGCGGCGCGCAAGCCGCGCTACTCGACGCCGTTCTTCCTGCACCCGAACCCGGATTTCCTGATCAAGACGCTGCCGGGCTGCATCAGTGCTGAAAACCCCGACCGCTACCCGCAGCCCATCACCTCGCATGACTACCTGCTGGAGCGGCTGCGCGAGATCAAGCTGGCCTGATTCAATCCGAGTTGCGGAAATCCTTGGCGCGCGAGCCGATCAGGGCGCGGGCCACCGCATCGGGCAGGTATTTTCCCAACCAGGCAATCACCCGGTTGGCGCCGCCGCTCACCACCCGCACCTTGCCCGCCTCCACCGCGTCCACGCCGATGCGCGCCACGTCTTCGCTGCTGAGCCACAGCAGCTTGGGCAGCTTGGAAACCTTGTCGCGCATGCCGTTCACATCGTGGAATTCGGTGTAGGTCATGCCCGGGCACAGGGCCGTGACGTGCACGCCGTGCTTGCGGACTTCCTGGTCCAGCGACTCCGAGAAGCGCACCAGCCACAGCTTGGTGGCGCCGTACAGCGTGTGGCCGGCGCTGGCGGGCACCAGGCCGGCCAGCGAGGCGACATTGAGGATGCGGCCGCGGCCGGCGGCCTCCATCGCGGGCAGGTACAAGTGGGTGAGTTCGGCCACCGAGGTCATCAGCACCTGCAGGAAATCGGCGTGGGTTTTCCACGACGCCGAAAGGAATCGGCCCGGCACGCCGTAGCCCGCGTTGTTGACCAGGGTCTCGATCCAAAGCCCCCGGGCCTGGGTGTCGGCGAACAGTCGCGCCGGCGTGGCCGGGTCGGACAGGTCGGCGGCGATGACCACGCAGGGCACGGCCCCGGAAAGTTCGGCGGCCAGTGCCTGCAGGCGCTCGGCGCGGCGCGCGACCAGGATTAGGGGCACGCCGCGGCGGGCGTATTCGCGGGCAATGGCGGCACCGATACCGCTGGAGGCGCCGGTGATAAGGGCATAGCCGGGCGGGGAAGGGGGCAAGGGCGGGGTTCCTGGGCGTCGGCACGTGCCGGATTCGCGATTATTGCCGGTTTGCAACCCGGGCGCGCGCCGTCAGAAAGGCGGTGGGCGCGGTATCCTTGCAGCCTGTGCCCAAGGACATCCCCATGCGCCAGAAGCTAGTCGCAGGCAACTGGAAACTCAACGGCGACCGCGCGTTTGCCCGCGGCCTGCTTGACGCGCTGGTGCAGGCACCCCGACAGGCTGGCGTGGACGTGCTCATCCTGCCGCCGGCGCCCTACCTGGCCGAACTTTCCGAGCGCTATGGACCCCAGGGCCTGCATTTTGGCGCCCAGGACCTGGGCGTGAACGACCAGGGCGCCTACACCGGAGAAATCTCCGGCCGGATGCTGCGTGACGTGGGCGCGCGCTACGTGCTGGTGGGCCACTCCGAGCGCCGCCATTACCACGAGGAAGATAGCCTGCAGGTGGCCGAGAAGTTCCTGGCCGCCCATAAGGCCGGGCTCATCCCCATCCTGTGCGTAGGCGAAACCCTGCATCAGCGGGAGGTCGGCCATACCGAGTGGGTGCTCCAGCGCCAGATCGAGCCCGTGGTGGCGCTGGCGGGCGTAGCTGCCTTCGCGGAGGCGGTGCTGGCCTATGAGCCGGTCTGGGCCATCGGCACTGGCCGCACGGCCACCCCCGCCCAGGTCCAGGAGGTGCACGCCTTCCTGCGTGGCGAACTGCGGGCCGTGGATGCTAGAATCGCCGGCTCGCTGCCCATCCTTTATGGCGGCAGCGTCAAACCCGCCAACGCGGCCGAGCTGTTTTCCCAGCCCGACGTGGATGGCGGCCTGATCGGGGGCGCATCCCTCGTGGCCCAGGACTTCCTGGCAATCGTCGCTGCGGCGGCGAGGTAAAAGAATCCATCCATGCTGCTCACCATCGTAAGCGTCATCTATGTCCTGGTCGCGATCGCCATGATCGTGCTCATCCTCATGCAGCGCGGCTCCGGTGCCGCCGCGGGTTCTGGCTTCGGTGCCGGCGCCTCGGCCACCGTGTTCGGCGCCCGTGGCTCGGCCAACTTCCTGTCCACCGCCACCAAGTGGCTGGCCGTCGTGTTTTTCGCGATGAGCCTGGGCATGGCCTGGAACGCCACCCGCACCATCGTCCACGTCCCCGCCGACGAAGACTTGGGCGCGATGTCGGACGTTCCCGCGGTCGTCACGCCGGCGGGTGAATTGCCCGCGTCCGACGTGCCGGTGATCCCGTCCGCCGTACCGGCTCCGGCGCCTGCTCCGGCCGTGCCAGCGGCGACCGATGCGGTGCCTGCGCCGACGGCTCCTGCCGAGCCAGCTGCAGCTGATGCCGACAAGACGCAAGACGGCAAAGGCGGCTGATCGGCTGGTACAATCTTAGGCCTTGGTTCCGGAGTTTCCGGGGCCAGGTACACCTGCCCGGGTGGCGGAATTGGTAGACGCACTACCTTGAGGTGGTAGCGACGTAAGTCGTGGGGGTTCGAGTCCCCCCTCGGGCACCAACTTGTTGTACGGGCTGCCGCCCGGTTTGGCTGGAGCGGCGGCGCGAACGCGCCCAAGGGCGCAGGGTGAGGAAGCGCGCGTGCTGGGCGAATATCTGCCGATTCTGCTGTTCCTGTTCGTGTCCACGGGTTTGGGCATCGTCCTGTTGGCGCTCGGCTGGGGCTTGGGACCCAAGCGCCCCACCAGCGAAAAACTCTCGCCCTACGAATGCGGCTTCGAAGCCTTCGAAGACGCGCGCATGCAGTTCGACGTGCGCTACTACCTCATCGCCATCCAATTCATCATCTTCGACCTGGAAATCGCATTCGTATTTCCGTGGGCGGTGAACTTCCGCAGCCTGGGCATCGTCGGCCTCACCGAGATGGGCATCTTCATCGGCCTGCTGGTGCTGGGCTACATCTACGTCTGGAAAAAGGGAGCGCTCGAATGGGAGTGAGTTCGGCAATCGCGCGCGTGATGAACAACCCCGAGCCCGTCGGTTCGGTGGATGACATCCTGCGTCCTGATGGCGACAACCCGCTGCTAGAGCGCGGCTTCGTCACCACCAATATCGACACGCTGGTCAACTGGGCGCGCACCGGCTCGATGTGGCCGATGACCTTTGGCCTGGCCTGCTGCGCGGTGGAAATGATGCACGCTGGCGCCGCGCGCCTGGACCTGGACCGCTACGGCGTCATCTTCCGGCCGTCGCCGCGCCAGTCCGACGTGATGATCGTGGCCGGCACCTTGGTGAACAAGATGGCGCCGGCGCTGCGCAAGGTCTACGACCAGATGCCCGACCCCAAGTGGGTGATCTCGATGGGCAGCTGCGCCAACGGCGGCGGCTACTACCACTATTCCTATTCGGTGGTCCGCGGCTGCGACCGCGTGGTGCCGGTGGACGTTTATGTCCCGGGCTGCCCGCCCACGGCCGAGGCGCTGGTGTACGGCATCCTGCAGCTTCAAAAGAAGATCCGCCGCACCAACACCATTGCCCGCTAAGGACCCAGCCGCCGCCATGGTCGAACCCACACAGAGTTTCACCGAGCGCCTCAAGGCGCGCCTTCAGGACCGGCTGGTGTCGGTGCATGAGGCGCTGGGCGAAACCACGGTGGAGCTGGCGCCGGAAACCTGGGCCGAATCGGCGCGGCTGCTGCGCGACGACGCCGATTTCGCCTTCGAACAGATGATTGACCTGTGTGGCGTCGATTTCCTCGGCTATGGCACCGACGAGTGGGAAACCACCGATGTGTCGTCCGAGGGCTTTTCGCGCGGCATCGAGGGCGCTGGCCCGGGCCGTTTTACCTGGGAGCAGCGGCCACGCGGCAATGGCCCGGAGCGACGCTATGCCGTGGTGGTGCACCTGCTGTCGGTGCGCTTCAACCGGCGGCTGCGGATTCGCTGTTTCGCCGCTGACAATAGCCTGCCAACCGTCCAGTCGCTTGTTGATGTATTTCCCGTAGCAAATTGGTTCGAGCGCGAGTGCTTCGACCTGTTTGGCATCCTGTTCGAAGGCCATCCGGACCTGCGCCGCATCCTCACTGACTACGGCTTCGTCGGCCACCCGTTCCGCAAGGACTTCCCGCTGTCGGGCAACGTGGAGGTGCGCTACGACGCCGAGCGCAAGCGCGTGGTGTACGAGCCGGTTTCCATCGAACCGCGCGTTGGCGTGCCGCGTGTAGTGCGCGAGGACTCGCGCTGGCAGCAGGCCGCCACTGAACAGCCGGGCAAGGACGGCGCACCATGACCCAGGAAATCCGCAACTACACGCTCAACTTCGGCCCCCAGCATCCGGCCGCGCACGGCGTGCTGCGCCTGGTGCTGGAGATGGACGGCGAGGTGGTGCAGCGCGCCGACCCACACGTGGGCCTGCTGCATCGCGGCACCGAGAAGCTGGCCGAGTCCAAGCCCTACAACCAGTCCATCGGGTACATGGACCGGCTCGACTACGTTTCAATGATGTGCAACGAGCACGCCTACGTGCGCGCCATCGAGAAGCTGCTGAAAATCGAGGCGCCGGTGCGCGCGCAGTACATCCGCACCATGTTCGACGAGGTCACCCGCATCCTCAACCATCTCATGTGGATCGGCTCCAAC
>JANORD010000050.1:0-2947 GCA_031415095.1 Lysobacteraceae bacterium
GGCCGACACCTGGTCGGGCTGCAGCTCGATCACCGCGCCCAGCGCCTCCAGCACGTCGGCGCTGCCGGACTTGGACGACACGCTGCGATTGCCGTGCTTGGCCACCTTGGCGCCCGCCGCCGCCACCACGAACATCGCGGCGGTGGAGATGTTGAAAGTGTGCGAGCCATCGCCGCCGGTGCCGACGATGTCCACGAAGTTGTGCGCGTCGGGCACGACTACCTTGGCCGCGAACTCGCGCATGGCGCGCGCCGCGCCGGCGATCTCGCCTACGGTTTCCTTCTTCACTCGCAGGCCGGCCAGGATGGCCGCGGTCATCACCGGCGACACTTCCCCGCGCATCACCTGCCGCATCAGCTCGGCCATTTCGTCGTGGAAAATCTCACGCTGCTCGATTACCCGCTGCAGCGCCTCCTGCGGTGTGATCACCATTGCCATGCCCTGTGTGGGAGGGGCTTCAGCCCCGATGCCCCGTGAGAAAATTCCGCAGCAGGTCGTGCCCATGCTGCGTGAGTATGGACTCTGGATGGAACTGCACCCCCTCCACCGCCAGCGTCCGGTGCCGCAGCCCCATGATCTCATCCACGGACCCATCCGCATGCTCGGTCCAGGCCGTGATCTCCAGGCAATCGGGCAGCGATTCCTTGCGCACCACCAGCGAGTGGTAGCGCGTGGCTTCGAACGGATCCGGCACGCCGGCAAATACGCCCACGCCCGTGTGCCGGATCGGCGACGTCTTGCCGTGCATGATGGTGCGCGCCCGCACCACTTCGCCGCCAAAAGCCTGGCCCAGGCTCTGGTGGCCCAGGCAGACCCCGAGGATGGGCACCGTGCCCGACAGCTTTTCGATGATCTCCAGCGACACCCCCGCCTCGTTGGGCGTACACGGCCCGGGCGAGATGACGATGCGCTCGGGCTTGAGCGCGGCGATCTGGGCCACGGTCAGCGCGTCGTTGCGCACCACCTTCACCTCTTGCCCAAGCTCGCCGAAGTACTGAACGAGGTTGTAGGTGAAGCTGTCGTAGTTGTCGATCATCAAAAGCATGGGGATCTGTAGGTCCGGGCCTAGGCTTGACTGGCGGTTCGCCGCGAGGAAGATCCCCTGCAAGCCTCCGAAGTTGCCGGCGGCGCACGGTTGGCAGCCGTGAAAGGATAGCGGACGCGGCGCCACCTTGGACATTTGTCGTGCCGGGCGCCGGCCCGCCCAGCGCCTCTCACCCCGGCAAGAAGTGCAGCGGCGCCCCCGGCCCCAGCGGCAGGCCCAGCGCCAGCCAGCCCAGGAGCAGCGCGGTCCAGACGATGCCCAGCACAATCGAGTAAGGCAGCATCAGCGCGATCAACGTGCCCAGGCCCGCCTTGGGCCGGTACTTCTGGAACACCACCAGGATAATCAGCAGGTAGGAATTGAGCGGGGTGACGATGTTCACCACCGAGTCGCCGATGCGGTAGGCGGCGGTGGTGAGCTCCGGGCTCATGCCCACGATCATGAACATGGGGATGAAGATGGGCGCCAGCACGCCGAACTTGCTGAGCATGCCGCTCATGGCGAAATCACCGAACACCACCACCAGGATGAAGGCCACCACCAGCATCGGGATGGGCAAGTCGGCCTGGAACAGCAGGCTGCCGCCGGCGTAGGCCAGCATCCGGTCCAGGCCGCTGTAGCCCATGTAGGCCACGAACTGGGCGAGGAAGAACAGCATCACCAGCACGGGCACGATGCTGCGGATGCCGTGATTCAGGGCTGCGGCCAGATCATCCTGGTTGCGCAGCGCGCCGTTCATGGCGCCGAACACCACGCCCGGCAGCAGGAACAGCAGCGCGATCAGCGGCACGATCACGTGCGACCAGCGCGGGCCCGGCGACTCCAGCAGCCGCGGCGCTCCGTCCGCCACCACGGTGAAGGGTTCAGTGGCCAGCACGGTGGCACCTTCCTCCACTTCGGTGCCTGCGGGCAGAAGCAGCACGGCGGTGGTGGTGGCCACGCGCCCGTTGGGCAGGCTGGGCTTGCCGTCGCCGTTCAGGGGCATGCCGGGCACCAGCACCAGCGCCGCGACCAGGGCCAGGCCCGCCAGCAGGCTTGCCAGGGAGCCCATCAGCGCACGGCGCTCGCGCGGAGCCAGCGCCATGGCGCGGGCGGTATCGTCGCCGGCGGCCGCTTTGTCCTCCGGATGCTGCCTGTTCAAGCGTGGCTCGACGATGCGGTCGGTGACGAACCAACCGCCCAGCATCACCGCGAACGCCGACGCCACCTTGAAGTAATAGTTGTGCAGGATGGAAACGGTGTATCCCGGGTCGATAACGCGTGCCGCGTCCTGCGCGAAGCCCGTGAGCACACTGTCGCCACCGGTCGGGAAGAATCCGGCGCCAAAGCCGCCGGCGACGCCGCAGAACGCCGCCGCCATGCCGGCCACGGGGTGCCGGCCCATCGCCAGGTAAAGCGCGGCGGCGAGCGGCGGCAGGATGATGTAGCCCGCGTCGGACGCCACCGACGAGGTCGCGCCCAGCAGCACCACGGCCGGCGTCAGCAGACGACGCGGCGTCAACAGCGCCAGCCAGCGCATCAATGCGGAGAAGAATCCGAACTTTTCCGCCACGCCGATTCCCAGCATGGCGACGAAGATCAGCGGCAGCGCCGGCATCTGCGCAAAGTTCCGCAGCGCCGAGGACAGCATCCAGTACACGCCGTCCACGGTGAGCAGGGAGCGCGGCTGGATCGGACTGCCCTGCGCCACCAGGTCCAGCTGCGGCGCACCGCGCGCATCCAGCACTGGCACCTGCACCTGCTGGCCGTCGGCCTGGAGCAGCAGCTCGGTACGCAGTACCGGCTTCACCGGCTGCACGCTCCACTCCAGCGAGGCACCCAGCGCTGAAACCAGCGCGACCACCAAGGCCAGCAGGGCGAACAGCAGGGCCGGTTCGGGCAGCTTGTTGCCAGCCCACTCGA
>JANORD010000051.1:0-8677 GCA_031415095.1 Lysobacteraceae bacterium
ACCTGAAAGTGCTGGCCGGCGACCTGCCGGTGCTGCATTTCGCCGACTGGGAGACCCTTCCCTACGACCTGTTCAGTCCGCATCCCGACATCGTCTCCCAGCGCGTCGCCGCGCTGTACCGGCTGCCCAACGCACGCAAGGGCATCCTGGTGGTACCGGTGGCCTCGCTGATGCAGCGGCTGCCGCCGCCGGAATGGATCGCCGGCAACACGCTCGACCTGACGCGCGGCCAGAAGCTGGACCTGGACAAAGAGAAGCGTCGACTCGAAGCCGCCGGCTACCGCAATGTGCCGCAGGTGCTCGACCCGGGTGATTTCGCGGTGCGCGGCGCCCTGCTCGACTTGTTCCCGATGGGCTCGGACCTGCCCTATCGCATCGAGCTGTTCGACGACGAGATTGATTCGCTGCGCAGTTTCGACCCTGAAACCCAGCGCTCCGACCACGCGGTTGAAAGCGTCCGCCTGCTGCCTGCGCGCGAATTCCCGCTGGATGCCGACAGCGCCAAGCGCGTGCGCGAAACCCTGCGCGAGCGCTTCGAGTTCGACCCGCGCCGCTGCCCGCTGTACCAGGACCTGAAGGAAGGCGGCGCGCCGGCCGGCATCGAGTACTACCTGCCGCTGTTCTTCGAGCGCACCGCCCCGCTGTTCGAACACCTGGCGGGCGAGACCCTGGTGCTGGTGGGCGAAGGTGCCGCCGAAGCGGCCGAAGCATTCTGGGCCCAGACCGCCAACCGTTGGGAGCAGCGCCGCCACGACATCGATCGGCCTATCCTGGCGCCCGAAGAAATATTCCTGCCGCCAGAACAGCTGCGCGCGCGCTGGAACCAGGCGCTGCGGGTGGAAGTCTGCGGGCCGACCCATCCGCAGTTTGCGCAGGCCATCGCCATGGCCGAGCTGCCGGCGCCGTCCCTGCCCTGGTCGCAAAAAGGCAGCGAGCCCGGCGCGGCGCTGCTGGGGTTCCTGCGCAGCTATCCGGGCAGGGTGCTGTTGGCGGCCGATTCCGCCGGGCGCCGCGAGGCACTGATCGAACTGCTGGCTTCGGAAGACCTGCGGCCGGCACCACTGGCGGGCTGGGAGGCTTTCGTGGCCGGCGATGCGCGCTTCGCCATCACCGTCGCGGCCATCGAAGAAGGGTTCGCACTGGCGTCGCCAGCGCTGGCAGTGCTTACCGAGCGCCAGTTGTTCCCCGACCGCGCCGAACAGAGCCGCCGCCGCAAGCGCGGCGCCGCCCGCGACCCGGACAGCGTGCTGCGCGACCTGAGCCAGATCACGATGGGCTCGCCGATCGTGCACGAGGACCACGGCGTCGGCCGCTACCAGGGCCTGGTGACGCTGGAAAGCGGCGGCATCAGCGGCGAGTACCTGCAGATTGAATACGCCAAGGGCGACAAGCTCTACGTGCCGGTGGCGCAGCTGCAGCTGGTGAGCCGTTACTCGGGCGCTTCGCCAGACTTGGCGCCGCTGCATTCTCTGGGCGGCGAGCAGTGGGACCGGGCCAAGCGCAAGGCGGCGGAAAAAGTCCGGGATGTCGCCGCTGAATTGCTTGAAATCCAAGCCCGGCGGCAGGCCCGCCAAGGTCTGGCGCTGCAGGTGGACCGGGCGATGTACGAACCGTTCGCGGCGACGTTTCCGTTCGAGGAGACGCCCGACCAGCTCAGCGCCATCGACGCCGTCATCGCCGACTTGGGCAAGCCCTCGCCCATGGACCGGCTGGTATGCGGCGACGTGGGCTTTGGCAAGACCGAAGTGGCGGTGCGCGCGGCGTTCGTGGCCGCCACCGCCGGCAAGCAGGTGGCGCTGCTGGTGCCCACCACCCTGCTGGCCGAGCAGCACTACCGCAACTTCCGCGACCGCTATGCCGACTGGCCGATCCGGGTGGAAGTGCTCAGCCGCTTCAAATCCCCGAAAGAAATCAAGGCCGCGCTGGAGCAACTGGCGGAAGGCAAGATCGACGTCATCGTGGGCACCCACCGTCTGCTGCAGCCCGACGTGAAGTTCAAGGACCTGGGCCTGGTGATAGTGGACGAGGAGCAGCGCTTCGGCGTGCGCCAGAAGGAAGCGCTGAAAGCCCTGCGCGCCGAGGTGCACCTGCTCACGCTCACCGCCACGCCGATCCCGCGCACGCTCAATATGGCGATGAGCGGCCTGCGCGAACTTTCCATCATCGCCACCCCGCCCGCCCATCGCCTGGCCGTGCAGACGGTGGTGACGCCCTGGGACGCGCCGCTGATGCGCGAGGCGTTCCAGCGCGAGCTGGCGCGCGGCGGCCAGATCTACTTCCTGCACAACGAAGTGGACACGATTGAGAAAACGGCCCGCGACCTGGCCGAGCTGGTGCCTGAAGCGCGCATCCGGATCGCCCACGGCCAGATGCCCGAGCGCGAACTCGAGCAGACCATGCTCGATTTCCACCGCCAGCGCTTCAACGTCTTGGTATGCACCACCATCATCGAATCGGGCATCGACATCCCCAGCGCCAACACCATCATCATCCACCGCGCCGACCGCTTCGGGCTGGCCCAGCTGCACCAACTGCGCGGCCGCGTGGGCCGCTCGCACCACCGTGCCTATGCCTACCTGGTGGTTCCCAGCAAGAAAACGCTCACCGCCGACGCCGAGAAGCGTTTGGAAGCGCTGGCGTCGCTGGAGGAGCTGGGCGCCGGGTTCACTCTGGCCACCCACGACCTGGAAATCCGCGGCGCCGGCGAGCTGCTGGGCGAGGACCAGAGTGGCCAGATGGCCGAGATTGGCTTCTCGCTTTACACCGAACTGCTGGCGCGCGCGGTGGCCTCGATCAAGTCCGGCAAGATTCCCGACCTGGACCCGGCCCTGCGCCACGGCGCCGACGTTGAGCTGCATATTCCCGCGCTGATTCCCGAGGATTACCTGCCCGATGTGCACGCGCGCCTGACGCTCTACAAGCGCATCGCCTCGGCCCGCGACACCGAGGCGCTGTCGGAGCTGCAGGTGGAGATGGTGGACCGCTTCGGCGTGCTGCCCGAACAGGCCAAGCAGCTGTTCGCCGTAGCGGAACTCAAGCTCGCCGCCACCGCGCTGGGTATCCGCAAGCTCGAGCTGGGCGCCAACGGCGGGCGCGTGATGTTCCTGCCCCAGCCCAGCATCGACCCGATGTCGGTGATTCGCCTCATCCAGACCCAGGCCAAGGTGTACGCGATGGAGGGCCCGGACAAGCTGCGGCTGCGGCTGGAGCTCCCCGACGCCGCCTCGCGCCTGCGCACTGCGCGCGGCCTGCTGGCCCTGCTGGCCAAGGGCTGAAGCGCTGGTCGCGGCGATCGGCCTGGGCTAGATTGCCGCCATGACAACAACCATTCCTCCCCGCGTCCATGATCTGGGCGGTGGCTTCACGGTGAAGCGCCTGCTGCCGCACGCATTGGCGCGCAGCGTCGGCCCCTTCGTGTTCTTCGACCACATCGGACCGGCTGAACTCGGCCCCGAACAGGGCCTGGACGTACGCCCGCATCCGCATATCGGCCTGGCCACCGTCACCTACCTCTGGGAAGGCTGCATCGCCCACCGCGACAGCTTGGGCACGGTGCAGGAAATCGCCCCCGGTGACGTCAACTGGATGACCGCGGGGCGCGGAATCACCCACTCCGAACGCACCCCCGAGCGGCTGCGCGGGCAGCCGCAGCGCATGCACGGCCTGCAGACCTGGGTGGCGCTGCCGCTGGCGCACGAAAGCGACCCGCCGGCGTTCGCCCACCATCCCAAGGCAAGCCTGCCCATCGTTGAACGCCCCGGTGCACGGCTCACCGTGGTTGCCGGCCATGGGTTCGGCGCGCGCGCGCCGGTCGCCGTGCTGGTGGACACCCTGTACGTCTCGATCGACCTGAAGGCAGGCGCCGAACTGGTGATCCCCGCCGAGCACGTCGAGCGCGCGATTTACCCGGTGGCCGGCGAGCTGGCCCTGGGCACGCAGCCGCTGCTGCTGGAGCACCTGACGGTACTCGAAGCCGGCACCGAGCCGACCCTGAAGGCACGCAGCGACTGCCGCGTGATGCTGCTCGGCGGTGCGCCGCTGGATGGCCACCGGCACCTGTGGTGGAACTTCGTCGCCAGCTCGCGCGAGCTTATCGAGCAGGCCAAGGCCGACTGGCAAGCCGGCCATTTCGCGCCGGTGCCGGGCGAAACCGAGTTCATTCCCCTGCCCGAGCGCTGACCCCTTCCCAAGGGCCGTCAACCGGGGCATAAAGGGCGGGTCGCCAATCGGTGGCCGGCCCGCAGCAGCGGGCCCGCAATGAATCCTGGGAGGGAGACTCATGGCAATGGGAAAGAAACTGGGTGCGGAGTTCTTCGGCACCTTCTGGCTGGTGCTGGGCGGCTGCGGCAGCGCGGTGCTGGCGGCCAACTTCGGCGGTGACGGCAATCCGCTGGGCATCGGCCTGGTCGGCGTGTCGCTGGCCTTCGGCCTGACGGTGCTGACCATGGCCTATGCGGTGGGCCACATCTCGGGCGGTCATTTCAACCCGGCGGTGAGCTTTGGCCTTTGGGCCGCGGGACGGTTCCCGGCCAAGGACCTGGTGCCTTACATCATCGCGCAGGTGGTGGGCGGCCTGGCGGCGGGTTTCGTGCTGTTCCAGATCGCCAGCGGCACGGCAGGCTTCCAAGCCGGCGGCTTTGCCAGCAATGGCTTCGGCGAACTCTCCCCGGGCGGCTACAGCCTGCACGCGGCCCTGATCACCGAGATCGTGATGACCTTCATGTTCCTCACGGTCATCCTGGGCGCCACCAGCAAGCGCGCGCCGGCAGGCTTCGCGCCCATCGCGATCGGCCTGTGCTTGACGCTGATCCACCTGGTGAGCATCCCGATCACCAACACCTCGGTGAACCCAGCGCGCTCCACCGGCGTGGCCTTCTTCGCCGACACGGCGGCGGCGTCGCAGCTTTGGCTGTTCTGGCTGGCCCCGATCGTCGGCGCCATCCTGGCCGGCTTCTACGCGCGCTGGCTGCAGTCCGACAAGGACTAAGCGCGTCGCATACGCGAACCCACGAAGGCCGGGGCAACCCGGCCTTCGTTTTTCAGAGGGCCAGCACCGTGGGAATCTCCACCTGGCCGGTCAGCAGCCGATGTACCGGGCAAGCGTTGGCTATTTGCAGCAGGCGCGCCCGCTGCTCGTCATCCAGCGGCCCGCGCAGGTGCACGCGACGCTCGATCACGCTGCGCTCCTTGCCGCGCTCCAGGTAGGCCAGCGCCACCTCGACTTCTTCCAGCGGCCACTGCTTGCGCTGCGCGTACATGCGCAGGGTGATGGCGGTGCAGGCGCCCAGCGCCGACAGCACGATTTCGTCCGGCGTTGGGCCGGTGTCGCCGCCGCCCAGCTCCGCCGGCTCGTCGGCCGCGCCGTGATGCGGGCCTAGCGTGAGCTGCGTTGCAAAGGGTGCGGCGCTGGTTTGAAGCTTGGCGCTGACAGGACGTGCCGACATGGCGGGCTCCTTGCGGTGGGTGGGCTAGAAGCGCCCGGCCTGGAAATCCTCGAAGGCCTGCCTGAGCTCGGCCTGGGTGTTCATGACGAAGGGGCCGTAGCGCGCCACGGGCTCCCCCAGCGGCTTGCCGGCCACCAGGATCAGCCGCGCGCCCTGCGCCAAGCCCTGCACGCGCACGGCGTCGCCCGGGCCCAGCACCGCCAGATGCTGCGCGTCCACCCCGACCGGGCTGGCGGCGTCGCCGAAACCCGCACTGCCTTCGTAAACGTAGGCGAAGGCGGAATGCCCGGGCGGCAGGGCCTGCTCGAAGCTGGCGCCGGCGTCCAGTCGAATGTCGAGATAGGTGGGCTGGGTGGCCGGCTGCTCGATCGCGCCGGCCACGGCGCCAACCTGGCCCGCGATCACCTTTACGCTCACGCCGGGGGCGATCGCATGCTCGGGGAAACGCTCGGGGCCGTATTCCTGATAGCGCGGTGCAGTCATTTTTTCGACGGCGGGCAGGTTCACCCACAGCTGGAAACCGCGCATGCGGCCCTGCTCCTGCTCGGGCATCTCCGAATGCACGATGCCGCGGCCGGCGGTCATCCACTGCACGCTGCCGGGCACCAGCACACCCTCGTTGCCGTGGTTGTCCTTGTGCCGCATGCGGCCGTCGAGCATGTAGGTCACGGTTTCGAAACCGCGGTGCGGGTGCGATGGAAATCCGGCGATGTAGTCCTCCGGCCGATCGGTGCCGAATTCGTCCAGCAGCAGGAACGGGTCCAACTCGGGCAGCTGCGGGCTGCCAATGACGCGCGTGAGCTTAACGCCGGCGCCATCGGAGGCCGGCATGCCGCGCACTTGGCGGACTACGGTACGAAGCAGGGTCATGGTGACTCCCAGGGGTGGGGCGCAGCGGCGATATAACCAAGAAATAGGGGCGAACGGCCTGCACCACAGGCCCGGCGCCTGCAACGCAGGGTTGCATGCCCAAGAACGCCGCGCCAGCGGCCGCGTCCGGTAATGCGGCATCTCCGCGTTCTACCCGATAGCTCCCCTCCTCCCCCGGCCATGGCCCTGACACTCATGACGATCGCAAGTCGCCGCCCGTCCGCAGTGCCCGCGCCCACCCCGATGACCGATGCGGCCCGGCTGCCTACGCTGGTGGCTCCGCGCCTGCAGCTGCGCTGGATCGAGTCGGCTGACCTCGAGGACCTTTACGGCGTGTTCTCCGACCCCGAGGTGATGCGCTTCTGGAACTGCAGCGCCTGGCCACACCGCGACGAGGCCAGCATTTACCTCGAAGCCATCCATCGCGGCTTCGACCAGGGCAACCTGCTGCAGTGGGGCATCGCCCTGCGCGGCGACAATCGCATCATCGGCACCGTCACCCTCTACGGCGTGGACCACGGCCAGGGCCGGGCGGAGCTAGGCTTTGCCCTGGCGCGCGACCACTGGGGCCGGCGCTACGGCCGGGAAGCCCTCACCGTACTGATGGACCACGCCTTCGGACCCCTGGGACTGCGGCGGATCGAGGCCGACCTGGATCCGCGCAACCAGCCGTCGCTGCGTACGCTGGAAGCCCTGGGTTTCCGCCGTGAGGGCTACCTGCGCCAACGCTGGCAGATAGCGGGCGAAATGCAGGACAGCGTGCTGATGGGCCTGCTTGCCAGCGATTGGTCCAACGCCGAGTAAGTTCACCGGCCGTGCGTTGACAGCCCCGGTGGCGCCCCCGAACATGGCCTATCCCCGCCGTCTACGGAGCCACCCCATGTTCCTGCGCTTGAGCCTGATTGCATCCGTCGTGCTTCTGGCCGCGTGTGGCGGCGCTCCCGACCCGGGCACCGAAACCGGCAAACCCGCGGCCGCCGGCAAGGGCGACAACGTGGTGTACGTCTACAACTGGTCGGACTACATCGCCCAGGACACGCTGGCCAATTTCGAAAAGGCCACCGGCATCAAAGTTATCTACGACGTCTACGACAGCAACGAGATGCTTGAAACCAAACTGATGGCCGGTGCTTCCGGCTACGACCTGGTGTTTCCGTCGGCACGGCCGTTTGCCCAGCGGCATATCGAAGCGGGCGTCTACGCCACGCTGGACAAGTCCCTGCTCACGCACTACGGCAACCTCGACGCCAACCTGCTGGCCGGGCTGGACAGCATGGATGCGGGCAATGCCCACACCGTTCCCTACCTCTGGGGCACCACGGGCCTGGGCATCAACGTGGCCAAGGTGCGCGCGGCGCTGGGCCCGGACGTGCCGCTGGATTCGTGGGCGCTGCTGTTCGATCCCGCCAACGCAGCGAAGCTCGCGGCCTGCGGCATCAGCGTGCTTGATGATGAGCAGGAAGCGTTCGCGGCGGCGCTGATCCACGCTGGACGCGACGCCAACGGCAGCGTCGGCGACGAAACCCAGGTGGTGACCGACGCTTACGCGCGCATCCGGCCCTTCATCCGCTACTTCCATTCATCCAAATACATCGACGACCTGGCCAATGGCGATATCTGCCTGGCCATGGGCTATTCGGGCGATGTGTTCCTGGCCGGCGAGCGCGCCGCGGAAGCGGGCAACGGCGTCGAAATCCGGTACGTGCTGCCCAAGGAAGGCGCCGTGCGCTGGGTGGACCTGATGGCCATCCCCAAGGACGCCCCGCATGCGGCCAATGCCCACGCGCTGATGGACTACCTGCTGCAGCCCGAAGTGGCCGCGGGCATCACCAACTACGTGGCCTACGCCAGCCCCAACACCGCGGCGACGCCGCTGGTGGACCCGGAAATCACCGGTGACCCGGCCATTTATCCGCCGGCGGAAGTGATGGCAAAGCTGGTGGACCCGACGACCTTGCCGCAAGCGGTAACCCGCGAGCGCGTGCGGGCCTGGACCAGTATCAAGACCGGGAAGTAACCCGGCCGCAACGCCTCAGCGCATCGAGCGCGGGGCGATGGCCCGCGAAACCCGCCGGGAATACACGTACACCGTGGCCGGCGGCACGTTCCACCAGGTGAAGCTGCCGCGGCGGGCGTTGAGGTCCAGGGCGTCGATCACTTCCTTGGCCACCGGGTTGGCCGGGCCGTAGGTGAACTGCACGAAGCGGCCGTTGGGCTGCAGGCAGTCGAACGCCGCCGACAAAATGGCCTGCTGGGTGGCCTTGGGCATGGACAGCAAGCCCAGCCCGGAAATCACCGCATCGGCCGGCGCGGCCGGGCCGAAGCCGCGCGCCAGCGCCAGTTCGCCCAGGTCGCGGGCATCC
>JANORD010000052.1:0-2136 GCA_031415095.1 Lysobacteraceae bacterium
TGCGGCGGCCGCAGGCGTTCCTGGCTGCGGTGGCGGCTGAGGCGGGGTTTGTTTTTGCAGCCGACGATGCCTGTGGAACGATTTTCCTGCCGGAAGACGCGGCGCGGGCCGCGGCCGCGCGCGCTGCGTTGGAACAAGCAATAGCTGCGCGCGCGCTGGTGGTTTCGGGCTGGCGCGAAGTGCCGGTGTCGCGCGCCGACTGCGGCGAGATCGCGCTGCGCGGGCTGCCGCGCATTGAACAAATATTCGTCCGCGCGCCCGCCGGGCTCGATGCCGTCGGCTTCGAGCGCGAATTGTTCCTGGCCCGTCGCGCCGCCGAGCAGCAGCTCGCCGACGAGCCGGAGTTCTACGTGGTCACGCTGTCGGCGGCCACGCTGGGCTACAAGGCCATGGTGCTGCCGGATGCCTTGGCGCGCGTATTCCCGGACCTGGCCCGGCCGGAGCTGGCCTCGTCGGTGGTGGTGTTCCACCAGCGCTTCTCCACCAACACCGCGCCGGCCTGGAAGCTGGCCCAGCCCTTCCGCCTGCTGGCCCACAACGGCGAAATCAACACCATAGAAGGCAACCGGCACTGGGCCCGCGCGCGCGCTGCGCATTGGCACACGCCGCTGCTTGCGCTGGACACGCTGATGCCGCTGGTGTCCGAGCACGGTTCGGATTCGCAGAGCCTGGACAACATGCTGGAGCTGCTGATGGCCGGCGGCATGGACCTGCTGCAGGCCATTCGCATCCTGGTGCCGCCAGCCACGGCGTCGCTGGAATACAAGGACCCCGACCTGGCCGCGTTCTACGAGTACTACGGCCTGTCGCTGGATCCTTGGGACGGTCCGGCCGGCTTGGTGATGTGCAGCCCGCGCTACGCCGCCTGCCTGCTCGACCGCAACGGCCTGCGCCCGGCGCGCTGGCTGCTCACCGCCGACCGCACGCTGGTGATTGCCTCGGAAACCGGCGTTTACGATGTGCGCGACGAGGACGTGGTGGCCAAGGGCAAGCTGGGCCCGGGCGAAATGCTGGCGGTGGACCTGGAGCGCGGCGAGCTGCTCGACAGCGACGCCATCGACGCCATCAACAAGGCGCGCGCGCCGTTCAAGAATTGGCTCAAGCAGGGCGTCACCTACCTGAGCACCAGCCTGGTGGACCCGTCGCTGGCGGCTGAACCTTTCGACAGCGCCACGCTGCGGCGCTTCCAGAAATTGTTCCAGCTGACGCGCGAGGAGCGCGAAGCCGAGCTGCGCGTGCTGGCCGAGACCGAGCAGGAAGCCACCGGATCGATGGGCGACGACACGCCCGTGGCCGTGCTGTCGCAGCGCATCCGCCCGGTGTCGGACTATTTCCGCCAGGCCTTCGCGCAGGTGACCAACCCGCCGATTGATCCGCTGCGCGAGCAGGTGGTGATGTCGCTCACCACCCAGCTGGGCCCGGAAGGCAACGTGTTCGAAGCCAGCGCCGGCAGCGCGGTGCAGGTGATGCTCAATTCGCCGGTGCTGTCCCAGCGCAAGCTTCGCCAGCTGCTGGCGCTGCCGCGCTTTGCGCAGGCCAATGCGCTGCTGCCTCTGTACTTTGGCGGCGATGAAACGCTGCCGCAGGCGCTGGCGCGGCGGTGCGCGCAGGCCGAAGCCGCGGTGCGCGGCGGAGTCGTGATATTGCTGCTGTCCGACCGCTACCCCGAGCGCGGCCTGGCGCCGGTGTCGGCACTTCTGGCTACCGGCGCGGTGCACCACCATCTGGTTCGCGTCGGCCTGCGCTGCCGCGCCAACCTCATCATCGAAACCGGCGCTGCGCGCGATGCGCACCAGATGGCCTGCCTGATCGGCGTGGGTGCCACCGCCGTGTATCCCTACCTGGCCTACCAGACGCTGTCGGCGCTGGGCCGGGCAGGCGTGGTCGACGGCAAGCTGGGCAACGAGCCGGCCGAGCTGGGCCGCAGCTACCGGCGCGGCATCAAGAAAGGCCTGCTGAAGATCATCTCCAAGATGGGCATCAGCACCATCGCCAGCTACCGTGCCGCGCAGCTGTTCGAAATCGTTGGCTTGGCCGATGAGGTCGTGGCGCTGTGTTTCCCGGGCATGGTGAGCCGGCTGCAGGGCGCGGGTTTCGCTGAGCTTGAAGCCGAGGCGCGCCAGCTCGCCGCGCGCG
>JANORD010000053.1:0-3246 GCA_031415095.1 Lysobacteraceae bacterium
TCCGACCAGACCGCCGAGACACGCGCCGATATTGCTCGTGGCTTCGAAGACGCCGTGGTGGAGACCCTGGCCAACAAGTGCGACCGCGCCCTGCTGCAAACCGGCGCTGGCGTGCTGGTGGTGGCCGGCGGCGTCGGCGCCAACCTGCGCCTGCGCGCGCGGCTGCAGGCGCTGGCCGAACAGCGCGGCGGCCGGGTCTGCTTCCCGCGCCCGGAGTTCTGCACCGACAACGGCGCCATGATTGCCCACGCCGGCGCCCTGCGCCTGCAGGCCGGACAGCGCGAAGCCCCGGTCATCACCGTCCAGCCACGCTGGGACATGGCAAGCTTGCCGCCCCTGTAGGAGTGGATATGGACAAGGTTTTCATCGAGGCGCTGGAGATTGAGTGCGTCATCGGCATTTACGACTGGGAGCGCAAGATCCGCCAAGCGGTGGTGCTCGACATTGAAATGGCGTTCGACAACACCCGGCCGGCTGGCACCGACGATATCCAGGACACGCTGGCCTACAAGGCCGTCAGCAAGCGCCTGATCCAATACGTGTCCGAATCCGAGTTTGGCCTGGTGGAAACCCTGGCCGAGCGCTGCGCCGCGATCATTACCGGCGAATTCGGCGTGCAGCAGGTGCGCCTGAAGCTGAGCAAGCCCGGCGCCGTGCGCGGCTCCAAGGCCGTGGGCGTGATCATCGAGCGCACGCGCGCCGAATGAGCACGGCCTGGCTGAGCCTGGGCAGTAACCTGGAGCCCGAACTGAACCTGCAGGCGGCGGCGCAGGCGCTGCGCTCGCGTTTCGGCGCGGTGCGGTTCTCCGCGGTGTATCGCACGCCGGCCGTGGGCTTCGACGGACCCGACTTCCTGAACGCTGCGGCGCAGTTGGACACCGATCTGGATGTCTTCGCGCTCAACGATTGGCTGCATGCGCTCGAGGACAGCCAGGGCCGCCTGCGCGGCGGCGCGCGCTTTTCCAGCCGCACCCTGGACGTCGACATCGTTTTTTTCGACGACCTGGTGCTCACTGGCCCGGGCAACCTGCAGCTGCCCCGGCCTGAACTCAAGCACGCGTTCGTGCTGCTGCCGTTGGCGGAAATCGCGCCGGACTATCGAGTGCCCGGCATCGACGCTTCACTGGAGTCGCTGTGGGCCGCCCATCCCGACGTTGCGACGCCGCCGGAACGTGCGGCTATCTCCCTGGGCTGAAACCCGCGCGCAAGTTTCAGATATTCAAGCTGCGGCCCCCGTCCACGCGGATCACCTGGCCGGTGGTGTAGTGAGCGTCCTGCAGCAGCCAGCGCACGGCTTCCGCAACGTCGTCGGGCGTGCCGGCGCGTCGTAGGGCGGTGCTGGCGAGCATCGCGGCTTTCTCATGTTCGGCCTTGCCCTGTTCGGGCCACATCACGGCGCCGGGCGCGACGGCACTCACGCGCACTTCCGGACCCAGTTCGCGGGCCAGGGATTGGGTGAGCATCACCAGCGCGGCCTTCGCCATGCAGTACACGGTGTGCTGAGCCAGCGGGCGCTCGCCGTAGATGTCAGCGAGGTTGACGATGGCGCCGCTGCTGGCCCGAAGATGCGGCGCAGCGGCCTGCGCCAGGAAGAACGGCCCCTTGGCGTTGGCGGCGAACAGATCGTCCCACTGCGCCGGCGTGACGCTGCCGATGGGCGTGGGATAGAAGGCGCTGGCGTTGTTCACCAGCGCGTCGAGCCGGCCGAAGCGGGCCACGGCGGCCTCCACCAACGCGGGCAGGGCGGCGGTGTCGCCCAGTTCTGCGCACAGCACGTGGACGCTGCCGGCGCGCGCGGCTTCAAGTTCGGTCGCCAGCGCCTGCGCCGCATCCGGCGAGCGCCGATGGTGAAGGGCGAGGTCATAGCCGGCGGCGTGCAGGCGGCGGGCGATCTGCGCGCCGACGCGCTTGGCGGCGCCGGTGATCAGGGCAACGGGATGGGCAGCAGGCATTCGGGACTCCGCGTATTTGTCGGTATCCTGCGCGCTGGCACTTGAAGATTCCATCATGATCCCTCCCGCAACGGCCCCCGATGCCGCCGCCCTGGCCCACAGCGAGCGCCTGCTGGCCCTTATCCGCGAGCAGGTGGCGGGCAGCGGCGGCGTGATTCCGTTTTCACGCTATATGGAGCTGGCGCTTTATGCGCCGGGACTGGGCTACTACAGCGCCGGCGCGCGCAAGTTTGGCGCGGAAGGCGATTTCGTCACCTCGCCCGAGCTGGGGCCTACGTTCGCGGAGTGCCTGGCTCAGTTCGCGCGTGAAGTGTTCGTGCAGCTGCCCTGTGACGTGGACTTCTTCGAGATTGGTGGCGGCAGCGGCGCCTTTGCCGAAGCGGCGCTGCTGCATCTCGCGGCGCTGGATGCGCTGCCGGCGCGCTATCGCATCCTGGAGCCCAGCGCCGACCTGCGCCAGCGCCAGCAGCAGCGGCTGCAGCAGGCGCTGTCGGCGGAACTATTCGCGCGGGTGCAGTGGCTGGACGGGCCGCCGGAGCAGGGCTGGCGCGGCGTGCTGTTCGCCAACGAAGTGCTGGACGCGCTGCCGACGCCGCGCTTCGCCGTGCGCGGGGGTGAGGTGTATGAGGAGCACGTGGCGCTGGCGGCCGATGGCGCGCTGATCCGGGTGGACCAGCCGGCCGATGCCATGCTGCGCGCGGCGGTGCGCCACATCGAGCGCGATGTCGGCGCGCCGTTCGCCGACGGCTACCGGTCCGAAGTGCTGCCGCAGCTGCCGTACTGGATCCAGGCGGTGGGCGGGCTGCTGCGCGAAGGCGCGATGGTGTTCGTGGATTACGGCTATCCGCGCCGCGAGTACTACCTGCCCGAGCGCAGCGACGGAACCCTGGTTTGCCACCACCGGCACCGCGCCAACGGCAATCCGTTCCATCTGCCGGGCCTGCAGGACATCACCGCCTTCGTGGATTTCACCGCGCTGGCGGAAGCGGGCGTGAACGCCGGTTTCGACCTGGCCGGCTACTGCGCGCAGGCCAACTTCCTCATCAATAGCGGGCTGGACGCGCGCCTGGCCGCGATCGAGGCATTGCCCGACCCGATCGAGCGGCATCGCCGCCACAACGAAGTCAAACGCCTGACGCTGCCCGGCGAAATGGGCGAACGCTTCCAGGTAATGGTCTTCCAGCGTGGCGTCGAAACCCGCCCTGCCTTCGCCCGCGGCGACCTTACCCGCCGCCTCTAGAACGGTGTAACGGTGTCAGAGTGAGTTATCCGGTTGAGTGCCTGCTTCGAAGCC
>JANORD010000054.1:0-2101 GCA_031415095.1 Lysobacteraceae bacterium
GGCGTGTACTACTGGCTGCCCAAGTGGACCGGCCACATGTACAACGAGACGCTGGGCAAGTGGCACTTCTGGCTGTCCACGTTCTTCGTGAACCTGCTGTTCTTCCCGCAGCATTTCCTGGGCCTGGCCGGCATGCAGCGCCGCGTGCCCGACTACAACGTGGCCTTCACCGACTTCAACCAGTGGTCGAGCATCGGCGGCTTCGGCTTCGGCCTGAGCCAGCTGCTTTTTGCCTACATCGTCTGGAAGGCAGCCCGCGGCGGCGTCAAGGCCGAGGCGCGGGTCTGGGAGAGCGCGCGCGGCCTGGAGTGGACGGTGCCTTCGCCTGCCCCGCACCACACCTTCACGGTTCCGCCGGTGATCCGCGACGGCGACCTGGCCCACGGCGACATCACCCATTGAGCCAGCGCGGCGCACTCCGGTGCGCCGCCACCCCACCATGACCACACCCAACGACAAGCTCCTCTCCGACGCCCGCCGTCGCCGCGTCCGCCTCACGGCGTGGGCGGTGGGGCTGGTGGCCGTGGGCATCTACGCGGCCTTCCTGCTGTCGGTAATGCTGCCGTGAGCCAGCCCTCGGTGAAAACCAGCCTGCGCACCATCGCGGTGGTGTCCCTGCTCAGCTTCGTGGGCACGTTCGCGCTGGTGCCGCTGTACTACATCGCCTGCGAGAAGGTGTTCGGCATCAAGCTTGAAAACGGCCCGGCCGGCGAGACCCGCGTGGCGGGCATGGCGGTGGACACGGCGCGCACCATCACCGTGGAGTTCGACGGCACGGTGAATTCCAAGCTGCCCTGGGAGTTCAAGCCGCAGCAGCTGAGCATGCAGGTGCACCCGGGCCAGCTCTATGAAGCCAACTACACCGCGCGCAACACCTCCGACCACGCCATCGTCGGCAACGCGGCGCCTTCCGTGGCGCCGTCCACCGCGTCCACCTTCTTCAACAAGACCGAATGCTTCTGCTTCACCGAGCAGCTGCTGCAGGCCGGCGAAGAGCGCCTGATGCCGGTGCGCTTCATCGTGGATCCGGACCTGCCGGCGCATATCACCACCGTCACGCTGTCCTATACTTTTTTCAGCAATGAACCGGCCACGGCGCGGCTGCTGACGGCGGGCCCTGCGCCCACCGCGGCCCGCACCGCGCCCTGACCGCAGGTTTACAAAGGAATACCGGGGAACAACATGGCACAGACCCACGACGATCCGAGCGTCTACTACATCCCGCACCACAGCCCGTGGCCGTTCGTTGGTTCGATCACCCTGTTCATCACCATGTTGGGCGTGGCGAACTGGCTCAACGGCCACGCTTGGGGCCAGCCGGTGTTCTTCATCGGTTTCCTGGCCACGCTGTCGGTGCTGTTCGGCTGGTTCGGCAACGTCATCTCGGAATCGATGGCCGGCAAGTACAACGAGCAGGTGGACGGCTCGTTCCGCATGGGGATGATGTGGTTCATCTTCTCGGAAGTGATGTTCTTCGCGGCGTTTTTCGGCGCGCTGTTCTACGCCCGCATGTTTGCGCTGCCGTGGCTTTCGGGCGCGGGCGACGGCGCGCTGACCAACGAGTTCCTGTGGCCGGGCTTCGTGGCCGGCTGGCCCAGCAGCGGCCCGGCGGAACTGGGAGGCGCCTTCGAGACCATTCCCGCCTGGGGCCTGCCGCTGCTCAACACCCTGATCCTGCTCAGCTCGGGCATCACCATCACTATCGCCCACCACGCGCTCAAGGCTGGACACCGCAGGTCGCTGCTGGTGTGGCTGGGCGCCACCGTGCTGCTGGGCTCACTGTTCCTGTACTACCAGGCCGTGGAGTACATCCACGCCTACGACATCAACCTCACGCTGGGCTCGGGGATCTACGGCTCCACCTTCTTCATGCTCACCGGGTTCCACGGCATGCACGTGTTCTTGGGCACGTTGATGCTGTTCATCATCTGGCTGCGCTGCCTGAAGGGGCACTTCAGCAAGGACCACCACTTTGGCTTCGAGGCCGTGGCCTGGTACTGGCACTTCGTGGACGTGGTCTGGCTGGGCCTGTTTCTCTTCGTCTACGTCCTGTAGCCGCGCCCCATCAAGAGCGGGTCTTGTGGCGGGCTTTTGTAGGAGG
>JANORD010000055.1:0-9548 GCA_031415095.1 Lysobacteraceae bacterium
GGTCGGCGTCGAGGACAAGGTCGGCAGCATCGCCGCCGGCAAGTTGGCCGACTTTGCAGTACTGGAAGAGGACCCGTACGAGGTGCCAACAGAGAAGATCAGGGATATCAAAGTCTGGGGCACTGTGCTTGGCGGACGCGTGTTCCCGGCCAGCGAAATCCGGCCGCAGTGACACACGCGACCATACAGCAGCATGCAGTCGACGGCGCTATGCGCCGCACCTGATGCCGGACGGTGGGCTGCTGGACAGAAAATCCCGTAGGTCCGACTTGCCGGTAACTGACATGGGAAAGCTCAAGATCATCGAACACATATCGCTGGACGGCGTGATCCAGCACTCCGCCGATGATGGCGATTTCCCCTACAGCGACTGGACCGCGCCCTATCGGACGCCCGCGGGCCGGGATGCTGTGCTGGCCGCACACGGCGAGAACTTCGATCTTCTGCTTGGCCGCCGCACTTACGATATCTGGTCGAGCTTCTGGCCCAAAGCGCCGAGCAGTCCCATGGCGGAGCGTCTCAATGCCGCGACGAAGTACGTCGCCACCCGCCGCAAGCAGAGCCTTGAATGGGGCCCGTTCGAGGGGCTCGGGCCGGACATCGCCGAGGACGTCCGTCGCATCAAGTCGCTTGGCGATCGGGACCTCATCCTCTCAGGCAGTTCCACGCTGACATCGACGTTGCTCGAACGTGGCCTTGTGGACGATGTGGTTCTTATCGTCTCGCCGCTGCTGTTGGGCACAGGCAAGCGCTTTTTTGCGCAGGGGACTCCGGCGTGCGCGTTTGAACTTCTCAGCACCCTGGCAACGCCGTCAGGGGCCATCCTAAGTACGTACAAGGTGGCGGGGCCTTTGAGGCTGGGGTAGTCGAAAACATTTGTTGCTCACTCATAGGGGTTCACTCATGACATCGCCAGAGTCCGAATACCTATTTTGTCTTGCGGCGCTATCGCTGTCGTTTGTTGGCTTCTCCGCAATCGTTGTGACGCTCCGAGGCGCGCTGGGAGGTGCGCTCTCTGATCGGCATATCCGTCTTGTATGTCTTTATATCGAGGGTGGCGTCCTGGTAACCGCACTGGCCTTGCTTCCCCCGCTTCTGAACCTACTTCACGTTGGAGAGTCACTCATTTGGCTGCTGTGCAGCGCGACCGCTGCGACTGTCTTCACCTTCTTTCTAATGTTCCAGTACCGTCGGCGACGTCTGATCGAACAGGGCGAGTTCCCGCCATGGGTGATCGTCATAAACACGGTCTCCGTCATTGCGATTGGAAGTCTCTGGGCCAACGCAGTGGGAGTTCCCTTTGCGCCGAGCGTCGGGCCCTATGCCGCTGTCCTGACGTGGGCGCTGTGCATCTTCGGCTTCATCTTTGTGCGAACCATTGGGCTATTCCTGCATCAGCCGCCTCCCACCTGAAGCGGCGCCCAGTCGCCAGTGCCTGGCGAGGGCGCACGACAAGCACCGTGCACGGCGGCTGCGCGTTGCTAGCTCGAGTCCCGGCTGGGTGAAATCGAGATGTTGAACTCGCTCTTTTGTCTAACGGCCGGCAATGCCAATCCACGGAGATTACAAATGTCCGCCAACACGCCGCTCGAACTCTGGCACGCGATGGTTCAGGCACAGGATGCCTCGGGCCTGGAGGTGCTCCTTGCCGACGATGCCGTCTTCATCTCACCGGTCGTCCACGCCGTCCAGCGTGGAAAGGCCTTGACCACGGCCTATCTCAGCGCGGCATTCGCGGTGTTCTTCAATCCAAGCTTCCGCTACGTCCGGGAAATCGTCGGCCCGACCGACGCCATGCTTGAGTTCGAGACGGAAATAGACGGTGTGCTTGTCAACGGCGTCGACATCATCCGATGGAACGCCGAAGGCAAGATCGTCGAGTTCAAGGTGATGGTCCGGCCGCTGAAGGCCATCACGGTCATTCACGAACACATGGCCGCGATGCTTGCGTTGGCGATAGGGCGGGGTGAGACTTAGTCGCTCTGCCCGCCGCCGCGCCACGGCGGTCGCCGGACCTGTCTTTTTTCTAGGAGGAATTCGACATGAAACCCACCAGATTTGCCGCTGCGTTACTTTGCGCAGGACTCGTCGCTGCGGGCTGCAGTCCTTCCAGCCCGCCCACCGAAGTGGCTCCTGCGGTCCCAGCCGACGCTCTTTACGTTGGCGGCAGCATCGCCACGATGAATGACGCGCAGCCCGAGGCTGAGGCCCTGGCCGTCAAGGATGGAAAAATCCTGGCGGTCGGTAGCCGGGCGGACCTTGAGAAGGCGCACCGGGGCGCGGCGACCCGCACGATTGACCTCGCCGGCAAGACGCTGATGCCCGGCTTCATCGACGGCCATGCCCACGCCCAGCAGTTCGGCGCCCAGGCCGTGGGGGCCAACCTGCTGGCGCCGCCGGATGGCGGCATCAATACGATGGACGACGTAGTCGCCGCACTCACGGCGTTCGGCGCCGGCCCGGACGTTGGTCTCACCGGCTGGATCTTCGGCATGGGTTACGACGACTCCCTGCTCGGCCGCCACCCCACGCGCGAAGATCTGGACAAGGTCTCAACCACGGTCCCGGTGATGGCCACGCACATCTCGGGCCATTTCGCGGCGGTGAACACCCTGGGCCTGCAGCTGATCGGCTACGACGCCAGCACCCCCAATCCCGTAGGTGGCGTCATCCGCCGCGAGGCCGACGGCAAGACCCCGAACGGCGTGCTGGAAGAGCTGGCCGCCATGCCCTACATGGTGAAGTTCCTCGCCCCCACCACCCAGGAAGGCAAGGACAATTACCTTCGTCGCGGCATGGAGATGGCCAAGAGCTACGGCTACACCACCGCCAACGAGGGCCGGATGTTCGGCACCCAGCATGCCGACATGGAGAGCGCCGCCCAGCGCGGGCTGGTGGATATCGATTTCACCGGCTGGATGGACTACAGCACCCGCGCCGAGCTCGACCGTGGCTTCGCCACCTCCTACACCAACCACTATCGCCTGGCAGGCCTGAAGATCACGCTGGACGGCTCGCCGCAGGGCCGAACCGCCTGGCGCACCATCCCCTATCTGCTGCCGCCGGATGGCCAGGAGCAGGGCTACCTCGGCTACCCCGCCATACCGGACACCGCGCAGGTTCAGGCTTACCTGGACGAAGCCTTCACCAAAGGCTGGCCGGTGAAGGTGCATGCCAACGGCGATGCGGCCATCGACCAGCTGTTCGAGGCGCTCCGGCCCGTAGTGGCCAAGCACGGCGTCCGGCCCGGCCAGGTGATCCTGATCCACGGCCAGTACATCCGGCCCGACCAGGTGCAGGAGCTCAAGCCGCTGGGCATCTTCCCGTCGATGTTCCCGATGCACACCTTTTACTGGGGCGACTGGCACAAGCAGATCATCGGGCCGGAACTGGGCGCCGGCATCTCGCCGATGCGTTCCATCCTGGACACGGGCCTGCACGCCACCAGCCACACCGACGCGCCGGTGGCGCTGCCCAACCTGATGCAAGTGGTGTGGGCCACGGTGAACCGCACCTC
Source organism: Lysobacteraceae bacterium (assembly GCA_031415095.1). Taxonomy (GTDB): domain Bacteria; phylum Pseudomonadota; class Gammaproteobacteria; order Xanthomonadales; family Xanthomonadaceae; genus Arenimonas. Next base: position 3,518 of record JANORD010000055.1, read on the forward strand.
GCGTTCCGGTGAGGTCATCGGCCCCGACGAACGCGTCACGCCCACCGAGGCCATGAAGATGATCACGCTGTGGGGTGCCGAGCAGTTTGGCGAACAGGCGAGCAAGGGCTCGCTGGAGCCCGGGAAGCGGGCCGACATGGTGGTGCTCTCGGACAACCCGATCACCATCGATCCGGCGAAGCTCAACACCATCGTGGTCCTTGAAACCATCAAGGACGGCAAGACCGTCTACCGCCGCGAACCCTGAGTGGCGCGACGTGCCCGACGCCAAGACCCAGCCCAGCGCCGCCAGCGTAGACGCCTACCTGGCGGCCAGGGCCACTGACGCACAGCAGGCCGATTGCCGGAAGTTGACCGCCCTGCTGGGACGGGTGACGCAAGCCCCCGCGACGATGTGGGGGCCCAGCATCGTCGGCTTCGGCAGCTACCGCTATCGCTATGAAAGCGGCCGCACCGGTGAGTCCTGCCTCACCGGCTTCGCGGTGCGCGGCAAGGAGCTGGTGGTTTACCTCATGGCCGAGGACGCCGACCAGCAGGCGCGGCTGGGTCGGCTTGGCAAACACAAGATGGGCAAGTCCTGCCTGTACTTCAAGCGGCTCGCTGACCTGGATGCGGCGGTGCTTGAGTCGCTTGTGGTTGCTTCGGTGGCAGAGACGATGCGTCGCCACATTGCTTTGGCGGACGAACGAGGAGCTTGCCCATGACCATGCCGCGACATTCGCTAACGCACCTGGCCCTGCTGGTGCTCCTGGCGGTCGTCCCGCTTCAGGCACAAGGCCAGGGCGCGCCACCGGCGCCCTGCCCCTCGGCCGAGCACCGCCAGTTCGACTTCTGGCTGGGCGAATGGGAGGTGTTCGGCGCCGACGGCAATCGCGTGGGCTCGAACACCATAGCGAGCGTCTACGGCGGCTGCGTACTGCACGAGCAGTACGCCACGCCCCGCGGCTACAGCGGCGCAAGCTTCAACATCTACGACGCCGGCCGCGGCCGGTGGCACCAGACCTGGGTGGACAACACCGGTGCGCTGCTGCAGCTTGACGGCGGCCTGGTGGAAGGGCGGATGGTGCTGGAGGGCACCGCGCCCGGCGCCGACGGCAGCACCGTGCGACACCGGATCACCTGGACCCCGAACCCCGACGGCAGCGTTCGCCAGCTCTGGGAATCCACCAATGCCTCGGGCAAGTGGACGGTCGCGTTCGACGGCAAGTACGTGCGCAAGCCCGAAAGACCGTGAGTCATCCACGGCGCCTCCATCTGGGCCAATCTGGGCGTCCACCCGCCGGCGACGCTGGTTCGCCGGCCACAGCGCAGCGCCAGGGAGTTCGAATGCACGGGTCGGTCTTGGACTTCTGGTTCGAAGAAATCGACCCGCGGCAGTGGTGGGCGGTGGATCCGGCCTTCGACGCGGCGGTGCGCAAGCGTTTCCATCCGATGCTGGCGCAGGCCGCACAGGGCGAGATGTACGGCTGGCGCCAAACGCCTGAAGGCCGCCTGGCGGAAGTGATCGTGCTCGACCAGTTCTCGCGCAACATCCATCGCGGCACGCCCGCGGCCTTCGCCCAGGACGGGCTGGCCTTGGTGCTGGCGCAGGAGGCCGTTGCGGCTGGCGCGCTGGCGAACCTCTCGCCGGAACAGCGCAGCTTCCTGCTGCTGCCCTACATGCACAGCGAGTCCCGCCTCATCCACATTCAGGCCGAGCGGCTGTATGCCGAACACGCGCCTGCCGGCAACCACGACTTCGAGCTCAGGCACAAGGCCATCATCGACCGCTTCGGCCGCTACCCGCACCGCAACGCTATCCTGGGGCGCGAGTCGAGCGCGGAGGAAATTGCCTTCCTAGCCGAGCCAGGCTCTAGTTTTTGAAGCAGCTAGACGACCCCGCGAACCAGGAGCGCACACCATGAACGCCGAAGCCCACACCGTCCGCCTGCACCGCGTGCTGCGCGCGCCGCCGGAGCGCGTTTATCGCGCTTTCCTCACCCCGGAGGCCATGGTGAAGTGGCTTGCGCCGCACGGCTTCACGGCCACCGTGCACCACATGGACGCCCGCGTGGGCGGCGGCCACCGGATGTCGTTCACCAACTTCGGAACGGGCCACACGCATTCCTTCGGCGGCACTTACCTGGAGCTGCGCGCCAATGAATTGATCCGCTATACCGACCAGTTCGACGATGCCGGCCTGCCGGGCCAGATGCAGGTCACGGTCACGCTGACGGCGGTGGCCTGTGGCACGGCGCTGGAGATCGTGCAGGAAGGCATTCCCGAAGCCATCCCGGTGGAGTTCTGCTACCTCGGCTGGCAGGAGTCGCTGGCCCTGCTGGCGCTGCTGGTGGAGCCTGAAATCCCGGACGGCGCCTGAGTGGCTGCCGCCGACCACCGCCATCGCCACCTCGTCCTTGCCCTGCTGACGGTAGCGGCCGTGGTGGCCGTGCTGCTGGCCGGACGCATCCCGCAGGATCCCGGCTACCACCAGTTTGCCGACGCCCGCACGGTGCTGGGCATCCCCAACTTCCTGAACTGCTGCTCCAACCTGCCTTTCCTGCTGGCGGGCGTCTACGGTTTGTGGCGCGCGCCGCGGCTGGTGCAGCCACGCACGCGCACCGGCTATTGGGTGCTGTGCCTGGGCGTGCTGCTGGTAGCGGCAGGATCGAGCTTCTACCACTACGCGCCTTCGAACGCGGCCCTGGTGTGGGACCGGCTGCCGATGACGGTGGCGTTCATGGCGCTGTTCTCGCTGCTGTTGGACGAACGCGTGCTGCCCGACGCAAAACCGCGCAGCCTCTGGCCGCTGCTGGCCGCCGGCGTGGCCTCGGTGGGGTACTGGTATTGGACCGAAGCGCAGGGCGCGGGCGACTTGCGGCCCTACGCGCTGGTGCAGTTCCTGCCGATGCTGTTGATCCCGGCCATCCTGGGGCTGTTCCGGCACCGGTACCTCAACGGCGCGCTGTTGGTGGCGGCGCTCGGCCTTTACCTGCTGGCGAAGGTGTTCGAGCACTTCGATGCCCAGGTGTACGCCGCGCTGGGCCAGGTCAGCGGCCACAGCCTGAAGCACGTGGTGTCGGGGCTGGCGGTGTTCTTCATCATCCATGCGGTACCGGTGCGGCGCATCGGGGCGCCTTGAATCCAGCCGATGCATTGCTAAGCTGCGCCAACTGCCAAGCCCCCCGGAAGACGGAGTAAGTCGCCATGAGTAAGTTCCTGCTTATCCTGTTCCTGAGCCTGGTCACGGCCAGCGCCTCCGCGCAGTTCGTGGGCCCCGAGGCACCAGGCCGCGTGGCCACGGTGGACCAGCTCATCGACCTGCGCCTGGGCAGCTACGTCACCGTCACTGGCAACATCGTGGCGCACCAGCGCCGCGACTACTTCCTGTTCCGTGACGGCACCGGCGAAATCCGCGTCGAGATCGAGCCTTCGCTCTGGGCCGGCCGCAAGGTGGGCGCCACCACCCGCGTGCGGCTGCTGGCCGAAGTGGACGTGGGCTCGGCGGGCCGCTACCTGTGGGTGAAGTCGCTGGACATGGTGGAGTAGACAACACCTTATGAAACGCGTCCTAAACGTCGGCGGCAACAGCAAACAGATCGCGCTGCCCGCGCCCTATGCGGGCTACGAACACCTGCTGCTGGACATCGACCCCGTCGGCAACCCCGACATCGTCGCCGATGCGCGCGAACTGGCGGCGCTGGCACCCGCGCAGTTCGACGCCGTGTATTGCTCGCACAACCTCGAGCACTACTACCGCCACGACGTGCCGCGGGTGCTGGCGGGGTTCCAGCATGTGCTCAAGGCCGATGGCTTCGCGCAAATCCGCGTTCCCGACCTTCAGGCCGTGATGGGCGCCGCGGTGCAGCGCAACCTGGATTTGGAGGACGTGCTGTATACGTCGCCGGCCGGCCCGATCACGGTGCTGGACGTGATCTACGGCTACGGTGTCGAGATTGAGCGCAGCGGTCATGACTTCTACGCGCACAAGACCGGCTTCACCCAGAATTCCCTGCTCAAGGCCCTACGCTTGGCGGGCTTCACTCATCTGTACTGCGGGACGGGCAACCTGGAGCTGAACGCGCTGGCGTTCAAGCAGTCGCCCGACGCCGAAACTCGCCGCCTGTTCGGCCTGCCGGCCGCAGGTGTGCGGTGATTAAGCCAAGCTGGCGGATGATGCGGCGGGCTACCGGAGGATGGGTCATGGGCCACTCGCGTTTTGCGATTTTTCCACTGCTTGCCCTGCTGGCTGGCTGCGGCGGGTCATCCGCGGTGCTGCTGTCGCAGCCGCGGCCCAGCATTTCCCCGGAGGAAGTTCGCGTTTACCGCACGATGCCCGAGGGTGCCATCGAGATCGCCCAGCTGCAGTCTTCCAGCGGCATGGGGTTTGGCGGGCAGGGGCAATCGGACGCGGTGATCACCCGGCTCAAACGCGAGGCGGCCGCCGTGGGCGCCAATGGCGTGGTGCTGTTTGGCATGGGTTCTGGCCCGTCGAACGGCGGGGTCTCGGTGGGCGGCAGTACCTGGGGCAACAACAGCGGCGGCGGCGTGTCCATCGGCGTGCCCACCAGCCAGCAGCGGGCATCGGGCCTGGCCATTTACGTTCCGGATCAGGAACCGCCCGGGTTCTGAGCGCCACGCGGCCGTATCAACCTTCCGCAGACACCTTGGCGGCCGCGAGGCGGTCGCTCTTGAGTCGTGCCAGCGCCTGGGCAATGGCGGCATCGCCCTCGATCACTTCGCCGCGCGCGTAGCCGTCGCCCACTTCTTCGTCGCCGCGCAGGTGGCCCGGCAGGTCCTGTTCGCGCAGGCCGCGGGTGGCTTCCCCGCGCAGCACCACGTCGGGGCGGATGCCGCGGGCCTGGATCGATTTGCCGCTGGGCGTGTAGTAGCGCGCGGTGGTCAACTTAACCGAATCGCCGTTCTCCAGCGGCACCACGGTTTGCACCGAGCCCTTGCCAAACGTGCGGCTGCCCATCACCAGCGCGCGCTTCTGGTCACGCAGCGCGCCGGCCAGCACTTCGGCCGCGCTGGCGGTGCCGGCGTCCACCAGCACCACCACCGGCGCGCCGCCGGTGACGTCGCCGGGCTTGGCGTGGAAGCGGCTGTTGGAATACGCGAGGCGGCCCTTTGTACTGACGATCAGGCCCTTGTCCATAAAGGCGTCGGCGGCTTCCACGGCGGCATTGAGCAAGCCGCCGGGATTGCTGCGCAGGTCCAGCACCACGCCCTGCAGCGGGCCCTTGTCTTTCATCGCTTCGAGCTGCCGGGCCACCTGCGGGCCGGTGTCGGCCTGGAAGGTGCTTATGCGCAGGTAGGCGTAGCCGGGCTCGAGCAGGCGGCTGCTGACGCTGGTGACGCGGATGAGCTCGCGGGTGATCACCAGGTCGCGCGGCTCGGTTTCGCCGCTGCGCAGGAAGGTGATGGTGACGTCCGTGCCGGGCTCGCCGCGCAGCTCACGGCTGGCGGCATCGGCGCCGGCGGCCGACAGCGGCTGGCCGTCCACGGCGATGATGAGGTCGCCGGCGCGCAGGCCGGCACGCTGGGCCGGGGTGCCGTCGATCGGCGCCACCACCATCATGCTGCGGTCCGGGCGCTGCTCGATTTCAACACCGATGCCCGAATAGGCGCCCTCGGACTGCTCCATCAGGTCTTCGGCCTCGGCTTCGTCCAGGTAGGCGCTGTGCGGGTCCAGGTCGGTCAGCAGGCCGCGCAGTGCGGCCTTCATCAGGGCCTTGTCGTCCAGCGGCTCCACGTAGGCGTCCTGGATGGCGCGGTACACCGCCACGTAGCGCTGGATTTCCTCCAGCGGCACGGTGCGCGGCGCGGTCTCGGCCGCGTCGGGGTCCACTGGCGACAGGGAGTCGTCGGCCGAGGCGGCGGCGGGAAGGGCCAGGGCAATCAAAATCAGAAGGGTCGGACGCATGTGCAGATTATGCGCCAGCGCCGCACTACTGGCCGCTCCCCCTGGCCACACCCCCTGGCCACACCCCCTGGCCACACCCCCTTGGCCACACCCCCTGTCGCCAGTGGACCCCGACGCGGCCGAGAC
>JANORD010000056.1:0-2691 GCA_031415095.1 Lysobacteraceae bacterium
TGGTGCTCGGGCGCGCGGATGCCGCCGCCCCAGGGCACGCGCAGCACCATCGGGCAGGTAAGGCGCCCGCGCGTGCGGTACCGGAAGCGCGCGGCGTGGCATACGATATGGTCGATCATGGGATACATGAAGCCGTCGAACTGCGCCTCGGCGACGGGCTTCATGCCCTGCGTCGCCAGGCCCACGGTTAATCCGGCAATCGTGGTTTCATCCAGCGGCGTATCCAGCACGCGCTGGTCGCCGAAGATCTGCTGCAGGCCGGCGGTGGCGCGGAACACGCCGCCATTGATGCCCACGTCCTCGCCCAGCACCAGCACGGTTTCGTCGTGCCGCATTTCCCAAGCCAAAGCCTGGGTGATGGCCTCGATGAGGGTGATGGCGGCCATCTCAGCGGCCCTCCCACTTCAGGGCATCGGCGCGCTGCGCCTGCAGGTCGGCGGGCAGTTCGGCATAGAGGAAATCAAACATCACCTCCACGGGCTGAACCTTGGTGTCGAGGTAGGCGTTTACTTCTTCGTCCACCAACTTGCCGCACTCTTCCTTCCAGGCCGCTTCTTCGGTTTCGCTCCACATGCCTTCGCTGATGAGGAAGGTGCGCAGGCGCGACATCGGCTCGCGTTCCCATGCCGCCTTCACTTCGGCATCGTCGCGGTAGCGCCGGGCGTCGTCTGCGGTGGTGTGGTCGGAGAGGCGGTAAGTGACCAACTCCAGCACGCTGCCGCCGTGGCCGTTGCGGGCGCGTTTGAGCGCGTGGTCCATGGCAGCGCGCACGGCGATGATGTCGTTGCCGTCCACCTGCACGCAGTCCAGGCCGCCGGCGATGCCTTTCTGGGCAAGGGTCTGGGCGCCGGTCTGGGCCTTGCGTGGCACCGAGATGGCCCAGCCGTTGTTGATGATGCACAGCACGAAGGGCAGGGTGAAGGCGCCGGCGGCGTTGATGGCGGCATTGGTGTCGGTCTTGGAACTGCCGCCGTCGCCGACGCAGGTGACGGCCACCCGCGGCTCGCCGCGCAGCTTGAAGGCCAGCGCCGCGCCTGCCGCATGCAGGCACTGGGTGCCAATCGGCACGCACCAGGAATAGTCGTGCGGCGGGCCGGAAAAATCGTTTCCGCGCTCGTCGCCGCCCCAGTACATCAGGATGTCGCGCACCTTCACGCCGCGAACTATCTGCGCGCCGTACTCGCGATAAGACGGCGCGAACACGTCGTCGTACTGCATCGCGCTGCCAATGCCGATATGCGTGGCTTCATGGCCCAGGCAACTGGCGTAGGTGCCCAGCTTGCCGGTGCGCTGCAGCGCCACCGACTTGGTGTCGAAGGTGCGCACGTAGAGCATCTGCTTGAACAGTTCCACCAGGTTGCGCCGGTCCAGCGCGAACTCGGGCAGGTCCTCGCGCACCAGGCGCCCGTCCGGGCCCAGGTACTGCAGGTATTCGATCTCGAAGCTGGCCACGCGTGCCATCGGCCCCTCCCAGGGTTGCGTGGCCCGATGATAGCTGAGGCGGGCGCCTTGGGGAGGCGCCTGCCGGGGGCAGCAGCCCCTACTTAGTGCTGCGCGTCAGGATCATGTACATCCGCGAGTCGGAGTTGTTGTAGATGTAGCGGTCGAAGGTGGTGGTGGTGGCGGCTGCGGTGATCACCACCAAGTTGCTGCGCGGCGAGTTCAGCCGCAAATCGAACTCCTCCTGCCGGCCATTGGCGAAATCCCCCGCGAGCTCGCACTCCAGGTGGTAGCTGCCGGCCAGCAGGGCGATCCCGCTGCAGGTCCAGCCGGCGGGCATGTCCGGCGCCAGCTTGGTGTCGGCGCTGGAAGACTGGAAGATGACGCGCACGCCCTGGGCCGGGTCGCGTCCCAGGTTGCTCAGGCGATAGCGCAGTACGTCCTTGCCGTTGAGCACCAACCGCGCATTGAGCACCTCCATCACCAGGTCCGACACCGGCGGCGACAGGAACGTGCCGATGAAGCCAAGGTTGTTGGTGCTGCGCGGATCGTCCGTGGCGGACTGCGCGTTCACCTGGAAGGTGAGCGTGTTGTCCACCATGGCGGCGGTGGTCTGCGCATCCACCGTGAAGGCATAGCCGCCGCGCGCCAGCGTGCTGGCCGAGCAGTCAATGGCGCTCTGCCCGCCGCTGACCACTGGAGCCGCGCAGGTGAAGCCGGCCGGAGCCTGCACGCTGACCGTGGGCAGTTCGAAGTTGATCAGCAGGCGAACCAGCACGTCGCGCGCCGTGCCGGGGCCCAGATTCTGCACGAACGAGGTGAACTGCAGCGGCTTGCCGGCGGTGATTTCCGAGGTGCCACCGACCAGCACGTCCAGGTCGGCGCTGCCGAACTCCGCCACGGGCAGGTACAGCACCACCGGGTCGTGGTCGGACACGCGCAGCACCACGCTGTCATCGCCAAAATTATCGTTGCCGAAATCAGCGTTGATGCGCGCGTGTTCGGAACGCAGGCCGGGTACGGCCGTGCGCAGCGCCTGGTTCACCACCATGTGGTCCAGGGTCTGGGCGCTGCCTTCGAACACGAAGGAGTAGCGGTCTTCGACGTCGTCGGTGGTGGTCATGTTGACCAGCGGCGTGGTGATCGGGCTGTCCACGTAGTTGAGCACCTGGTCGGCCGGCGCTTCCTGGCCGGTCACCACGCCCATCACGTCGGCATAGCCATCGCTGAACTCGAACGCGTTGAAATCGC
>JANORD010000057.1:0-2727 GCA_031415095.1 Lysobacteraceae bacterium
TCCGTCATGGCGGCGGCGGCGTTCGGTTCCATCATCCTGCTCTCGCGCAAAGGCTTCGAGTCCGACCAGGTGGACGACTTCCGCGGCCTGTGGTCGCGCAATCCGGTGCAGGCCGTGCTGGTGATGTTCGTGATGGCGTCCTTGGCCGGCGTGCCGCCGTTCCTGGGCTTCTGGGCCAAGCTTGAAGTGCTGCGCGCGGCGCTGGACGCGGGCTTGATGTGGCTCGCCGTGGTGGGCGTGGTTTGCGCGGTGATTGGCGCGTTCTACTACCTGCGCGTGATCAAGGTGATGTTCTTCGACGAGCCCGAAGGCGAGGGCCCGAAGGTGCATCCCGACAGCCACCTGCGCCTGGTGTTCGCGGTGAATGCGTCGGCGCTGCTGGTGTTGGGCCTGTTCGCGGACTGGATCATGGCCTGGTGCCTGGCGGCGTTTCCGGCCTGAAGCGGGCATTCATCGCCGGGCTTGCGCCGCAAACGCGCCGGCCCTTATAATGGGCATCTACTGCTGCGGGGTGGAGCAGTCTGGCAGCTCGTCGGGCTCATAACCCGAAGGTCGCAGGTTCAAATCCTGCCCCCGCTACCAGTTTCTGGCGCTGTTTCCCCCGGGGAACGACGCACAGGCTCTTCCTTAAGACCGGCCGTGTGGCGGTCCTGGGAAGCCGGAACCTGGATGTACCGGAAAAGGGCCTTACGGCCCTTTTTTGTTTTCGAAATCCGCAGGACACGAGGCGACAGGACCGAACCGATGAGCGGCAAGGCGTCTGAAATCATGGAACTGCTGGCCCCCGTCGTTACGGCGCAGGGTCTGGAGCTGCTTGGCGTGGAGTTCGCGCCCACCGGCGCCAGCGCGCTGCTGCGCCTCTACATTGACGCCCCCGGCCGCTTGGTGGGCATCGAAGACTGCGAAGTGGTTAGCCGCGAGGTAGCGGCGGTGCTGGACGTCAACGACCCCATCAGCTCGCAGTACACGCTGGAAGTATCCTCGCCGGGCATCGACCGCCCGCTGTTCACCGCCGAGCAGTTCGGCCGCTTCATCGGTGAACAGGCCAAGCTGACCCTGCGCATGGCGCAGGATGGCCGCCGCCGATTCATCGCCCGCATCACCGCTGTCGAAGGCGATGACGTGCTGATGGCGCACGCGGCCGGCGACATGCGGATTGCACACGACAACATTGAAAAGGCGCGCCTGGTCCCGGACCTGGTCGCCTTGGGCCTGGCGGCACAGCCCAAACCCACCGGCGCTGGCCGCAAGGCCAAGACCAAAGAATCCTGATCAAAACCCGAGGCGGTTAGGCCGCCTTAGACGGAGCTTGAAAAGATGAGCAAGGAACTGTTGCTGGTGATGGAAGCGGTGGCCAACGAAAAGGGCGTGCCGCGCGCCGTGATCATCGAAGCCATGGAGGCCGCGCTGGCGTCCGCCGCCAAGAAGCGCTACCACGAGCAGGACGTGTCCGTGCGCGTGGCCATCAACCCCAAGGACGGCAGCTACGAGACCTTCCGCCGTTGGGAAGTGGTGGCGGATGACGTGGTGATGGAATCGCCCGAGCGCCAGATCCGCATGATGGACGCGGTGGACGAGAAGGAAGGCGCCGAAATCGGCGACTTCGTCGAAGAACTGGTGGACAACGCCGAGTTCGGCCGCATCGCCGCCCAGGCCGCCAAGCAGGTGATCGTGCAGCGCGTGCGCGAAGCCGAGCGCACCCAGGTGCTGGAAGCCTGGAACGACCGCATCGGCGAACTGGTCAACGGCATCGTCAAGCGGGTCGAGCGCGGCAGCGTGTTCGTGGACCTGGGTGGCAACGCCGAGGCCTTTATTCCCAAGGACAAGGCCATCCCGCGCGACGTGCTGCGTCCGGGCGACCGCGTGCGCGGCTACCTGCTGGACGTGCGCGCCGAGACGCGCGGCCCGCAGCTGTTCATCAGCCGCACCGCGCCTGAATTCATGATCGAGCTGTTCAAGCTCGAAGTGCCGGAAGTCGGCCAGGGCCTGGTCGAGATCAAGGCCGCCGCCCGCGACCCGGGCGACCGCGCCAAGATCGCCGTGCTCGCCCACGACCACCGCACCGATCCCATCGGCGCCTGCATCGGCATGCGCGGTTCGCGCGTGCAGGCCGTCAGCAACGAGCTCAACGGCGAGCGCATCGACATCGTGCTGTGGTCGGACAACCCGGCGCAGTTCGTCATCAACGCAATGGCGCCGGCGGAAGTGCAGTCCATCATCGTGGACGAAGAAAGGCACTCGATGGACCTGGCCGTGGCCGAGGACAAGTTGGCCCAGGCCATCGGCAAGGGCGGCCAGAACGTGCGCCTGGCCAGCCGCCTCACCGGTTGGCAGCTCAACGTGATGACCCAGGACCAGGTGACCGCCAAGTCCGAGGGTGAGCAGACGGCCGCACGCCAGCTGTTCATGGAAAAGCTCGAGGTGGACGAAGAAATCGCCGGCATCCTGGTGGCCGAAGGCTTCAGCACCGTCGAGGAAATCGCCTACGTGCCCGCCGCCGAGCTGCTTGCGGTGGAAGGCTTCGATGACGACATTGTCGAGGAGCTGCGCGCCCGCGCCCGCGACGCGCTGCTAAACGAAGCGCTGGCGGTGGAAGAAGGCATCGAGGACCACAAGCCGGCCGAGGACCTGTTGTCGCTGGACGGCATGGACGAAGCCCTGGCCTATGCCCTGGCCGCGCGCGGCGTGATCACCCGGGACGACCTGGCCGACCTGGCCACCGACGAC
>JANORD010000058.1:0-4288 GCA_031415095.1 Lysobacteraceae bacterium
ACCACGGCGCGCTGCAGGTGGGTGTAGCCGGGCATGGGGATGGCTTCGGCCTCGGCGCGCTGCAGGCACACTTCGGCCACTTCGCGGCACACGGCCTGCACTTCGCGCAGCTTGCGCTTGAGCCACAGGCGGGTGGCCACCAGCACCTGGTCGTTGCGGCTGCGGCCGGTGTGGATCTTGCGGCCCACGTCGCCCAGGCGCTCCACCAGACGCGATTCGATGGCGGAATGGCAGTCCTCGTAGCGCTCATCAAGCACGAAGGCGCCACTACGCAGGTCGTCGGCCAGTGCGCCCAGCTCGCGGCACAGGGCCTCGCACTCATCGCTGGTGAGGATCCCGATGCGCGCCAGCCCGCGTGCGTGCGCGGCCGAGGCGGTGATGTCGTCCTGGATGAACTCGCGGTCCAGCACCACGTCGTCGCCGGCCAGGAAGGCCTGGATGCGGGCGTCCACCTGCACGCCGGGTTTCTGCCACAGCAAGTCGCTCATGTCGGGATTCCCAAGGTTTCCGGCAGGCCGAAGGCCAGGTTGAGGTTCTGCAGGGCCTGGGTGGCGGCGCCCTTGAGCAGGTTGTCGAGCGTGCAGACCACCACCAGGCGGCGGGCGTCGGCGCTGAGGGTGAAGCCGCCGACCTCGGCGTGGTGCTTGCCGGCGATGTGGCTCACCCAGGGCGCGTCATCGCACACATACACCAGCGGCTCGGCCGCGTAGTGGCGGCGGTAGAGCGCGCGCACGTCGGCCAGGTCGAAGGCCTGGGCCAGGTGCAGGTTGGCGGTGAGCGTGATGCCGCGGAAATGCGGCGCCACGTGCGGCATGAACTCCACCGGGTGGCCCAGCTGGCGCGTCACTTCGCGCTCGTGAATGTGGCCGGTGAGCGCGTAGGGCATCAGGTTGTCGCGCAGCTTGTCGGGGTCGTTCTTGTCCGAGGCGCTGGTGCCGGCGCCGGAATAGCCCGAGACGCCGAAGCACTGCACCGGGCCTGCCAACGCGTCGCGCATCGGCGCCACCGCCAGTTGCATCGCCGTGGCATAGCAGCCGGGGTTGCTGATGCGGGTAGCGCCCGGCGCCGTGGCGCGAGTGAGCTCCGGCAGGCCGTAGTGCCAGGCAGCATCGAAGCGATAGTCTGCCGACAGGTCCACCACCACGGTGCGCGGCGCCTGCGCGTCCACTGCGGCCACGAAGGGCGCGGCCATGCCGTTGGGCAAGGCCAGCACCAGCGCATCGGCGCCCTGCCCGGCTGCCTGCGCGGCGTCCAGGGTCACGTAGCGCAAGTCACCCGCCACGGAAGGCTCGTGGTCCGCCAGCCGCTGGCCGGCACGCTCACGCGAGGACACGAAGCCGAGTTCAAAGCGCGGATGGCCCGCAACCAGGCGGATCAGTTCAGACCCCACGTAGCCGCGGGCCCCTACCAGCCCGATGCGCAGCGCCGCGCTCACGGCCGCGCCCCGCGCGCGAGGCTGAAATCAAGATGGGCGCGAACGGTCGGCCACTCGCTGTCCACGATGGAATAGACGCGAGTGTCGCGCAGGTGCCCGTCGGCCATCCGCATCTGCCGCCGCAGGGTGCCGTCGTAGTGCGCGCCCAGCCGCTCGATGGCGGCGCGGGAGGCGTGGTTGAAGCTGTGCGTGCGGAACTCCACCGCGGCGCAGCCCATCACTTCGAACGCATGCCCCAGCAGCAGGCGCTTGGCCTGGGTGTTCAGCGGCGTGCGCTGGGCCCGTTGCGCGTACCACGTGAAGCCAATTTCCAGCCGCGGCACCTCGGGCTCCATGCGGAAATAGCGCGTGCTGCCGACGGCCTGGCCGGAGGCATCGCGCACCAGGAACGGCATCGCCGTGCCGGCCTCGCGCTCGGCGAGTGCGCGGGCGATGTAGTCGCCGACGGTGTTGGGACCCGGCACCGACGTGTACCAGAGCTTCCAGAGCTCGCCGTCGGCGGCCGCACGCACCAGCGCATCGCCGTCGCCGGCCTGCAGCGGCTCGAGCGTGACGTGCTCGCCGCTGAGCGTGGGTTGCTGGGCCCAGGCGTTCATCGTCAGTCCTTCAGCGTGGCCGGGCGGGTCAGGCAGTGTTCCACCGCGTAACGGATCTGCTCCCAGCCTTCCAGGCCGTACCAAAACACGTTCCACTTTTCGCCCTTAAGGCAGCCGTCGGCTTCGTCGAAGTAGAAATCATTCGCCGGATTGCCGGCGCGGGCGCGCCAGAACAGCTGGTTCAACTCGCTGCGCATCACCTGCCAGGCGGCGCGACCCAGGCCCTCGCCCTGGGCATCGTCGCTCACCGCGAACTTGTCCAGGTGGGGAATCCCGTCCTCGAGCGTGATAATCAGCGCGGCGCGGTAGTGCTCGCTCACGTAGGCCTTGTAGAGGTTGGTTTTCTCGAAATAGCCCGGCGCCAGCTTCCGTCCGAAGCCCGACTCGATCAGGGTCTTGAGCCGCTTGAGGTCAAGCTTCTTCCACGACGTGACGGTGAGCACCTTCTCACCGCGCCGCACCAGGGTGCCCGAGCCGCGGTGGGTGAACAGTTCCTTCGCCAGCTGGTCGGGCCGCGTGATGGACACCGAGCTCGAAGGCGGCAGCTCCATCAGCAGGTCGTGGATCTGTTCGATCTTCACCCGCATCCCGGAGTGCAGCCACGGCTGGCGCAGCAACTCGGCGTACTCGGTGCTCAGGTTGATCGAATCGATCACCTCGCCTTCGCCGTCCAGCAGGCCGCCGGTGCCGGTGAGGAAGATGATCTTGTAGGGCTGCAGGGTTTTCACCAGCTCATTGGCGGCCCAGTCGGCGTTGACGTTGAGGATCTGGCCACCGGCGGTTTCGCCCAGGGAGGCAATCACCGGGATCGAGCCCACCTTGATGGCGGCCTGGATGCTGGCCACGTGCACGGCGTCCACTTTGCCCACCAGCCCGTACTTTCGCTTGTTCAGGAAATCGCACTCGAACACGCCCGAAGTGATGGAGGTGGCGCGCACGCCTTGGGCCTGCAGCGCCTCCACCAGCCGGAGGTTCTCCTGCTGCGACACCTGGCGGACGATGGCCAGGCCGGCCGCGTCGGTGACGCGCAGGCCATCCACGGTCTTCTTCTCGATCTTCGCGGCCTTCATGCGCTCGTCCAGCTGCGGCCCGGCGCCGTGGATCACGATCGGCGTCAGGCCAACCTGCTGCAGGAAGGACAGCGACGACACCAGCGCGTCCAAGTCGTCGCGCAGGATGGCGCCACCCACCTTCACCACCGCGAAGCGCGCGGCGTCGAGCTGGCTGAAGCGCTTGAGGTACTGCTGGATTTCCTTCGCGCTGCCCATGTTGGACAGCAGCCGTACGATTGTGGTTCGCATCTCGGTCATGGTGAGCGTGAGTCCAGCAGGCGTTGGTAGTGGGTGGTGACGGCGGCGAGCTGGTCGAGCGCGACCCATTCGTCAGCGGTGTGGGCTTGGGCGATGTGGCCCGGGCCGAAGACGAAGGCGGTCATACCGGCCTGGGAGAACAGCGAGGCTTCGGTCCAGAAATCCACGGCGTTGCCGATGGGCAGGCCCAGTTCGTCGGCCAGGTCGCGCGCGGCGAGCCGGCGCTCCTCGGCGCGCGCCACGTCGCCCGAGGGCAACGAGGGGCCGCTGAAGGTTTCCTCGTAGATTTCCAGCATGCCGGCCGGCGCGAAGCTGCGCAGCTGTTCGTGCAGCGCGGCCGGCGACTGCGACGGCAGCGGCCGGAAGCCGAAGCGCAGCTCGGCGCTGGGCGCGATCATGTTGGCCTTGATGCCGCCCTCCACCCGCCCGATGTTGAAGCGCAGGCCGGTTAGGCCGCCGAAGCGCAGGTGATCCTGCGCCTCCACGAAATCCATGGCCCGGCCGCCCCAGCGGATGGCGGCGTGCAGCGCACTTTCATCGCGCGCCTGCTGGCCCGAAGAATGACCGGCTTGGCCCCGGAACTTCATCATCACTGAGCTGATGCCGCGGTGCGCCAGCACCGCCTCGCCCATCGTCGGCTCGGCGACAATAGCTTCCTCGAAGCCGTGCTTGCTGGCCAGGAACGCCGCGATGCAGCGCGCGTCGTTAGCCTCCTCGTCGGTGGTGAACAGGAAGGCCGCGTCGCCCGTGGTCACCCGTGCGGCGGCCACCAGGCACGCCGCGGCGCCCTTGATGTCGCAGGCACCCAGCGCGATGGCGCGGTCAGCGGTGACGCGCAGCACGTGCGGGTCGGCGCTCCAGGCCGGCGAGCTGGGCACGGTGTCCATGTGTACGTTGAACACGCGCTTGGGCGCGCCGCGCACGGCCAGCATGGAAACGGCGCCGGC
>JANORD010000059.1:0-4140 GCA_031415095.1 Lysobacteraceae bacterium
CCACGCCGGTGGGCGAGGGCTTCAGTTCGATCAACGTGGAGCTGCGCAAGCGCTTCGACCTGTACGCGAACGTGCGCCCGGCCGTGAGTTTCCCCAACACCAAGTCGCGCTACGAGAACATCGACCTGATCACGGTTCGCGAAAACACCGAGGGCGCCTACATCGGCGAGGGCCAGAACCTCACCGCCGATGGCGAAACCGCCACCCTGACCCAGCGTGTCACCCGTCGCGGCTCCGAGCGCATCGTGCGCTACGCGTTCGAGCTGGCCCGCCGGGTAGGGCGCAAGAAAGTCACCGTGGTGCACAAGGCCAACATCCTCAAGTCCACCTCGGGGCTGTTCCTTCGGGTCGCCCGCACCGTGGCCGCCGAGTATCCCGACATCCAGTGCAACGACATGATCGTCGACAACACCTGCATGCAGCTGGTGATGAGGCCCGAGCAGTTCGACGTGATCGTGACCACCAATCTGTTCGGCGACATCCTGTCGGACCTGTGCGCCGGCCTGGTGGGTGGCCTGGGCCTGGCCCCAGGCGCCAACATCGGCACCGAAGCGGCGATCTTCGAGGCCGTTCACGGCTCTGCCCCGGACCTCGCCGGCAAGGGTGTGGCCAACCCGGTGGCCCTGCTGCTGGGCGCGGTGCAGATGCTCGAGCACATGGGCAGGAATGAGCCAGCGCGCCGCCTGCGGCAGGCGATCGTGGACACGATGCAGGCCAAGGACGAGCTGACCCCGGACCTCGGCGGTAGCGGCAGCACGCAGTCGTTTGCACGGGCAATCGCGGCGCGCGCGGCCGGCTGAGTCGGCCAGTAACCCGCGGCGGGGCATCGGGCGTAGTCTTGGCCCAGCGGCTGCAGGTGCGCATCAACGCGCTCGCGGCCGATGACCCCGGGAGCCGCCGTGTCTGCACTTGCAGCGAAGCAAAGTGGTCCTTCGGCATCCTGCCGGCTGTGGGCGCTATGCGCGACGGCCGCGATCCTAATCGTCTCAGCGTCATCGGCCGATGCCTCCGCGCTGGAGAAGCGCAAACTCGGCCCGAACATCAACACCGGCGCGCGCGAGCTGCTCGCCCTGCCCAGTCCCGACGGCACCCTGCTTTACCTGCTGCGCGAAGACGAGCCCTTGACTGGCGCCGAGACTAAGGCGGTGAAGGCGCGCACCCAGAGCGCGGATGCCGCCTGCCAGCAGGTGGAGGCCTTGGCCAAGCTGCCGGCCGGGACCATGCCCGAGGACTTGCTGGCTGACCTGCGTAAATCCTGCGAAACCGCGGGAGCCAAGGCGCGCGAAGTCGAAACCAGCGCGCTGGGGCCGCGGGACACACCCCAGCGCGTGTTCGTCGCCCGGCGGCAAGCCAACGGCGATTGGGGCAAGGCCGTGCCCATGGCGCTGCGCAGCGTAGGGCCGCTGTCCACCGCCGTCATCGCCGTGCTGCCCGACAACAACACGCTCGCCCTGTTTGGCCAATTCAAGGACGACCGACCGGAGTGCCTGATGCCGATCAGAATCGGCGCGGCGCAGAAAGTCGGCTGCACGCCCTATTGGCTCACCCAGCGCCGCGGCACCGGCTGGGAGCCGCCCAAGCGGATGGACATCGCCGAGTCCGGAACCAGCGCAGCGCGCACCAGCGCGGCGCTGCTGCCCAGCCTTCGCGGCGTGGTGCTGGACCTGCAGCGTCCCGGCGGCCAGGGTCAGCGCGACCTCTATTTGGCCAAGGCGACGGGCGAGCGCACGTTTTCGCAGCCCGTGAGCCTGGGCAAGGGCGTTAATACCGCTGCCAACGACATCGACCCCACGCTGGCGGCCGACGGCAAGACGCTTTACTTCGCCAGCGATCGGCCCGGCGGGCTGGGGGGCCTGGACCTGTACGTCACCCGCCGCCTGGATGAGAGCTGGCAGCGCTGGTCGCCGCCGCGCAACCTGGGGCCCGACATCAACACCCCGCGTGACGACGTCACCATCACCATGGATGCGACCGGGCTGTTCGCCTACCAGTCCATCGCCAACGCCCAGGGCGACGAGGACATCTGGGAATTCGCGCTGCCGGCCGAACTGCGGCCGGAGCCGGTGGCATTCGTGCATGGCAAGGTGCAGGACCCGGCCGGAGCGCCCGTGGCGGCAGGCATCTTCTATGAACGGCTGCGCGATGGCCGCCCGCTGGGGCGCGCCGCCGCCAACCTGCAGACCGGCGAGTACCAGATCGCGCTGCCCATTGGCGAGGACTACGGGTTCCGCGCTTCGGCCAAGGGCTACGTGTCCGTCTCCGACCGCATCGACCTGCGGGCCGCCAAGGCAGGCGCGCGCTATCGACGCGACCTGCTGCTGGTGCCGCTGGAGGAGGGCAGCCGCATTCGCCTGAACAATTTGTTCTTCGACTTCAACAAGGCCGAGCTGTTGCCCGAATCCACCGCCGAACTCGACCGCTTGGTGGCCTTGATGCAGGACACGCCCGGCCTGCGTATCCGCATCGAGGCGCATACCGATTCGGTTGGGACGGACGCGGCCAACGTGGCCCTGTCGAGCGCGCGGGCGAAGGCGGTTTCCGCCTACCTGGCCGCCGCGACGATTCCAGCGGCCCGGGTCGAGTCGCGCGGCTTCGGCGAAACTTCGCCGGCGGCGGGCAATGATACGGAGGAGGGCCGCGCGCTCAATCGACGCGTGGAGTTCAGGGTGCTGGACCTGGAGGGGGACGCCGGATGAGTCGCGTGAAGTGGATTTTTTCAATCGGATTGCTGGCGCTGCTGGCCACCGGCGTTCCGCTGGCCGCGGACAAGGCGCCGCCGGTGAAGAAACTGGCGCTCAAGAAGATGGACGGCGTGGACAACGGCCGCATCGCCTTCGTCGAGGCGCGCACGGGTCCGCAGGAGCGCCGCTACCTCGTCACCAACGTGCTGGTGACCCAGCCGGTGCGAGTGACGCTTGAGGCGGTGGAACCAGGCGATGATCTGCAGCTGCGCGTTAGCAAATCCAAGTGGTCCGAGCCCGTGCACGATCTGACCACCGGTGGCGCCGGGCGCGCGCAGGTGACCTTCCGCACCCAGGGCGAGTTTGGCGTGGCGGTCTCGGGTGCCGACGCCGGCAAGCCCTACCGCCTGGCGGTGTGGGTGGGCGATGAGGTCCGGCGGCCGATGCGTTCGGTGGTGGTGCCAAAATCGCAGTGGAATGAAGACGACACCTTGGGCGGCAAGGCAGCGCCGGTGGCGTCGGCTGGGCTGGGTTGGCCGGTGTGGCTGGGCCTGGGGCTGTTGGCGATCATCGCGGCACTGCTGGCCGTGATTGTGCTTCGTAAGAAGGGGGAGGAGGAATGAGAGCCACAGTCTTGAAGCATGCCGCCGCGATTTCCCTGCTGGCGCTCGCCGTGGCGTCCGCCCAAGCGGCCGCACCCCGCGCCAGCATTCCCACCGACCGTGAGATGGACGAGGCCGAGGCCAAGCGGGACTCCGACGCGCGTAGCGCCGCCGAGGATGGCGTGGCCAAAGGCACGGCGCTGGGCAAGGGCCTTTGGGAAACCTACGAATCCTGGGACGCCATGACCTCCGACGCCGATATCCTGGCCGCCGAAGACCTCGAGTTCGACCCCGATCTGGATTCGCCCGATTCGCCGCAGATCCCCTCGGCCTGCGCCGAATCCGAGGAGTGCAATGCCTGCTACCAGGCGGCGGTGGACGACATCAACTTCTATCGATTCTCGTTCGACAAGGGCTACCGGATCACCCACAGCACGTTGCAGTACGCCAAGACCCGCATTGCTTTTGGGGACACCGCTTCGGCGGCCATGGACGTGGGCGGGTTGGCGTGGTCGCTGGACGCCAAGCCCGAGATCGAGAAGGCGATGAACAAGATTCGCGCGACTTACCAGGGCAAGTACGAAGAGTGGCTGGCGGGCCTGGAGGCGTCGCTGAAGGACTTGGGCGAATGCGAAGACGAACACTTCGGCGAGCGCGATTGGTATGGCCGCTTCGGGTATATCTACTACTCGTTCATGGCCGATCGCTACAAGAGCCCTGAATAGCCGCCTGGACTGAGGACGCGAGGACGGCGCGCTGGCGCCGCGCCTACTCCGCCTGGGCCGTCAGCGCACCACGACGGTGCTGGCCTTGTTGGCCACGATGTAGGCCTTCAGATCCTCCACCTGGCGCAGTTT
>JANORD010000060.1:0-2951 GCA_031415095.1 Lysobacteraceae bacterium
TCCATGGCGGAGGCAAGCAACCGACGGGCGATAGGTCGACTTGCGTATAGCAAGTCGACACGCTCGTCTCCCCGCACGTAGTTGCCGGCGTCAGCACTACGGTGGATGCAGTGATAACCGAGCCTTTGGAGCTCACTATCAATTGCTTCCGCGCGCTCTGCATCAGCCAAGAGGTCAATATCCTGCGTCGCACGGATAACCTTGTGCGACGCCAGGGCCAACCCGCCGATCAGCGCGCAGGAAACCCCGATTCGGTTCAGGCCGAGTAGCACTTCCGCAATCTGTCGGCCAAGGCGGGAAACAGCCATTGGCTCATCGTGCCAAGGTCCGCGAGCCAAGTCGAATCCCCGCCTGTCGTCCCCCTCGACAGGCCTAGCCAGTCAACAACTCCAGCGCCTGCCGATACTTCTCCGTGGTCCGGCGGATCACGTCGGGCGGGAGCTTTGGTCCCGGTGCTTTCTTGTTCCAGTCGAGCGTTTCCAGGTAGTCCCTGACGAACTGCTTGTCATAGCTCGGGGGGCTGATACCGGAGCGGTACTCCGCCGCTGGCCAGAAGCGGGAGGAGTCGGGGGTCATGACCTCGTCGATCAGATAGAGCGCGCCCTTGTCATCCAGGCCGAACTCGAATTTCGTGTCGGCGATGATGATGCCGCGGCTGCGGGCGTAGGCGGTTTTTTTAGTATAGACCCGGATCGCCAGGGTCCGGACCTGGCGGGCCAGATCGGCACCCAGGAGCTTTTCGCACTCCGCGAAACTGATGTTCTCGTCGTGATCACCGAGCGCTGCCTTGGTGGCTGGCGTGAACAGCGGCTCCGGGAGCGGTGCCGCCAGGGGCAGGCCGGCTGGCAGTGGGATGCCGCACACGGCCCCCGTCGCCTGGTAATCCTTGTAGCCCGAGCCGATGAGGTAGCCCCGAACCACGGCCTCGATCGGCAGCGGCTTCAGCCGCCGCACTACAGTAGCCCGGGACGCCACCGTCGCCCGTTCCACCGGATCCTTGATGATCGATGCCAGCGGCAGGTCAGCCAGGTGATTGCGGACGATGCCTGCCGTTCGGCCGAACCAGAAGTTGGATAGCTGAGTAAGCACCTCTCCCTTGCCCGGAATCGGATCGGGCAGGACCACGTCGAAGGCGGAGAGCCGGTCTGTCGTGATGATCAGCAGGTGCCGGTCGTCCACCGCGTAGATGTCACGGACCTTGCCTTGACTGAGCCGGGTGAGGGCTGTCAATCTGGATTCGTAGAGTGCGGCAGGGGCGATGCTCCGGGTCATCGCCGTGATTCTAGCAGCGCAGTCCGCGCTTGCCCCCTACCCAAGCAACGCAGCTACCCAGAGATCACGGATGGCATGGATTGGCAAAGTCGGCGGCGGCATCCTGGGCCTGATTGTCGGTGGGCCGGTGGGCGCCCTCATCGGCAGCGCCCTGGGTCATCAGTTTGATCGGGGGGCGGCCCGCGTCGGCTTCCTGGGCTATGACAGCCCCAGGGATCCGGTTGGTGGCGACACCTACTCCGACGAGGACCGTCAGAGGCTCTTCTTCCAGACAGCCTTCTACGGCCTCGGTGCGCTGGCCAAGGCAGATGGCCGCGTTTCCGAGGCGGAGATCGAGGCTGCCCGCACCCTGATGACCGAATTACGCCTGCGGCCCGAGGCCGTCCGGCGGGCCATCGAGTGCTTCACCGAAGGCAAGCAGGCGGACTTTCCCCTGCGTGATCGTGTGCGGCTGCTTCGTCAGGCCTGCCGGGGTCAACCCGAGCTGCTGCGGACCTTTCTCGAGATCCAGATGGATTTCCTGCTGGGCAAGCCAGCGATCAGTGGCGCAGAGCGCGCCCTGCTGCTGTCCATGGGAGACACTCTCGGCGTGGGGCGCATGGACCTGGCCCGCCTGGAATCGATACTTCGGGCCCGCCGGTCCTTCCGGCATCAGCGGCCCGTTGCGTCCCCCGGACAGACGCTCGGCGGCGCCTACCGCGCCCTCGGTATTGAGGCGGCGGCGACGGACGCAGAGGTGAAGACGGCCTATCGGCGCCTCATGAATCAGCATCACCCGGACAAGCAGGCGGCCCGCGGTCTGCCCGAATCGATGCTCGAAGCTGCCGAGGAGCGTACCCACGAGATCCGCGCCGCCTATGAGCTGATCCGTGCACAGCGTGGGATGAAGTAGGTGGCTGTGCGGCAGCGGGGCTATCAGGCCCGTGCTATATTTTTCCGATGCAAACCCGACTGATAGCCCCCTCGATCCTGTCTGCCGACTTTGCCCGACTGGGCGAAGAGGTCGAGGCCGTGCTCGCCGCCGGTGCCGACGTCATTCACTTCGATGTGATGGACAATCACTACGTGCCGGCACTCACGATCGGGCCGCTGGTGTGCGCAGCGTTGCGCAAGCGGGGCATCAAGGCGCCCATTGATGTGCACCTTATGGTCAAACCGGTCGATGAATTGGCCCGCGCCTTTGCCGGAGCCGGCGCCAGCTGGATCAGCTTTCACCCCGAAGCGAGCCAGCACGTGGACCGCACGATCCGGCTCATCCGTGAACTCGGCTGCAGTCCGGGCCTCGTGCTGAACCCGGCCACGCCACTGGATTGCCTGGACTTCACCCTGCCTGATCTGGATCTGGTGCTCGTGATGTCCGTCAACCCCGGGTTTGGTGGCCAGGCGTTTATTCCGGGGAGTCTCCCCAAGCTCAAGGCGATCCGCGAGCGCATCAGCAAGCTGGGCAGGCCGGTGCGTCTGGAAGTCGATGGGGGAATCAAGCCCGACAACATCCGTCAGGCGGCGGAGGCGGGTGCCGACGTGTTCGTGGCGGGGTCGGCGATATTCGGCAGCCCTGACTATGCCGCTACGATCCGCCAGCTGCGGACCGAGTTGTCCCGGTAGGAGCGCCCTGTAGGAGCGCCCTGTAGGAGCGCCCTGTAGGAGCGCCTTTAGGCGCGATCACGATTGAATCGCGC
>JANORD010000061.1:0-6335 GCA_031415095.1 Lysobacteraceae bacterium
AAAGCCCGAGTGGCATACTCCCCCGCATGCCGCGCAAACCCCGCAAACCGCAGACCACCGCCCCGCAGCGCCGTGAGCTCTACTTCTTCACGCTCTACCGGATGCTGGAAGCGGCCCTGCTTGCCCTGGTGGCGTTCAGCCCCGCGGGCGAGTACCTGCTGGAAATCCGCGAGCCCGGCGCGCTCAAGACCCTCGTGGTGCTGTACCTGGTGGCGTCGGTGGCGCTGCTGCTGGCCAGCCACCGCAGCCACATTCCGGCGCCGCGGCAGGCCGCTATTGGCCTCGCGATAGATCTGTTGGTGGCCGCCGGCACCCTGGCCACCACCAGCGGCGGCCAGGGCGGCATCGCGCTGCTGCTGCTGTTCAACGTGGGCGCCGGCGCCCTGATCCTGCCCCAGCGCGCGGGCCTCGGCTTCGCCACCGCCGCGGCCTTTGTGGTGCTGGGCGACAGCCTGTACCTGCGCACGTTCGACGTGGCCAACGCCCGGCCCATGGCCGAGTCGGTGATGTTCAGCGTCACCTACCTCGCCACTGCCGTGCTGTGCGAACTGCTCAGCCGCCAGGTGATCGAGTCCCAGGCGCTGGCTGAAAAACGCGGTGAGGAGCTGGCCAACCAGGCCGAGATCAACGAACTGGTGATCCGGCGCATGCGCACCGGCATCCTGGTGGTGGACGGCGAGCACCGGGTGAAAGTGTGCAACGAGGCCGCGTGGGCCCTGCTGGGCAAGCCCTCGCCCGACCGCCGCCAGCTCGACGACATTGCCGGCCCCCTGCACCGCGCCCTGCTGCTCTGGCGCCAGGGCCGCGGCGACATCCCCAAGGCCATGACCCTTGGCGATGGCTCGCCCGAAGTGCTGCCGCGCTTCGTCTCGCTCAGCCTCACCGACAACCTGTTCCTCATCTTCCTGGACGACAGCCGCATCTATTCCGACCGCGCCGAGGAGCTGACCCTGGCCACCCTGGGCCGGCTGTCGGCCAGCATCGCCCACGAAATCCGCAACCCGCTGGCCGCCATCAGCTATTCGGTACAGCTGCTGGAAGAAACCACCGAGTTGCCCGAAGCCGACCGCCGCCTGCTGGAAATCATCCACACCCAGTGCCAGCGCATGAACGGCATCGTGCAGGACATCCTGGGCCTGGCCCGGCGCGAGCGCTCGCAGCCCGAGACCGTGGACATCAGCCAGTTCGCGCGCAAGTTCGTGGACGAATACCGCGCCAGCCACCCGCTGGAAACCGACATCCTGCAGGCCGTGAGCGAGCGCAGCACCCTGGCCATGGCCGACCCGCGCCACCTGCACCAAGTGCTCACCATCCTGGTGCAGAACGCGCTCACCTACGGCCGCCTGCCCGGCGAGCCGGCCAAGGTGACCGTGGCCGTGCGCAGCGCCCCTCTGGGCGATCCGCCCGAGCTAAACGTGCTGGACCGCGGGCCCGGCATCCCGGCCACCGTGGTGGATCGGATATTCACCCCGTTCTACACCACCAGCGAACACGGCACCGGCCTGGGCCTCTACATCGCCCAGCAGCTGTGCGAAGCCAACCAGTGCACCCTCACCTACCAGGCCCTTGCGGGCGGCGGCAGCTGCTTCCGGATCATCCTGCCGCCGGGGCTCACCCTGATGCGCGACGAGGCCCCCTCGGGCCGGCTCAATCTGGCCTGAGACCCGCCGCTTCGGCTAAGGTGTAGGGGTTTTCACGTCCCCTCGGTACCGCATGGCCACCCCCCGCAGCGCGCTAGTTGTCGACGACGAACGGGACATCCGCGAACTGCTCGTGCTCACCCTGGGCCGCATGGGCCTGCGGGTGGACACCGCCGCCGACCTCACCAGCGCCCGCGCCCAGCTGGCGCAGGGCGAGTACGACCTGTGCCTCACCGACATGCGCCTGCCCGACGGCTCGGGCCAGGACCTGATCAAGCACATCGCGCAGAAGTATCCGGACACGCCGGTGGCCATGATCACCGCCTTCGGCAACGTCGAGGCGGCGGTGGATGCGCTCAAGAGCGGCGCCTTCGATTTCGTCACCAAACCCGTGGACCTGAGCGTGCTGCGCCGGCTGGTGCAGCACGCGCTGGACCTCAACGAGCAGCGCCGCAGCGCCAGCCCCGCCAGCGCCCGCCTGATTGGCGACTCCCCGCGCATGCAGCAGCTGCGACAAACCATCGGCCGCGTCGCCCGCAGCCAAGCCCCGGTGTACATCAGCGGCGAGTCGGGCGTGGGCAAGGAGCTGGTGGCCAAGCTCATCCACGAACAGGGCTCGCGCGCAGCCGGCACCTTCGTGCCCGTGAACTGCGGCGCCATCCCGTCCGAGCTGATGGAGAGCGAGCTGTTCGGCCACAAGAAGGGCAGCTTCACCGGCGCACACGCCGACAAAGAAGGCCTGTTCCAGGCGGCCAACGGCGGCACCCTGTTCCTGGACGAAGTGGCCGAACTGCCCCTGCACTTGCAGGTGAAGCTGCTGCGCGTGATCCAGGAAAAAACGGTGCGCCCCGTGGGCGCGCCGGCCGAGCTGCCGGTGGACGTGCGCATCCTGTCGGCCACCCACAAGAACCTGGCCAAGCTGGTGGAGGAGGGCAAGTTCCGCCATGACCTCTACTACCGCATCAACGTGATAGAACTCGCCGTGCCGCCGCTGCGCCAGCGCAGCGACGACATCCCGGTGATTTCCGCTGCCATCCTGGCGCGGCTGGCCGGCGAGCAGGCCGACGCCCTGCCCGCGCTGTCCGAAGACGCGCAGGCCGCGCTGGCCGCGTATCCGTTCCCCGGCAACGTGCGCGAGCTGGAAAACATCCTGGAGCGCGCCGTGGCGCTGTGCGAAGGCGCCCACATCCAAGTGGACGACCTGTACCTGCCGCAGGTGGACAGCCTGGTGGGCCAGGAGGCCGACGTACCCCTGCGCGGCATGCCCGCCGCCGCGAAGGGCCCCGACGGCACCGCCCTGCCCGAGGCCATCGAGCAGATGGAGCGCGACACCATCCAGAAAGCCCTGGAAGCGAATCGCTATAACAAGACGAAGACGGCGGTGCAGCTGGGGATTACGTTTCGGGCGCTTAGGTACAAGTTGAAGAAGTTGGGGATGGAGTAGGCGGACGCTTCACGCGTCCGGCCCGTCAACCCACGCCAGCAGGAAGGCGCGGGCAAAGCCGTAGTCGTTCCTCGGTGTGACGCCTCGCCCCAACCTGCGCTCGATTTCGAGCACGCCGGCCTGACCGTCCAACGTGGCCGCACCCAAAATCGCAATCATCAGCATGTGCTCGCGAACCAGCGGCGGCGCATCGGCGTCCAGAGCTTCAAGCGCCTGCGTGCCAGTGGTTCGCATGGCCTCGGCGTCCCGTCGGGCCGCGGCGTCATACGCTGCCAGAACGCGCTGCAACACCTCGGGCTGCTCACTGCCATCTATCCAGTTTGGCGACACCCAAAGGCCGGCATGGTCCGCGGGCTCCAATCTGGACATGGATCGCTCGGCAAGCACGCTGGCGTCCGCCAGCCAGGTGTTTACATCCGCGACTGGGGCTGCCGAGGCGGTGCGCAGGCGGATGGCTTGCGCAACCAAGGCGGGGGCGCCCGCAGCAAGCACTGAATCGTCCTTGCTGGCCAAGGCCGCGCGCACGCCCAGCGCGACCCAATGCAGATTCGGCCCGTTGCCGCCAGCCGCGTTGAGCACCGGCTGCTGCGCGGGAACCGGGAGCCGGCCATCGGTGAGCTCCAGCACCGGCATGCCCAGCTCCAGCAGCAAATGCAGCCGCCAGGCGGCGTCGCCAACAAAACGGGCCCGCGGCGCCTCGAGCGCCACCACCGGATAGAAGTCGGAGTGAGGCTCTGCGCCAGCCAGCCGCACCAGTGTCCGCACCAGCCGCTGGGAGCCAACCCGGCGAACTGCGTAGTCAGCGTTGGATGCCAACCCAACCCGACGCAGTTCTGCCTCAAGCACCGGCGATCCCAACGCGGAAGCGTCCAAGGCGGGAAGCGGCTGGTGGCTGGATACGAACAACAGGTCGGCCGTGTTGGTCAGGTAAACATCAATGTAGGGAAACTCTTCCTGGAGCGCCGCGAGCATGGTGGCCAAAAGTTTGTCGTTGAGTTCGTAGGACTGCAGCCACTGCACCACCACGCCGCCCTCATTCATGTGGCGCCCAAGGAAGCGGTAGAACTGCTTGGTGAACAGCGAGCTGACGCCGCTGACCCAGGGGTTGGAAGGCTCGGAGATAATGACGTCGAAGCGCTTCTTGCCCGTCGAAAAATAGGTGCGGGCATCGTCAATATGGATGCCCGAACGCGGATCGTCATAGGCTCGCGCCACGCGATCATCAAACAGTCTCGCGCCGTCATACATGGCCCGTTCAATTTCAATGGTCTCGACACGCTGCGGAACCTGGCTGCCCAGCATGGTGTGGGTGGTGAGGCCCGAGCCCCAACCAATGATGGCCACGTCACGCGGTGCCGGGTGGATGGCCAAGGGCAGCGCAGCGGCCATCAGCATGGTGATTTCGTCTGGGGGCGCGGGGCGTGCCGGGTCCATCTCCAGCGAGGCGTCCAGCTTGCCGTTGGTGGCGATGGAGGCATTGCTGCCATTGCTCATCACGGAAATGGTGGCCGTTTTTCCATCACGCAGGAAATGCACCACGGCGGACTCATCCAGACGGCTGTCGCCAGTGCGAAATACGCCTGAGGCCAAGGCACGGGGGTCAAGCTTGCCGCCAAGAAGGCTGCCTGCAAGGACCACGAAAGCCGCCGCCGAGACCGCGAGATATCCGCGCCGCGACACGTGCTGGCCATAGAGCCGAAGCAGGACCACACCCAGCACAATGTCAGCAACGGCGGCCAAGGTGACTGCGAGGCGCAGGCCCAGCGCCGGAATCAGCACGTGCACGGCAAGCACCACGCCTACGATGGCGCCCAGCGTATTGGCGGCGTAAACCCGCCCGATGCTCGACTCTCCCCAGCCACGGCGCAGCAAGGCCATGGTGAAAAGCGGCAGGGTCATGCCAGCGAAGAACGCCGCAGGAAACATCACCAGAAGCGCGATAGCCCCGCTGCCCAGGCTAAAGAGCACATAGCCACCGTCGGTCTTGGGCAACGCCGCCATCATGGCGCCCACCCAGCGGAAGCTCTGGCTGAACACCGGAATGGAAACCAGCGCGGCGATGCCCATGAAAACCTGGGCATAACCTGCGTAAGCCACGGCATCGCGCAGGTGCGCACTGCGCTTGCGAATCCACAGCCCACCAAAGGCCAGGCCCAGGATGAAGGCCGAAAGCATCAACTCGAAGGAATGCACCGTGGTGCCCAGCGCTTGGTTGAGCAGGCGCACCCAGCCGATCTCGTACACAAACGAACTGGCGCCGGTGATGCCCGCGGCCAGCAGCACCACCCGGTAAAAGCCTCGGTCGGCCGGAGGCGCGACGGCTGCCGAGTCAGCCGGACGTGGCGTGGTCGGGGCGCCCTGAACATCGGCCTGACGCGACAAGCCCCACGCCGCTAGGCCGACCAGAATATTGATGCCGCCCGCCACCAGCATGGCGCCCGGCATGCCTATCCAGGGAAGCAGCACGAAAGTGGCCGCCAACGCGCCCATCGCGGCGCCAATGCTGTTG
The DNA here is from genome assembly GCA_031415095.1 of Lysobacteraceae bacterium. GTDB lineage: Bacteria > Pseudomonadota > Gammaproteobacteria > Xanthomonadales > Xanthomonadaceae > Arenimonas. The sequence goes on from JANORD010000061.1 coordinate 5,594, forward strand.
CTGAAGTACAGCCCGCCGAGGATTTCGCCGTCCTCGCGGGGTGCAATGCGCAGATAACCGCCGCTCATCAGCGGAAAAGTCATGCCCAGCAGGATGCTCTGCGGAGCAATCAACAGCGCCGCGCTTCCCCACTGCCAGGCGCGCACCCCCCCTACGGAGTTGAGGGCCGGGTACACGGTGTCCTGCGAAAAGCCGGTGTAACCAAGAAACAAGGGGTGGAACGCCAAGCCGGCCAATCCAATGGCCACTTCCACCACCGCATAGGCCAGGATCAGGCGACGCCATCCGGTGCCATAACGGCTGACCAGCCAGGCCCCCAGCGCCATCCCGCCCATGAAGATGGCCAGAACCAAGGACTGGGCGTACGCGGCATGGCCCAAACTGAGCCCCAAGTAGTGCGACCAGATGGCCTGATAAATCAGGCCAGCAAAGCCGGAGGCCACGAAAAGCCACAGCAGTGACCGCTCCAGATTCCGCCCTATCGTCATAAGCTCGGCCGCTCCGTATAGCTGACAAGCCCGAAGGATAGCCCAAGCCCGCGCTGCCACCCCCCAGGCAAGGAATGGGCTGGGTCACTATCTGACCCAAATTGTCACTTGCGCGCGTGGCCTGCATTCACTTGCCGTTCCGTTCCACTAACTGCCTATACTTCGGCCTGTGCCGGCCTAACCGGCGTTGGCACAGTTGATGCATCAGTGTCATGGCACGTGCACATGCACGGCTAGCCAAGGACGGGAAATCC
>JANORD010000062.1:0-11098 GCA_031415095.1 Lysobacteraceae bacterium
CGCCGTCGCCATCGAACGCCAGGCCCAGGTCGGCGTCCACCCGTTGCACCACGTTGATCAGGTCCTTCAGGTTTACGGGGTCGCTGGGGTCGGGGTGATGGTGCGGGAAGGTCCCGTCCACCTCACAGAACAGCGGCTCCACTTCGGCGCCGATGGCCTCCATCAGGCGCGGTGCAATCAGCCCGGCGATGCCGCTGCCGCAGTCCACCACCACCTTGAGCTTGCGCTCAATCTGGATGTCGCCGGCAATCCGCTGGATGTAGTCGTCGGTGATGTCCCGCTTGCTCAGCGGGCCCGGGGCGTCGGCCGTGTGCAGCTTGTTTTCGGCGATGCGCTCGTAGAGGTTTTCGATGGCCGCACCGGCCAGCGTTTCGCCCTCGATGACGATCTTGAAGCCGTTGTAGTCGGGCGGATTGTGGCTGCCGGTGACCGACACGCAGGATCCGGCGCGCAGCTGGTAGGCGCCGAAATAGACCAAGGGCGTGGGCGCTGCGCCAATGTCGATCACTTCGCGCCCGGATTGGCGCAGGCCTTCGATCAGTGCGGCGGCCATTTCCGGGGAGGAAAGCCGGCCATCCCGACCCACCACGATGGTTCGCGCGTCCTGCAGGTGCATCACGGTGCCGATGGCCTGGCCGATAAGGCGCGCGGTGTTGGCGTCGAGCGTTTTCCCGACCACACCGCGGATGTCGTACGCGCGGAAAATGCTGCGCTCCAGGAAGGCACGCTTGGCTGCTGGCGCAGCCGCCGCGGAAACCGCAACCGCAGCCGAAGCAGGCGCGGGTGGCGCCCCGAGTTCGCTGCGAGCCTGCAGTTCGGCGAACGTGGGTTCATTCTGTGCATCCGCCACCTCGTCCACGCGGCGCTCGATGCGCAGCCCGCGCAACCTTGGCATCGCAAACAGCGCCAAGGCCACCAGCAGGCAAAGTGTCGCCAGCAGCGCGTTGGTAATCGCTCCCAGGCCCACCTGGTTCATCGGCGCCGCCGCGACTACCCGCAGCGCGGTGCCATCCACGCCTATCGCGCCAACCTCGGCCACGCCGGCCAGTGCCTCATCACCGTTTTGGGACACCGTGTAGCGGCCTTGGCGCAGCGCCAGGTAGCCGCCGGGCAGGGACGCGGCGGCCAAGGGCGCGGTCAGCGCCTCCAGCGGCAGCCGCACATAAAGCAAGGTGACCACGCGCCCGTCTTCCAGCACCGGCGCGGCCAGACCCAGCTTTGCGCTGCCGCTGTCACGCACCACGGCCGCTTGGCTTGCATTCTCGCGCAGCGCGGCTTCCAGGATGCCCAGCTTGCCGTAGCCAAAGGCTTCGGCATCGGCATAGGCATCGTTCAGGCCGGGCTCGTGCCATTCCACCGCCTCGATGCCGTCCCAGCCGTCGGTGACCACCGCTTCAGCGGTCTTAAGTTCCTTGCGCTTGAGCGCCGTGGTGAGCGCGATGCGGGTGCGGGTGGCCTCGAGCCGATCAATGGCCGCCTGGGCCAGCTCCTCCACTTGGCCGGCAACCTCGGCACGCACGCGGCTGGCTTCGTTGGCCAAGGCCTCGGCGGCCGACGACTGCCAAGACTGCCAGGCGAACCAGCCGGCGGCCAGCAGGGCCACCACGGCGACCAGCTGGATGGGCTTGGCCGACTTGATCATGTCGCGAACGTTGCTGCCTGACAGTTTCATGCTACCCCCTGGTGACGGAGCCGGCCTGGGCCGCCCCGTTCAGCGCACGCCGGTGTGGCCAAAGCCACCCTCGCCGCGCGCGCTATGCTCGAATTCTTCAACGTGTTTGAACGCCGCCCGCGCCACCGGCAGCAGCACCAGCTGCGCCACGCGGTCCCCCGGCGTGATGGTGATCGGAAACCGCCCGCGATTCCATAGGCTGATCATCAGGGGGCCTTGGTAGTCGGCGTCTATCAGCCCCACCAGGTTGCCCATCACCAAGCCCTGCTTGTGGCCCAGGCCCGAGCGCGGAAGGATGACCGCGCACAGCCCGGGGTTGCCGATGTGGATGGCGACGCCGCTGGGCACCAGCTGCGCTTCACCCGGCTCCAGCGTGATTGGCGCGTCCACCATGGCCCGCAGATCCATGCCGGCCGAGTGGGCCGTGGCGTACTCGGGCAGCGGGAACTGCGCGCCCAAGCGCGGGTCGAGCACGCGCAGCGCGATCTCGTGGTTCATCGCCGGGCCTCCAGATGCTCGGCCACGAGCGCCATCAGGTCGCGCGCCACCCGCACTTTGGAACCGTGCGGGATGTCGCGGCGGCCATCGCGCCAGAACACCGACAGCGCGTTGTCATCGCACTCAAAGCCCTGGCCAGCCCGGCCGACGTCGTTGGCGGCGATCAGGTCCAGGCCCTTGCGGTGCAGCTTGTCGCGCGCATAGACCTCCATGTCCTGGGTTTCAGCGGCGAAGCCCACAACCAGCGCGGGCCGCTGCGGGTGCGCGGCCACTTCGGCCAGGATGTCGGCTGTGCGCACCAGCACCAGGCTGAGGGTCTCGCCTGATTTCTTGATTTTCTGCGGCAGAGTTTCGGCGGGCATGTAGTCGGCGACGGCGGCGGCTCCAAGGTAAACGTCCTGTCCCGGAAGTTCGGCCAACACCGCCTCGCGCATCTGCGCAGCGCGGCGCACGTCGATGCGGCGCACCCCGGCCGGCGTGGGCAGGCTGACCGGCCCGGCTATCAGGGTGACTTCGGCGCCCAGCGCGCGAGCAGCCGCGGCAGCGGCGAAACCCATCTTTCCCGAGCTGCGGTTGCCGATGAAGCGCACCGGGTCGATGTCTTCGAAGGTAGGGCCGGCGCTGATGAGGATGCGTCGCCCAGCCAGGCGCTGCGGCAGGTTGGCCGCGACCAGTGCGGCCACGATCTGCTCGGGCTCCAGCAGGCGGCCGGCGCCCACCTCGCCGCAGGCCTGGTCGCCCTCGCCCGGCCCGAGGATCTGGACGCCGCGGGACTGCAGCAGGGCTACGTTGGCCTGGGTGGCCGGATGTGCCCACATCACCCGGTTCATGGCCGGGGCCAGCGAAAGCGGCGCCTCGGTGGCCAGGCACAGGGTACTGAGCAGGTCGTTGGCGCGGCCCTGGGCCAAGCGCGCGATGACGTTGGCGGTGGCCGGGGCAATCAGCACCTGGGTGGCCCAGCGCGCCAGCTCGATGTGGCTCATGGCGGCTTCGGCTTCGGCGTCCCACAGCGAGCTGCGCACCGGATGGGCCGACAGCGCCTGGAAGGTGGCCGCGCCAACAAAATGCAGGGCCGACGCCGTCATCACCACCCGCACTTGGGCACCGGCCTGCTGCAGCTGCCGGAGCAGCTCGGCGGCCTTGTAGGCCGCGATACCGCCGCTGACCCCCAGCACGATGCGTTGCCCGTCCAGTCCAGCCACCTGTGTTTTCCCTACCCCAGTGAACGCTCCTAGCTTACCCGATGGGCCCATCGGCTCCGACGCCGTCGCGGAGGCTTCCGGCGCAGGCTGTGGCCATGCACATCCACGACTGGCCTGAAGGCGAACGACCCCGCGAGAAATTGCTGGCCCAAGGTGCGGCGCGGCTTTCGGACGCCGAACTGCTCGCCGTTTTCCTGGGGTCGGGCACCCGCGGGCGCAGCGCGGTGGCGGTCGGGCGCCAGCTGCTGATGCGGGCGGGAAACCTGCGGGCGTTGCTGGATATGCCCGCCGCCGAACTGGCGCAGCTGCCGGGGGTGGGCCCGGCCCGCGCCTGCGCCTTGGCCGGCGCGCTGGAGCTGGGCACGCGCCACCTGGCCCAGGGCCTGGCCCGCGGCGAGGCGCTCACCGAGCCCGGCCGGGCCGGCGAATACTTGTCGCGCCGGCTGCGGGCGCTGCCTTACGAAGTGTTCGCCTGTCTGTTCCTGGACACCCGGCACCGGGTCATCGCCTTCGAAGAGCTGTTCCGCGGCACGCTGGACGGCGCCGAAGTGCATCCGCGCGAAGTGGTTCAGCGCTGCCTGGCGCACCACGCCGCCGCGGTGATCCTGGGCCACAACCACCCCAGCGGCAGCGCCGAGCCCAGCGCCGCCGACCGCGCCGTCACCGCCCGGCTCAAGCAGGCGCTGGCGCTGGTGGAAGTGCGGCTGCTCGATCACTTCATCATCGGCGATGGGCCGCCGTGTTCCATGGCCAGGCTGGGGGCGGTGTAGCCGGGGCTGGCCGTCCCCGCGGGGCCGCTGCGTATACTTCGGGCAGCGGCAGGGCGCCGCCTCCAGGAGCCGCTTTGATCTTTGGTTACTCCGCGTTGTACCCACCCGATGCCGCGGAGCTGGCGCTGTCCGACGCCAGCGCGGCCCGCTCACTGCTCGCACAGCAGCGGCCGGACATCCCGGCGCGGATAGACGCGGTGGTGGCGCGCATCACCGCCGGCGCCGGGGCGCCGCGGTTCACCGATGCCACCCTGCTGGGCCTGGCCCGCCTGGGCCTGCGCCACGGGCACTTCGGCAGCGACCCGCACGCGTATCACAACGAAGACCACGTGCTGGAGCTGGGCGAACGGCGGCTGCTGCGCGTGCTGGAGGGCTTGGGCGAGGGCGGGCCGCCGGCCGACGACTGGCTCGCCCTGCTGCTGTTCGCCGCCTGCCACGACCTGCGCCAGCGCGAAACCCGCGACGTGCCCGGCCCCGTGGGCGGCAACGAGGCCGCCAGCATCGCCGAAACCTTCCGCATCCTCGATGTTTGCGGCTTCGACCGCGGCGCCGACCGCCCGCTGTACCTGGCGCTGGAGCTGATGATCGCCGCCAGCACCTTCGACCCCCGGCCGCTGCCGCATCCCGACGGCGAGGCCATGGCCTCGGTGGCGGGTGGCTCGCTGGCCCGCGGCCTGGGCCTGTGGCTGGACGGCGAGCGGCCGGACTGGGCCGGCGACCGCGACATCCGCCGCGGCGAACGCCTGGGCCGCCTGGCCGCGGATATGGACACCGCCAACGTCGGTGAAGCCTTCGACCTGCTGGCCCAGAGCGCCCTGCGCCTGTGCGAGGAGCGCGAACGGCGCGCCGGCCGGAGCCTGGATGACGCCGCCAGCGGGCCTCCCTGCCTGGGCTTCCTGAGCCGCGGACAGATGAATTATTTCTTCGAGTTGCACCGTTTCTGCTCGCGCGAGGGCGACCGGGTGTTTGGCCCCACCAAGCTGGCCAACGGCCCAGCCGTGAGGCGCGTGAGCAAAGCGCTGGAGGCACAGTTCGCCGGAGCGACGCCCGACTGCGGGCGGGACGTGATGCGGGCGTTCAAAGCCTTGAGCGCGCTCGAGCCGGGCTGAGGCGGATTTCGGGCAAAAAAAGGCCGACCCGAAGGTCGGCCGCTGCCCCGGACCACGGCGCAGGCGCCGGACCGAATCGAAGGAGAGGAACACGGTGTCTAGGCGTGTCGGGCGCAAGTGTCGGGGCTGGCAGTGACACGCGCATGACAGCGCCCCGGCCCGGGCGGGCTAGAATAGGCAGTTACCCCACGCGGAAATCCCACCGGTGAAAGACCACATTCGCGAACTCGTGGCGCAGTCCATCCTGGACCTGCGGCGGCACGGCCGCCTGGCCCAGGAGCTCGTGATCCCGGATTTCGTGATCGAGCGCACCCGCTCGCGCGAGCACGGCGACTACGCCAGCAACATCGCCCTGCTGCTGGCCAAGCCCGCGGGCATGAAGCCGCGTGAGCTGGCCGACCTGCTGGTGGCCACCCTGCCCGACTCCCAGCACGTGGAGAAAGTGAGCGTCGCCGGCCCGGGCTTCATCAACTTCACCCTGGCCCGCAGCTGCCGCCTGGGCACCGTGCGCCGGGTGTTCGAGCACGGCAAGGACTACGGCCGCCAGGAAGCGGGCAGCCGTGAATCGATGACGGTGGAATTCGTTTCGGCCAATCCCAACGGCCCGCTGCACGTGGGCCACGGCCGCGGCGCCGCGTACGGCGCCAGCGTCGCCAATCTTCTCGACGCCGCCGGCCACACCGTGCAGCGCGAGTACTACGTCAACGACGCCGGCCGGCAGATGGATATCCTGGCGGTGTCGGTGTGGCTGCGCTACCACGAGCTGGGCGGCGTGAACGTGCGCTTCCCGGACAACGGCTACAAGGGCGACTACGTGGTGGACATCGCCCGCGGCCTGCGCGGACGCGCCGGCGACTCGCTGCGCCGCAGCGCCATCGAGATCAGCGACGGCCTGCCGCCCGACGAAGGCCAGGGCGGCGACAAGGAAACCCACGTGGACGCGCTGATCGCGCGCGCCAAGCAGCTGCTGGGCGAACCCGGCTACCGCAGTGTGTTCGACGCCGGCCTCACCTGGTGCCTGGCCGATATCCGCGACGACCTGGCCGGCTTCGGCGTGGTGCACGACAGCTTTTTCTCGGAGCGCTCGCTGGCCACCGACGGCTATGTGCAGCGCGCCATCGACACCCTGCGCGCCAATGGCCACCTGTTCGAGGACCAGGGCGCCACCTGGTTCCGCGCCACCGCCTTCGGCGACGACAAGGACCGGGTGGTGGTGCGCGAGAACGGCGTCACCACGTACTTCGCCTCGGACCTGGGCTACTTGCTGAGCAAGTTCGAGCGTGGTTACGGCCGCGCCCTCTACATCCTGGGCGCCGACCACCACGGCTACATCGCCCGGTTGAAGGCCGCGGCGCAGGGCCTGGGCCTGGACCCGGCGCGCATCGAGATCCAGCTGGTGCAGTTCGCCATCCTGTTCCGCGGCGATGAGCGCGTGCAGATGTCCACCCGTGCCGGCAGCTTCGTCACGCTGCGCGAGCTGCGCGAGGAAGTGGGCACCGACGCGGCGCGCTTCTTCTACATCATGCGCGGCAACGACCAGCACCTGGACTTCGACCTGGAGCTGGCCAAGAGCCGCTCGAACGAAAACCCGGTGTACTACATCCAGTACGCGCACGCCCGCGTCAGCAGCCTGTTCCGGCAGCTGGCCGAGAAGCAGCTCAGCTACCACCGCAGCGCCGCCGAAGCCGCCCGCCAGCGGCTGGTGGAGCCGCACGAAGACGTTCTGCTGGACGAGCTGATGCGCTACCCGGAAGTCATCGAAACCGCCGCCGAGAACCGCGCGCCGCAGGTGCTGGCCAACTACCTGCGCGAGCTGGCCGCCGCCTTCCACGCGTTCTACAACGCCCAACCCATCCTCGTGCCCGATGAAGAGCTGCGCAACGCGCGGCTGGGCCTGAGCAAGGCCACGCAGCAGGTCCTGGCCAATGGCCTGGCCCTGCTGGGCGTGTCCGCCCCGGAGACCATGTAATGGCAAAACGTTCAAGCAAGACCCAGGCCCGCCGCAACGGCGGCAGCGGCGTTCCCGGCTGGATCTGGCTGCTGGTCGGGCTGCTCGGTGGCCTGGTCATCGCGGCAGTGCTGTTCCTGCGCGGCGACATCGGCAAGGCCGGCAGCCTGCTGCCCCAGCCCAATCCCGAGGCGCGCGCGCCCGCGGCGGTGACCGAGGAGCCGGTGGCGCAGGAAGCCGCGCCCGAGCCCAAGAAGCCCAAGTACGAATTCTTCGACGTGCTGCGCGACAAGGAATTCATCATTCCCGACGCCGAGCTCAACGCCCAGGCCCAGGCCGAAGCGGACGCCGCCACTCCCGACGCGCCGGTGCCCGACGCCGCCGACAGCGTGCGCTACCTCATCCAGGCCGGCGCGTTCCGCTCGCTGGCCGATGCCGATGCGCTGAAGGCGCGCATCGCCCTCACCGGCGAAGTGGCGCGGGTGGAACCCGCACAGGTGAACGGCGACACCATCTACCGCGTGCGCCTGGGGCCCTACCCCACGGCCAGCACGCTGGCCGCGGCCAAGCAGGCCCTGGGCGGCCACGGCATCGAAGCGGTGGCTATCCGCGCCCAGTAAGCGGGCGCGGCGCTGGGCAATCAGCGCGGCGCTTGACCGCGCTTGAGCAGGATCAGCGCCGAGGTGTCGGAGTTCGCTTCGCCGCGCATCACCAGCTGCTCGTAATGCTCGCGGGCCATGCCGATTACGCTTGAATGCAGGCCCACCTCGTCGGCCATGGCCTGCACGATGGTCAGGTCCTTGAGCAGATGCGCGCACTTGAAGCCGGGCGCGAACTGCCCCGCCAGCATCGTCGCGCCGCGTTTGTCGAGGAACCAGCTGGCCGCCGCGCCGGCCATCAGCGTCGGCAGCAGTTTTTCCGGGTCCAGCCCCAGCTTCTCGCCCAGCGCCAGGCCCTCGCACACCGCTTCGTTGATGCCCGCCACCAGCACCTGGTTCACCGCCTTGGTGGCCTGGCCGCTGCCGGTGCCGCCCATGTGGGTGATGCGCGCGGCGTAGGCCTCCAGCACCGGGCGTGCTTTTTCAAGTTCAGCGGCGTCGCCGCCCACCATCACTGAAAGCTTGCCGTTGCGGGCGCCCTCCACGCCGCCGGAAACGGGCGCGTCCAGGAAACCGATGCCATGCGCGGCCAGTAGCGCCTGCGCCTGGCGCGCGGTGCCCACCGAGACCGTGGAGTGGTCCACCACCACGCTGCCGGGCCGGAGCACGGCGGCCAGGGCGGTGGCTTGCTGCATCACGTCGGCGTCCATGGAAACGCACAGCACCACGGCATCGCAGCCGGCGAAATCGGCGTGCGTGGCCGCGGCGCGCACGCCCAGCTGCGCGGCCAGCGCGTCGGCCTTGTTGCGCGTGCGGTTGTCGATCACCGCCAGCAGGCCCTGGGTGGCCAAGTGGCCCGCCATCGGTGCACCCATGGCGCCCAGGCCAATGAATCCGGTCTTCATGCTTGTCGTCCCGTGGTCACTCGGCGGATTTTCCCATATTCGACTTCCTCCGTGACTTTCGCCGGTTGTGTCCGGGGCGCGCACGGGGCTAAAACAGCGCACCTGCCGCCGCCCGGCGAGGAATCACCGCGTGACCCCCGAATTGAGCACCCTCCCCCTCCAGCGCTGGGCCGAACGTCTTGCACACCCGCTGCTCCTGGGCGGTGCCTGCCTGGTCTGGCTGGCGATGGGCCGTGGGGGCGAGGCGATGTTCGTCGCATTCATCGCTGCGTTCGCCGTGCTCATGGTGCTGGAGTGGCGGCTGCCGGCCATGCCCGAATGGCAGCTGCGGCCGGGCCAGCGCGCGATGCTGGCGGGCCTGTACGTGATGACCTTCGCCCTGTTCGGCGTCTTCACCGCCATTTACGAGGCCACGCTCGTCCAGCCCTTGGTTGCGGCGCGCGGCGCGCTGGGCCTGGGCTGGCCCGACGGCCTGCCGGTGCTGGCCCAGGTGCTGCTGCTGTTTTTCGCCAGCGACTTCATCTACTACTGGATCCACCGCGCCATCCATCGCTGGGGCTGGCTGTGGAAGGCCAGCGGCCACGGCTTCCACCACGCGTTCCAGAACCTGCACGCGCTCAACGTGGGCACCAACCATCCGTTCGAACTGGTGCTGCTGACCCTGCCCATGCTGCTAGTGGCCACGGTGTTCGGGGCACCCGGCGAGGTCGTGGCCGGCGCCACGCTGCTGGTGTCGGTGAACGCAGCGGCGGCCCACGCCAACATCCGCATGGAGACGCCGGTCTTCAGCTGGGTGTTCACGTCCGCCAACCAGCATCGCCGGCACCACTCCAGCGAGTTCGCGGTGAGCAACACCAACTTCGGCTGCAACGTGATCCTCTGGGATCGGCTGTTCGGCACCTATTCAAGCGGCGAGGTGCAGCAGACGGGCATAGGCCCGGGCGAGCCCACGCTGGCGCAGAAGTTCATGCTGCCCTTCCGCGAACCGCCCTACGCCGATACCGTGGCCACCCGCGCCCACCGTGGGCCGGATGATCAGCCGGCCTGATTCTCTTCGTGCAGGTAGGTGTACCCGGTGAGGCCGGCTTCCAGCGCCGCCAGCATCTGGGCGGCTTCGTCCGTGGCCAGCCCGGCGGCGTCCACGCGGGCGCGGTAGGTGGCGCGCAGCTCGTCGAGGCTGTAGCCCACGTAGTCGAGCATCACGTCGGTGGTGTCGCCCTTGCGCTCGCGCGTCACCGTGTAGCCGCCGCTGGCGTCGAGCCTCACGTTGGCGGTGTCGGTGTCGCCGAACAGGTTGTGGATGTCGCCCAGCGCCTCCTGGTAGGCGCCCACCATGAAGATGCCCAGGCGGTAGCTCTCGCCCGCGCGCGGCGTGTGCAGCGGCATCGACGTGTCCAGCGCCTCGGACTCCACGTAGGTATCAATGCGGCCGTCGCTGTCGCAGGTGAGGTCGGCGATGACGCCGCGGCGGTCGGGCGCCTCGTCCAGGCGCGAGAGCGGCACGATTGGGAACACCTGGTCGATGGCCCAGACGTCGGGGATGGATTCGAACACCGAGAAGTTGACGAAGTACTTGTCCACCAGGCGCTCGTTGAGCTCGTCCAGGGCGTCGCGGTGGCTGCGCTCCTCGCCGGTGAGGCGGGTGCGCACGGCCTGGGCGATGGCGTAGAAAAGATCGTCCAGCAGCGCGCGCTGCTCGAGGGTGAGCTGGCCCAGCGCGTACAGTGCCTGGCCCTCGGCCAAGTGGTGCTGGGCCTCGTGGTAGAGCTCAAGCGCCGGGCGCTGGTCCAGCGCGGCGTGGGTTTCGCGCAGGTGGCGCACCACCGCCGGCTCGCCTGGCTGCAGTGGCGGTACGCGGCCCTCGGGTGCGCGCTCCACTTCCGACACGTTCACCACCATCACCGCGTGGTGGGCGGTCATGGCGCGGCCCGCTTCGGTCACCATCATCGGCGGCGTGAGCCCAAACTCGGCGCAGGCCTCGGCCAGCGGCTGCAGCAGCGTGTGCGCGTACTGGTCCACGCCGTAGTTCATGGAGCAGTAGCCGCGCGAGCGGGTGCCCTCGTAGTCCACGCCCAGGCCGCCGCCGGAATCCATGTAGCGGATGTCCAGGCCCATCTTGCTCAGCTCCACGAAGTAGCGCACCGCCTCGCGCATGCCGCTGGCGATGTCGCGCACGTTGGAGATCTGCGAGCCCATGTGGAAGTGCAGCAGCTGCAGCGAGCCCAGCATGTCGGCGGCCTTCAGCCGCTCCACCAGGTCGAGCACCTGTCGCGGCGAGAGGCCGAACTTTGCCTTGTCACCACCACTGTTCTGCCACTTGCCCGCGCCCAGTGAGGCCAGGCGCATGCGCACGCCCAGGCCCGGCTTCACGCCCAGCGCCTTTGATTCCTCGATG
>JANORD010000063.1:0-9298 GCA_031415095.1 Lysobacteraceae bacterium
GAAAAAACCGCGGCCAGCGTGTTCGACCTGCTGCTGCAACTTAACCGGGAGCAGGGCACCGCCCTGGTCATGGTTACCCACGATCGCCGCCTGGCGCGCCGACTGGATCGAACCCTGGAACTCACCCAGGGCAAGCTGCGACCCCTGCCCGAGGGCTAGCGCGTGCGGCGTGGCCCGGCGCCCTTTGGGCTCGCGACTGCCGCGGGCCTGCTGCTGGGCGTACTGGTGGTGCAGCGATTCCCCAGCCTGCCGCCGGCCGGCATGAGCTGGCTGGTCGGCCTGCTGGGCTTGTGCCTTTGGTCCAAGGCCGCACCGGTTCGGGTAGTGGGCGCCCTGCTGGTGGGTCTGGGCTTAGCCTGCCTGCATGCGCAGTCGGCACTCGCGAGGCAGCTGCCGCCGCCCCTGGCGGGCGTGGAGCTAGTGGTGGAGGGCCGCGTGCTGGGCCTGCCGCTGCACGCCCCCGACGCCACCCGCTTCGAATTCCGGGTGAGCCGCGGCGACGGTCCCGCGGCCGCGCTGGTGGGCCGCAAGCTGCGCCTGGGCTGGTACCAGCGTGGCGATAGCGCTGTTCCAAGCGTGCTACCCGGCAGCCGCTGGCGCCTGGCGGTAAAACTGCGGGCACCGCGCGGCCTGGTCAATCCCGGCGGCTTCGACTTCGAGCGCCGGGCTCTGGAACAGCGCATCGCAGCCACCGGCTACGTGCTTGATTCGCCGGCCGCGCAGCCGCTTGCCGCTGGATCGGGCCTGGACGCGCTTCGCGGCCGCTGGTCGGATCGCATCGCTGCGGCGGTGCCGGGTGGTCGCGCGCGTTTCGTCGCCGCCTTGGCGCTGGGCGACACCCGCGCGCTCTCCGACAACGACTGGGAGGTGCTGCGCACCAACGGCCTGACCCACCTGATCGCCATCTCAGGCTTCCACGTTGGGCTGGTAGCTGGCTTTGGCGCGCTGCTGGGGCAAGGCCTCTACCGCGCACTGCCGGCGCTGGGAAGGCGCTGGCCGCGCCCGCAGGGCAGCGCACTGGCTGCGCTGCTGTTGGCGGCCGCCTACACCGCGCTGGCCGGATTCGCGCTGCCAACGGTGCGAACTCTGCTGATGATCGCCGCGGTGCTGCTGGCGAGGCTGGCGCGCCGCGAGCCAGCCCTGTCCGGCTCGTTGGCCATTGCGCTGATCGCCGTGCTGCTGGGCGATCCGCTTTCGGTGCTGGCGCCTGGTTTTTGGCTCAGTTTCCTCGGCGTCGCGTGGCTGGTCTGGTGTTTACCCGACAGCCGCGGACAGGGCGTGCTGCGGCCCTTCCTGAAGGCCCAGGGCGTGGCGATGCTGGGGTTGCTGCCGCTATCGGTCTGGTTTTTTAGCCAAGCGTCGCTGGCCGGACCGCTGGTGAATCTGATCGGCATCCCTTGGATCAGCCTGGGCGTGGTGCCGCTGTCCCTGCTCGGTCTGGCGCTAGACGGGCTGTATGCGCCGGCGGCAGCGGCTTGCTGGCAGCTCGCCGGATGGATGATGCACTGGCTATGGGCGCTGATGACCTGGGTTGCCCAATGGCCTGCCGCGTTGGTGTGGCTGCCAGAACCGAGCCTGGCGGCCGTGATGCTGGCGCTGGCGGGCGCCTTCTGGCTGATGCTTCCGCGCGGCGTCCCTGGCAAGTTGCTGGCCGCCCTGCTGCTGCTGCCGCTGCTGTGGCCAGCCCTGGACCGGCCCGTCCGCGGCGAGGCCGAACTGCTGCTGCTGGACGTGGGCCAAGGGCTGTCGGTGCTGGTGCTGACCGAGAACCACGCGCTGCTGTACGACGCCGGCCCCGCGGTGCCCCGCGGCCTGGACCTGGGCGAAGCCGTGGTGCTGCCGGCGCTGCGCGCGCGCGGCGTGGCGCACCTGGATCGGCTGGTGATCAGCCACGGCGATAACGACCACGCCGGCGGCGCCGGCGCCGTGGCGCGGGCAATGCCACCAACCGTGACGATGGCGCCTGAGGGCTGGGCTGCAGCGCACATGGCCCCGTGCGTGGCGGGGCAGGGCTGGGAATGGGACGGCGTGCGCTTCAGCGTCCTGCATCCCACCGCGCATTTTCCCTATCAGCGCAACGACAGCTCCTGCGTGCTGCGAATAGACGCGCACGGCGCCAGCGCGCTGCTGGCCGGCGATATCGGCCGGCACGTAGAGGCCCGGCTGGCCAAGCTGCCCCAAGCGCAGGTGCGGGCCGATGTGCTGCTGGTGCCCCACCACGGCAGCGACACCTCCTCGAGCCTGGACTTCCTGGCGGCCGTGCGGCCGCGCATGGGCCTGATAGCGGTCGGCCACGGCAACCGTTTTGGGCTGCCCAAGCCTGCAGTGCTCGCCCGCTACCAGCGTTACGACGTCGCGGTGCACGACACCGCCCGCAGTGGCGCCATCCGCCTGCGCTTGGGGCGCAGCGGAGCGCAGTTGCACCAGCGCCTGCGCCAAGACCAGCCGCGCTACTGGCGGCACGCCGGGCCGGACCGCTCAGGCTATGCTATCGACGGTCCTGAACCCGATAGGTGAGGCGTGCTGGAACTGATCAAAGCGGGCGGCTGGGTGATGCTGCCGATCATCTTGCTGGCGGTGGTGGCCCTGGCCATCATCCTGGAGCGTTTCTGGACCCTGCGCCGCAAGGAAGTGCTGCCTCCAGGCCTGGGTGAAGAGGTGCGCGAGTGGGCGCGGGGCCGCACGCTCGACCCCAAGCACATCGAGGTGCTGCGCAGGAACTCGCCGCTGGGCGAGCTGCTGGCCGCGGGCCTGGACGTTCGCCATCGCCCGCGCGAGATCATCAAGGAGCGCATCGAAGACACCGGGCGCCATATCGCCCACCGCCTCGAGCGCTTCCTCAACACCCTGGGCACCATCGCCGCGGTGGGCCCGCTGCTGGGGCTGCTGGGCACCGTGTTCGGCATGATCGTGATGTTCCTGGACATCCTCACCACCGGCGTGGGCGACGCCAATCGCCTGGCCGGCGGCATTGGCCAGGCCCTGATCAGCACCGCAGCCGGCCTGTGCCTGGCGATTCCGGCACTGATGTTCCACCGCTACCTGCGCGGCGTAGTCACCGGCTTCGTGGTGGACATGGAGCAGCAGGCAACCGCCCTGCTGGATGCGCTGGATGAAGCCGCCGCTCCGCCGCCGGTAAAGCCCGCGCGCGGCGCCAAGCGGAGCGAAGCGTGAAACTCAGCACCGGCCGCGTACCCGATGAGCCCGAGATCAACCTGGTCTCGCTCATCGACGTGGTGTTCTGCCTGATCATTTTCCTGGTGGTCACCACCACCTTCGACCAGCGCTCGGCGTTGAAGGTCGTGCTGCCGCAGTCGCAGGCCAATTCCGACATCGAGCCGGGTGAACCGCTCACCGTGCTGGTGGACGCCGAGGGCCGCTACTTCATCGGCAGCAGCGAGGTGTTGAAGCGTGACACCGCCTCGCTGAAGGAAGCCATCAGCCGCGTCGCGGGCGAGGACCGCGAGCGGCCGGTGGTGGTGCGCGGCGATGCCCGCGCGCCCTACCAAGCCATGATCACCGCGATGGATGCGCTGGGGCAGCTTGGTTTCACCAAGGTGTCGCTGGCCACCACGCCTGAGGCCAAGAAGCCTTGAGCACCGAGCCGTCGTCCTGGGCGATCTACCGGCGCCTGCTGGGCCGGGCCCGGCGTTACTGGCCCTACCTGGCCGCGGCCGGCATTGGCATGCTGTTCGAAGCCGGCGCGGCGGGCGCGTTCACCTGGATGATGGAGCCGATGGTCAATGGCACCTTCGTGGACAAGAACCCCGACGTGCGCTGGACCCTGCCGCTGGCCATCGTGGGCCTGTTCCTGGTGCGCGGCATTGCCACCTTCTGCACCGACTACGGCATGTCGCGCGCCGGCCGCGGCGTGGTGCGCGACCTGCGCGAGGACGTGCTGGCGAAATACCTACGCCTTCCCAGTTCGCGCTTCGACACCGAGCCCGTGGCGTCCATGGTCTCGCGCCTGAACTACGACACCGAGCAGGTGACCCAGGCCACCAGCGACGCCATCAAGGTGATCCTCACCGACAGCCTCACCATCCTGGTGCTGTTGGGGGTGATGTTCTATTGGAGCCCGAAGGTGACGCTGGTGATGCTGGTGCTGGCGCCGCTGATCGCCATCATCTCGGCCGTGGTGGGCCGGCGCTACCGGCGCATCAACCGGGGCATCCAGGACGGCGTGGCCAACATGGCCCACGTGGCCGAGCAGGCGCTGTCGGCGCAGCAGGAAGTGAAGGTGTACGGCGCCCAAGCGTCCGAGCAGGGGCGCTACACCGCACTGATCAACCAGAACCTGGCGCTCGGCATCAAGGTCGATTCCACCCGCGCTGCGGCGTCGTCGGTGGTGCAGGTGCTGGCGGCGCTGGGGCTGGCGGTGATCCTGCTGGTGGCCGGCCATGAGGCCGCAATGGGCCGCATGAACGCGGGCAGCTTCGTCTCCCTGCTGACCTCGATGATGGCCATGCTGCCCTCGCTCAAGCGCATCACCAACGTACAAAGCCTGATCCAGCGCGGCGTCGCTGCCGCCGATCGGCTGTTCGCCATCCTGGATGAACCCGAGGAGCCCGACCGTGGCACCTTGCCGCTGATGCATTCGCGCGGCGAAGTGGAGTTCCGCAATGTCACCGTCCGCTATCCGGGCCAGGACGCACCGGCCTTGGACGGCATTTCGTTCACCGCCAAGCCGGGAACGGTCACCGCCATCGTTGGCCGCTCCGGCAGCGGCAAGTCAACCCTGATCCGCCTGCTGCCGCGCTTTTATGAAGCCAGCGCCGGCACCGTTGTGTTGGACGGCATCGCGGTGGACAAGTATCGGCTGGCCGACCTGCGCCGGCAGATCGCCATCGTCGGACAGAAAGTGATGCTGTTCGACGACAGCATCGCCGCCAACATCGCCTACGGCCAGGACCCGCAGATCGACCCGGCCCGGGTGCGCGCGGCCGCCGAATCGGCCAATGCCGCCGAGTTCATCGATCGCCTGCCCGGCGGCATGCAGGCGCGTATCGGCGAGAACGGCGGCCTGCTTTCAGGCGGGCAGCGCCAGCGCCTGGCCATTGCCCGCGCCATCCTCAAGGACGCGCCCATCCTGATCCTGGACGAGGCCACCGCCGCCCTGGACACCGAATCCGAGCGCTTGGTGCAGGACGCGCTGAACCGACTCATTCCCGAACACACCACGCTGGTGATCGCGCATCGCTTGTCCACCGTGGAGCATGCGCACCAGGTGCTGGTGCTGGACGCCGGCCGGCTGGTGGAGCAGGGAACCCACGCCGAACTGCTGGTGCGCGGCGGCCTTTACGCGCACCTGCACCGCATGCAGTTCCGCGAGCCGGAGCCAGCGTGAAGGCGGCGCTGGAGCGCTGGCTGCTGCGGCGCTGGTACGGCGGCGTGGCGCCGGGGCTGGGGCTGCGGCTGCTTGCAGGTGTTTATGGCGGGGCGATGGCGGTGCGTGGTGCGCTTTACCGGCGTGGCCTGCTCAAGGTGCATCGCTTGCGCGTGCCGGTCATCGTGGTGGGTAACCTGGTGGCCGGCGGCAGCGGCAAGACGCCGCTCACCATCGCCTTGGCCAAAGGCTTGGTCGCGCAAGGGTGGCGCCCGGGCATCGTAAGCCGCGGCTATGGCCGCAGGTCGCAAGAACCGGTGCGCGTGCAGCCGGAGCAATCGGCAGACGTGTGTGGCGACGAACCGCTGCTCATCGCCAGGCAAACCGGGCTGCCGGTGTTCGTGGACAGCGACCGCGTGGCGGCGGCGCGGCGGCTGGTCTCCGAGGGCTGCAACCTGATCCTGGCCGACGATGGGCTGCAGCACGCGCGCCTGGGCCGGGATATCGAGATCGAGGTGATCGACGGCGAGCGCGGCCACGGCAACGGCCGTTTGCTCCCGGCGGGGCCGCTGCGCGAGCCGGCCGCGCGCAAAGTTGAGTTCCAGGTGATCAACGGCGGCACCGCCACCGAGGGCCAGTGGCCGATGCGGCTGGTGCTGGCCGACGCACAGCCGCTTTCAGGCGGGGCGGCGCGCCCGCTGACGGCATTCGCGGGCCAGGCCGTGCATGCGGTGGCGGGCATCGGCAACCCGTCGCGATTTTTTTCCGCCCTGCGTGCCCAGGGCCTGCTGCCGGTGGAGCACGCCTTCCCCGACCACCACGCCTATCTCGCCGCCGACCTGCAGTTCAGCCCAACGCTGCCGCTGCTGATGACCGAGAAAGATGCGGTGAAATGCGCGGAGTTCGAACTCGATTCGGCCTATGCGGTTCCGGTGGCGGCGCACCTGCCCCCAGCGCTGTTCACCGCACTGCACGCCCGCCTTGCCGACTGGAGCCCTGTCCATGCCTGCGCTTGATTTCATCGTCGCCATTCCGGCGCGCTACGGCTCCACGCGGCTGCCCGGAAAACCGCTGCGCCTGATCGCCGGAATACCCATGGTGGTGCACGTGGCGCGCCGCGCGCTGGCGGCGGGCGCACGCCAAGTGGTGGTAGCCACCGACGACGAGCGTATCGTCGCCGCCCTGGCGGCCGAGCCCCTGACGGTGTGCCTCACCCGCGCCGACCACCCGTCGGGCACCGATCGATTGGCCGAATGCGCCCAGCAATTGGGCTGGGACGACGCGCAAATCGTGGTGAACCTGCAGGGCGACGAACCCTTCGCGCCACCGGAGGGCATCCGCGCGGTGGCGCAGGCGCTGGCCGCCAGTGGCGTTGAAATGGCCACCTTGGCGACAGCGATTGAAGACGTCGAAACCCTGTTCGATCCCAATGCAGTGAAAGTGGTGCGTGATGCCCGCGGCCTGGCGCTGTATTTCAGCCGCGCGCCCATCCCCTGGCAACGCGATCGGTTCAATCGCGAGCGCATGGGCCCGGTGGGCGAGGGGGCGCTGCGGCACATTGGCATTTATGCCTATCGCGCCGGCTTCCTGCGCCGCGTGGCCGCGCTGCCTCCGGGCATGCTGGAACAGCTGGAAGCGCTGGAGCAACTGCGCGTGCTGGAGGCGGGCCATCGGATCGCGGTGGCGCTGGCGCCGGTGCCGTTTCCACCCGGAGTGGACACCGAGGCGGACCTGGCGCGCGCACACTCTCGCGCGCTGATGCCGCAGGCATAATGAGGCCATGCCCCGGAGCACGCGCCCATGACGCAGACCAACACCGCCGCGCCTGAGTTGCTGGCGTCGCTCGACTGGCTCAATGCAGCGCCGCAGACAGTGGCGGGCCAGCAGGGGCGCGTGCTGGCGCTGGTGTTCTGGAATGCGGCATCCGTCTATTGCCACACCCTGATGGAGGAAATGCTGCGGCTGCAGCTGCGCTTTCCTGTGGGCCTTTCCATCCTGGGAATCCACCAGCCCAAGTTCGACGCCGAGCTTGATGGCCGCCTGGTGCTGAAGGCCGCCAATCGCATGGGCCTGCCGTTCCCGGTAGCCAACGACCGCAGCTGGAGTACGTGGCAGCACTACGGCATCCAATCCTGGCCCTCGGTGGCCCTGGTGGACACGCGCGGCCGCCTGCGTCAGGTGCTGGCCGGCGACCATCAACTGGCGGCGCTGGACGCCGCCATCGCCGGGCTAATTGACGAGGTTGGCGGCGCCGTCATGGGTGCGGAGGCTCCGCGGCGCACCGGCGCTGAACCACGGCTGCCGCTGGCGTTTCCGTCCGGGCTGGCGCTGGGCGAGAGCCATCTTTACGTTGCCGACACCGCACACCATCGCGTGCTGGAGTGCACCCACTCAGGCCGCGTGCTGCGCGAGTTCGGTACCGGGCACGGCGACTGGATGGACGGCCCCGCCGACGTCGCGGCCTTCCGCCAGCCGCGCGGCCTGTGCCTGGTGCGCGAATCGCTCTACGTGGCCGATGCCGGCAACCACGCGCTGCGGCGCATACGCCTGCTCGATGGCGCCGTGGAAACCCTGCTGGGCACCGGCCGCCCCGGCACCGTGCGCGACGGCAGCCAGGAGCCCGGCGCCGCGCTGCCGCTCAACCAGCCTTGGGATATCAGCGGCAGCCCGGATCGCCTGTATATCGCCATGGCCGGCAGCAACCAGATATGGGAATACGACCTGGGCCAGTCGCGGCTCAAGCTGATCGCCGGCTCAGGCGAGTTGGGCATTGCCGACGGCCCTTCCCGCAGCGCCATGTTCGCGCATCCCGCCGGTTTGGCCCTGGTGCAGCAGACCCTCTACGTTGCCGATTCCGCCACCTCCGCCATTCGCGCGGTGCAGTTGGCCCAGGGCCAGGTGCAGACGCTGGTAGGCCAGGGCCTGTATGAATTCGGCGAACACGACGGCCAGCGTCGTGATGCACGCCTGCAGCTGCCGATGGCGCTGGCGCTGGACCCGGCCGCACCGGTGCTGTGGGTGGCCGACAGCTACAACGGCAGCCTGCGCAAGCTGCGCCTGGGCGGCGGCGAAATGAGCACGCACGATCTACCGCGGCTGCTCGACCAGCCGGCCGCGCTGGCCGCCGGGGCCGGTTCGGTCTGGATTGCCAACAGCGGCGCGCACGAAGTGTTGCGCTACGACTTGGCCAGCGGCCAGCTGGTTCGCTTGCCCATCGGCGAATGAGCCAGGACGAACTGCATCCCGCCCGCCCGCCCGGCGGCGGCGATCCGGCTTCCGACCCGTTCGACGGCAGGGCCTTCGCCCGCGACCTGACGCTCGCACCTGGCGTCTATCGCATGCTGGGCGGCGATGGCGGCGTGCTTTACGTCGGTAAGGCCGCCTCGCTTAGAAAGCGCGTCGGCAGTTATTTCCTCAAGGACCTGCCGTCGCGGCGGATCGCGCTGATGGTGGCGCAGATAGCCGCGATTGAAGTGACGGTGACGCGCACCGAGAGCGAGGCGCTGATCCTGGAAAACCAGCTGATCAAGTCGCTGCGCCCGCGCTACAACGTGCTGCTGCGCGACGACAAGAGCTATCCGCACATCGTGCTGACCGACGAAACCTGGCCCAAGCTGGGCTTCCACCGCGGCCCCCGCTCGGTGCCGGGCCGCTATTTCGGGCCCTATCCCAGCAGCGGCGCGGTGCGCGAGACGCTGGACCTGATGTTCAAGCTGTTCAAGCTGCGCAGCTGCGCCGACAGCGTGTTCCGCAACCGCAGCCGGCCCTGCCTGCAGCACCAGATAGGCCGCTGCAGCGCGCCGTGCGTGGGCCTGGTGCCCACCCGCGACTACGACGCCACCGTGCGCCGCGCCGCGCTGTTCCTGGAGGGCCGCAGCGGCGAGCTGGTGGATGAGCTGGGCAGCGCCATGGATGAGGCCAGCCACCGGATGCAGTACGAGCAGGCGGCGCAGCTGCGCGACCAGATCGCCG
>JANORD010000064.1:0-8793 GCA_031415095.1 Lysobacteraceae bacterium
AGGCGGCACGCTGAAAGCCACGGTGCCCGCGCACGGTGCCCACGTTTACTTACTGGACGCCCCGGTGACGCAGCCCGCACTCGCAGCGCGGCTGGCCGAACTCATGCAGGCGAAGACGCGCCGCACGAGCGGCGGATGACCAGGCGCGTGGGCAGCATCTCGCTGCTCACCGGCTCACCGCGAAGCTGCTCCAGCACGCAGCCCACCAGCCGCTCGCCGGCCAGGCGGGTGTCCTGCATCACGGTGGTGAGCGAGGGATTGGCGAAGCTGGCCATCGGGATATCGTCGAAGCCCACCACCGAGACCTCGCCCGGCACCGAACGGCCGGCTTCGGCCAGCGCGCGCAGGGCGCCGATGGCCATCAGGTCGCTGGCGGCGAACACCGCGTCGAAAGCCACGCCGCGCGCCAGCAGGCTGCGCATGGCGCCGTAGCCCACTTCTTCGGTGGAGTCGCTGGCGTCCACGCGCAGCGCATCGTCCGGTGCAATGCCGGCAGCGCCCAAGGCATCGCACAGGCCGTAGTAGCGCTCCAGGAACTCTGGGCACTGCAGCGTGGCGGTGCCGACATAGGCGATGCGGCGGCGGCCTAGTGCCAGCAGGTGTTCGCCCGCCGTGCGGCCGCCCTGGCGGTTATCGCAGCCGATGGACGCGCCGTGCTGGTCTTCCACCGCCGAGCCCCAGCGCACGAAGTGGGTGCCTTCCAGCACCAGCCGCTCGAGTTTGCTGCGGTAGGCCAGGTAGTCGCCGTAGCCCAGCAGGATGACGCCGTCGGCGCGGTGGCTGTCCTGGTAGTCGGCGTGCCAGTCGTCCGAGGTCTGCTGGAACGACACCAGCAGGTCCAGGCCCTGGCGCGCGCAGGCGCGGGTGATGGAGGCCAGCATCGACAGGAAGAACGGATTGATCAGCGAGTCGTCGCTGGTCGGATCTTCGAACAGCAGCAGGGCCAGCGTGGACGCACGCTGGCGGCGCAGGCTCGACGCATTCTTGTCGACCTTGTAGTTGAGCTCCTTGGCCACCGCCTGCACCCGCTGGCGGGTCTCGGCGCTCACCAGCGGGCTGCCGCGCAGGGCGCGCGACACCGTGGCCTGGGACACGCCGGCCCGGAAGGCGATGTCGAACGAGGTGACCTTGGGTTTCATGCCGCGGGCGTGTCCATGGCGACATTCTGCCGCCATTCGCCCCGCCGGGTAAGCCGCCCGTTCAGGCCGGCCGCGGGGCCAGTGCGGCGCAGGCGCGGGACAGGGCGGCGATGCCGTCCCAATCACCCGCGGCCACGCGGGCCGGCGGCGCCATCCACGAGCCGCCGACGGTGAGCACGTTGGCCAGGGCCAGGTAGGCTGGCGCACTGGCGGCATCAATGCCGCCAGTGGGGCAAAAGCGCGCCGCCGCGAACGGCCCGTGCCAGGCCTTGAGCAGGGCGGTGCCGCCCAGCGAAGCCGCCGGGAAAAGTTTGAATCGGCTCAGTCCGCGCTCCAGGCCCGCCATCAACTCGCTGGCGGTGGCCACGCCGGGCAGGAAGGGCAGGGCGCGATCGGCCGCGGCGTCGTAAAGCGCCGCGGTGGCGCCCGGGGAAATGGCGAACTGCGCGCCCGCGGCCGTCACGGCGTCCAGGTCCGCTGCGGTGAGCACGGTGCCGGCGCCGACGATGGCGCCTTCCACTTCACCCACGATGCGGCGGATGGCTTCGCAGGCGATCGCGCTGCGCAGCGTCACTTCCAGCACCGGCAGGCCAGCCGCCACCAGCGTGCGCGCCAGGGGTACCGCGTGCTCGATCTGGTCGAAGGCCAGCACCGGCAGCACGGGCGCGCGGGCGAGGATGCGGTCTAGCGCTTGGGTTTTCATGCGTGGTTTCCAGACGAATGACGCAGCGCCACCGCCGCGCCGAGCAGGCCGGGGGCGGGATGGATGATCACGTGGATGCTGACCGATTCGAGCAGCGCTGCAAAGCGGCCTTTGGCCAGGAAGCGTTCGCGGAAGGCGCTGGAGCGCAGGAAGGGAATGAAGCGCGGCACGATGCCGCCGGCAATAACCACCGTGCGCGCGCCGTGGTGCAGGGCGGCGTCGCCGGCCACGCTGCCCAGCACGGCGCAGAAACGCGCCAGCGTGCGCCGCGCCACCAGGTCGTGTCCCTCCAGCGCGGCCGAGACAATCAGCGCCGGGTCGCGCAGCGGCGCTTCGGTGCTGGCCGGTGGAACGCCCGCCAGCGTGGCGTCGATGTAGGACAAGCCCATGCCCGACAGCAGGCGCTCGGTGGAGCAGCGGCCGTGGCGCGCGCTCACCCAGCGCGAGATCGCCAGCTCCTCGTCGCCAATTGCCGCGAAGCTGACGTGGCCGCCTTCGGTTTCCACCACGCGCCAGTCGCTGGCCGCGTCGCCCACCAGCAGGGCCACGCCCAAACCGGTGCCCGGACCCAGCACCGTGACCGGCCCGAGCAGGGGACTGGCGTCCGGGCCATACAGGCAGATGCGATCTTCCGCCGCCAGGCTGGGCACCGCCCAGGCCACGGCGCCGAAATCATTGATCACGTCCAGATGGGCCAGCCCGAGGCTGTGCTGCAGCTCGCGCCGGCTAAAGGACCACGCGCGGTTGGTGAGCCGGATGGCGTCGCCGGTTACCGGCGAGGCCACGGCGAGGGCGGCGCGTTGTGGCCGCGCGCCCACCTGCGCCAAGTAATGTTCGGCGGCGTGCTGCAGGCTGGCGTACTGCGCGCCGGCCAGGCTGTGCACGTGGTGCAGTTCGGGCTCCGGCGTGCGCGGGTCGGTGAGCGCGAAGCGGGCATTGGTGCCGCCGATGTCGGCGATCAGGTCCAGGCTGTCCGGCAGGTTCACCTCAGCCCTCCGCGAACAGGGCGCTGCCGCCCTCTTCGGCCGAATTGGCATGCGCGCGCATCAAGCCAAACAGCTCGCGGCCCACGCCGTGGCGGTTGCCGGCCAGGTCGGGCTGCTGCGGCTCGCGCGCAGCCCACTGCGCGGCGTCCACCTGCACCTGCAGGGTGCCGGCGTCGCTGTCTATCAGCACCACGTCGCCGTCGCGCAGCTTGGCGATGGCGCCGGCGCAGGCGGCTTCGGGCACCACGTGGATGGCCGCCAGCACCTTGCCCGACGCGCCCGACATGCGGCCGTCGGTGAGCAGCGCAACGCGCTGGCCGCGGTCCTGCATCACCGCCAGCGTGGGCGTAAGCTTGTGCAGCTCGGGCATGCCGTTGGCGCGCGGGCCCTGGCCGCGCACCACCGCGATGAAGTCGCCGGTGAGCTCGCCGGCCTTGAACGCGCCCAGCAGGCCTTCCTGCGAATCAAACACTTTCACCGGCGCCTCGATCCGGCGGTGCTCGTGCTTCACCGCCGACACCTTGACGATGGCGCGGCCCAGGTTGCCGGTGAGGCAGCGCAGCCCGCCCTCGGCGTCGAACGGGTCCGACAGCGGCCGCAGCACGTTGGCGTCGCCGCTGTGCGCGGGGGGATCGCGCCAGCGCAGCGCGGTGCCGTCCAGCCAGGGCTCGCGCGCTTGTTCGCGCAGCCCGCCGCCGCCGACGCAGGCGATGTCGGGATGCAGCAGGCCGCCATCAATGAGTTCGCGGATGACGAAGGGCAGGCCGCCGGCCGCCGCGAAACGGTTCACGTCGGCCTGGCCGTTGGGATAGATCCGCGCCAGCAGCGGCGTGGCGCGCGAAAGCTCGTCCAGGTCGTCCCAGGTGATGTGGATGCCGGCAACGCGGGCAATGGCCACCAGGTGGATGGCGTGATTGGTGGAGCCGCCGGTGGCGGCCAGGCCGACCATCGCGTTGACGATGGCTTTTTCGTCCACCGTGCGGCCCACGGGCGTGTAGTCCTCGCCGCCGCCGGTGATGGCGCAGGCGCGCTCGGCCGCCGCCACTGTGAGCGCGTCGCGCAGCGGCGTGTTCGGGTTGACGAAGGAGCCGGGCAGCTGCAGGCCCATCATCTCCATCATCATCTGGTTGGAGTTTGCGGTGCCGTAGAAAGTGCAGGTGCCGGCCGAGTGGTAGGAAGCGGCCTCGGCCGCCAGCAGTTCCTCGCGCGTGGCCTTGCCCTCGGCGTGCGCCTGGCGCACGCGGGCTTTCTCGGCGTTGGGCAGGCCTGAAGGCATGGGGCCGGCGGGCACGAACAGCGCCGGCAGGTGGCCGAAGCTGAGCGCGCCCATCAGCAGGCCCGGCACGATCTTGTCGCACACGCCCAGCATCACCGCGGCGTCGAACATTTCGTGCGACAGCGACACCGCCGTGGCCATGGCGATCACGTCACGCGACTGCAGCGACAGCTCCATGCCCGGCCGGCCCTGGGTGACGCCGTCGCACATCGCCGGCACGCCGCCCGCCACTTGGGCGCTGCCGCCGGCGTTGCGCGCGGCCATCTTGATCAGCTCGGGATAGAAGCGGAACGGCTGGTGCGCCGAGAGCATGTCGTTGTACGCGGTGATGATGCCCAGGTTCGGCGCATGGGTGGCGCGCAGGCGCGGCTTGTCGTCTTCGGACGCGGCAAAACCGTGGGCCAGGTTGCCGCAGCTCAGGCGGCCGCGGGCCGGGCCGCGTTCGCGGGCGGCGTCGATGCGCGCCAGGTACTCGGCGCGCGGGCCGGCGCTGCGCTGGCGGATGCGCTCGGTGACGCGTTCGACGACGGGGTGCAGGGGCATCAGGGGCTCCAGTGGATGTCCAGCGGCGGGCCCGGGGCGTGCAGCACGGCCGATATCGGCCAGCGTAGCGGGTCAGGCGCCTGCATCAGTGTCTCAAGCAGCTCGCGCTTGCGCGCGCCGGTGACGAGCAAAACGCGGCGGTGGCTGCGCAGCAGGCGCGCCAGGGTGAGGCTGATGCGCTGGTGCGGCGCTTCCGGTGGCAGCGGCTGCGGCCGGCCAATCACCGCGTCCGCCAGGCTGGCGGGATCCATCGCCAGTGCCAGATTGGGATCGGTGGGGAACAGCGACGCCGTGTGGCCGTCATCGCCCATGCCCAGCAGCACCAGGTCGAAGGGCGCAGCCATCAGCGCCAGCGTGTCGCGCGCGGTGGCCAGGTTGGGCTCGGCGCCCGGATCGGCCGGCACCAGCGGGCGCCAGCGCGGGCCGGAATTGCCGGCGAAGCAGGCCTGCAGGCGCGAGACATTGCAGTTGGCGTGGGTGGCAGGCACCCAGCGTTCGTCGGTGAGGGTGATGGCCACGCGCGCATCCACGTTAGCCCGCTGCGCCCACAGCACCAGCGCCGGCAGCGGCGTGCGGCCGCCGGCCAGGGCCATCTGGGCCTGGCCGCGCAGCCGGATGGCCTCGGCGGTGGCGTTGGCGAGCGTGCTTGCGCAGGCTTCGGCCAGCGCATCCGCGGTGTCGTGCAGGTGCAGCTGCCAGGCCATCGGGGGCGTCCTTATTCGCGCCAGCCGTGGCCGTGGCGCTCGGCCAGCGTGACCGCGCTGCTGGGGCCCCAGGTGCCCGCGGGATAGGTGCGGGGTGCCAGGCCCTGCGTGCGCCACGCGCCAAGGATGCCGTCCACCCATTGCCATGCGGTTTCAGTCTCGTCCCGGCGCACGAACAGGGTGCCGTTGCCCTCCAGCGCGTCCAGGTAAAGCCGCTCGTAGGCGCCGCGTCGCCGCACTTGTTCAAAGGCGTCGCGCAGGTCCAGGTCCAGCGCCACCTGCGACAGCTTCAGGCCGTGCCGGTCAAGCCCCGGGGTCTTGCTCATCAGGCTCAGCGAAATGCGCTCCTCGGGCTGCAGTTCGATCACCAGCGCGTTGGGCTGGGGCGCGGCGCCCGGGAAAATGGAGTGCGGCACCTCGCGGAACTGCAGGTAGATCTCGGTGCAGCGGCGCGGCAGCCGCTTGCCGGTGCGTAGGTAAAAAGGCACGCCCGACCAGCGCCAGTTGTCCACGTGCGCGCGCAGGGCCACGAAGGTCTCGGTGCCGCTGTCGCGGCCCAGGTCTTCGCGATAGCCCGGCACCGCGCGGCCATCAATCGCCCCGGCGGTGTACTGGCCGGCCACGCTGTGGCTGGCGGCGTCGGCGCCTTCGATGGCGCGCAGCGAGCGCAGCACCTTGATCTTTTCGTTGCGCACCGCGCTGGGGTCGAACTGCGACGGTGGCTCCATGGCGGTGAGGCAGAGCAGCTGCAGCAGGTGGTTCTGCAGCATGTCGCGCATGGCGCCGGAGTGGTCGTAGTAGTCGCCGCGGCCCTCCACGCCCACGGTCTCGGCCACGGTGATCTGCACCTGCTCGATGTGCCGGGCGTTCCACAGCGGCTCGAACAGCGCGTTGCCAAAGCGCAGCGCCAGCAGGTTCTGCACGCCCTCCTTGCCCAGGTAATGGTCCACCCGGAACACGTGGTCCTCGTCGAACACCTTGGCCACGCCGTCGTTGATGGCGATGGCGCTGGCCAGGTCGTGGCCGATGGGTTTCTCCAGCAGCACCCGGCTGCCGGCGTCGCCTAGGCCGTTGGCGCCCAGGGATTCGCAGATGGCGGCGTAGAACTTGGGGGCGGTGGACAGGTGGCTCACCATGGGGCCCTGGCGCAGCGACTTGATGCGGTCGCACAGGGTCGCCATGGCCTCGGGTTGCTGGGTGTCGGCAGGGCAGTACTGGATGCGATCGAGCAGGGCGCGGAGCTGGCCCGTGTCCAGCGCGGCGCCGGCCTGGCGCTCGATGGCGGCCGCGGCGTGTTCGCGGAACGCGGCGTCGTCCAGTCCGCTGCGCGAGGTGGCCAGGATGCGCATGCCGGGCGCCAGCAGGCCGTCGCGCTGCAGGTCGTACAGCGACGGCAGCAGCATGCGCTGGGCCAGGTCGCCAGTGGCTCCGAAAAGCACCAGCAGCGAGGCCGATTGCTTGCTCATTGAATGGGTTCCGAGGGAGTAGCCCTAAGCATACGCCGAGCGGCCCCAACCGCCCCACGCTGCAAACGATTTCACGGGCGCTTCAACCGCGGGTGAACCGCTGTCCAGGTGGACAGTGGGCCGCTGGCGCCGCCGTGTTAGCGTTTACTGACCCTTGCCATGGAGCCACGCCATGATGGTGACCCGCCGTCTGTTTCACCCGGCCGCATTGGTGGCCGCCCTGCTGGCCACCGCCTGCGCGAGCGGCCCGCGCGTGAGCACCGAGGCCGCCCCAGGCGCCGACTTCAGTGCCTACCGCACCTATGCGTTCTACGCCCCGCTGGCCGCCGAATTCCAGGGCTACGCCACGCCCGACAGCGAGCGCATGAAGGCCGCCGCCCGCCAGCAGATGGACGCGCGTGGTTACACCTACAGCGAAAGTGCGCCCGACCTGCTGGTGAACATCGACGCCCAGCTGCAGAACCGCACCGACGTGTTCGACTCGCCGCAGATGCAGCAGCGTGTCTATTTCAGCTCATTCGACCGAGGCTACGTCACCAGCACCTACTGGGTGCCACGCAACGAGGTACACCGCTACATCGAGGGCACGCTCAACGTGGACCTGGTGGACGCCAAGGCCAAGCGCCTGGTCTGGGAGGGCACCGCCGTGGGCCGCATGAACAAGGTGAAGCCCAAGGACCGCGGCCCGCGCACGGACCAGGCGATGGCGGAGATTTTTGCGGAGTATCCGCATCGGGCCGCTCCGTAAGGGCGGTCTAGAAGTTGAGCTTCTCCGGGCTAGCCTCGAACCGCTCCACTGAATCCATGATCTCGCGGCGGGCGGCGTCCACGCCTGCCCAGCCGTCCAGCTTCACCCACTTGCCCTTCTCCAGATCCTTGTAGTGCTCGAAGAAGTGGCCGATGCGGTCGAGCCAGTGCTGGCTCACCTGGTCGATGTCCTTGATGTGCGAGTAGCCGCCGAACACCTTGTCGATGGGCACGGCCAGCAGCTTGGTGTCTTCGCCGGCCTCGTCCTTCATCTTGAGCATGCCCACCGGGCGGCAGCGGATCACCGAGCCGGGGATCAGCGGCAGGGGCAGGATGACCAGCACGTCCACCGGATCGCCGTCGCCGCACAGGGTGTGGGGCACGTAGCCGTAGTTGCAGGGGTAGCGCATGGGCGTGGACAGGATGCGGTCCACGAAGATGGCGCCGGTGGCCTTGTCCACCTCGTATTTCACGGGCTCGGCGTCCTTGGGGATCTCGATGACGACGTTGATCTCGTGGGGCACGTCGCGGCCGGTGGCAACTAGGTCCAGAGCCATGGGAATCTCCTGCAAAGCCCGGGGGTTGGGCGTCTTGGTGTGGGGCGCGCAGGATACGGGAAAGCCCTGGAGCCCGCACTCGACGGGGCCTGCGCCGGCGCCGGCGCCGGGCCTAGGCAGCAGCGGTGGCAGCCCGCAGAATAGGGTATTGCCCCTTGGAACCCCCCGCCATGGCCGCCGCCTCCCTGCTCGATCCCAAGGCCGTCGAACTGTTGCGCATGCTCGACCGCGACCGGCCGGGTTCGTTCAGCGAATTCGTGCGCATGTTCGTGCACGAGGCGCCCGACCTGGTGCGGCGCATGGAGCAGGCCCAGGTAGCCGGCAACGCCGATGAACTGGGCAAGGCGGCGCACTACCTGCGTTCGGCGGCGCTGGCCATGGGCGCCATCGAGTTGGTGGAGGTCTGCCACGGCCTGGAGCACCTAGACGACGACGACCTGCACGGCGAGGCCATGGCCGCGCGCCTGAACCAACTGCGCCGCGCCGTCCGCAACGCGCTGATCCTGCTGCTGCAGGAAGTGCCGCAGATCTGAGGTTCTGGGCAGATTCATAGGCTTCGCACAACGGGGCTGCGCGGCAGCGCCGCCGCCCGCACAGGGGGTACGGCTGCCCGGCCTCTTGCTAGCGCCATCCATGGCAGCAAAGGCCGGCCGCTACGGGCTTCCTGCCCTT
>JANORD010000065.1:0-3999 GCA_031415095.1 Lysobacteraceae bacterium
CCCACGTAGCCCACGATGAGCGACGACGCAGCCGCGCCGACGTTGATGCCCATGTAGAAAATGGTGAAACCCGAATCACGGCGCGGGTCCTCGTCTGGATACAGGCGCCCGACGATGGTGGAGATGTTTGGCTTCAGGAAGCCCACGCCCACGCCAATGAGCGCCAGCGAGAAATACATCACCTGCAGCGCGAAGCCATCCGCGACGCCCTGGCCCTGCAGGCCGGTGGCCGCCGTGCCGGTGTAGGCCATGCCCAACTGGCCCAGCACCAGCAGCATGCCGCCGAACACCACGGCCTTGCGCATGCCGAGGTAACGATCGGCCAGCAGGCCGCCCAGCAGCGGCAGCGCGTAGGCCAGGCCCGCGTAGGTGCCCAGCAGCAGGTAACCGTCGGCATCGGCGAACAAATGGTGCTGCGTGAGGTAAAGGAACAGCAGCGCTTTCATGCCGTAAAAGGCGAAGCGCTCCCACATCTCGGTGAGGAAGCAGACGTACAGGCCCTTGGGGTGGCCGAGGAATTGCGAGGATGTGGCGCTCGTGCTCAAGGGAGGCTCCAGCCGGGTGACGGCCGAGTATAGCCACCCGGGCTGGCCCGCCGGCTTTGCGTCCCCGGGCCGGGCTGCCTACCATGGGGCACCGACCTATCTGGCCCCCGCGATGACCCTGCGCCGTAACGCCCTTGCCCTGCTGCTGCCCGCCCTCTTGGTTTCCACCGCCCAAGCGGCCAAGCCCTTCGACGCGCGCGACTTGGTCACCTTGGACCGGGTGTCCTCGCCGACGCTGTCGCCCGACGGCCGCAAGCTGGTGGTCGCGGTGCGCGAAGTGGATTTCGCGGCCAACAAGGCCAGCACCGGCCTGTGGATGGAAGACCTGTTCGCGCGCGATGCGGCGCCGCCGGTGCGCTTCACGGCCGAGGGTTTCAACGTCAACAGCCCGGCGTTCTCGCCCGACGGAGCCACCGTGTATTTCCTGTCGGCCAAGTCCGGCAGCCAACAGCTGTGGAGCCAGCCGGTGGCCGGCGGCGACGCGCGCCAAGTGAGCAACTATCCGCTGGACGTGGGCAGCTACCGGCTGGCGCCCGACGGCAGCGCGGTGGCGCTGAGTTTCGAAGTCTTCACCGCCTGCGCCGACCTGGCCTGCACCCAGGCGCGCGTGGATGCCGCTGCGGCCAACAAGGCCAGCGGCAAACTCTACAGCGAGCTGTTCGTGCGCCATTGGGATACCTGGGCCGACGGCCGCAGGAACCAGCTGTTTGTGGCGCCGCTGGGCGCCGATGGCTTGGCCAGCGCGGAGCCGGTGCGCATCAGCACCGGTATCGAAGGCGACATTCCTTCCAAGCCCTTCGGTGACGCCAGCGAATACGCCTGGGCGCCGGACGGCGAGTCGCTGGTGTTCAGCGTGCGCAACGTTGGCCGCGAAGAAGCCTGGTCCACCAATTTCGATCTCTACCGGGGCTGGGTAAACGCGCGCATGCCGCCGCGCAACCTCACCGCGGCCAACAAGGCGCTCGATACCGGCCCGGTGTTCAGCGCCGACGGCAAGACGCTGTACTACCGCGCGATGGCGCGTCCGGGCTTCGAGGCTGATCGGCTGGCGCTAATGGCGATGGACCTGGGCAGCGGCGCCACCCGCGAGGTCGCGCCGGACTGGGACCGCTCGGCCGACAACACCACCCTGGGCGCGGACGGCAAGGCGCTCTACACGCTAGCCGGCGACGTCGGCACGCATGCGCTGTTCAAGGTGGACATCGCCACGGGCGCGGTAAGCAAAGTGGTTCCGGGCGGCACCGTGGGCGGATTTGATCTGGTGCGCGACACGCTGGCCTTCACCCGCGAGAACCTGAAGTCGCCGGCGCAGGCCTTCGTGGCGCGCGCCGACGGCAGCGCCGAACGGCAGGTGACGCAGGCCAACGCCGACGTGCTGCCGGGCCTGGCCTTCGGAGACTTCGAGCAGTTCAACTTCAAGGGCTGGAACAACGAGACCGTGCACGGCTACGTGGTGAAGCCGGTCAACTACCAGCCCGGCAAGACCTACCCGGTGGCGTTCCTGATCCACGGCGGACCGCAGGGTAGCTTCGCCGATGGGTTCCACTACCGCTGGAACCCGCAGACCTACGCCGGCGCCGGCTTCGCGGTGGTGATGATCGATTTCCACGGCTCCACCGGCTACGGCCAGGCCTTCACCGATTCGATCAGCCAGAACTGGGGCAGCAAGCCGCTGGAGGACCTGCAGAAGGGCTTCGCGGCGGCGCAGGAAAAGTATCCCTTCCTGGACGGCGACCGCGCCTGCGCGCTGGGCGGCAGCTACGGCGGCTACATGGTGGCGTGGATCGCCGGCAACTGGCCCGATGGCTTCAAGTGCCTGGTCAACCATGCCGGCGTGGTGGATACCCGCATCATGGGTATCAACACCGAGGAGCTGTGGTTCACCGAGTGGGAATTCGGCGGCACGCCCGCGCAGGTGCCGGAAAACTACGAGCGCTACAACCCCATCCGCCACATTGGCAAGTGGAAGTCGCCGATGCTGGTCATCCACGGCCAGCTCGACTACCGCGTGCTGGTGGAGCAGGGCTTGGCCAGCTTCAGCGCCGCCCAGCGCCAGGGCGTGGAGAGCGAACTGCTGTACTTCCCGGACGAGAACCACTGGATCCTCAAGCCGCACAACAGCGTGCTCTGGCATGACACCGTCAACGCCTGGCTCACGCGCTGGACGGCTGAGTAATCGCCATGGGCGCCGAGGTGGTGGACATCGAGCGGCTGCGCCGCAGCTGCGCCCAGTGCTCGCTGCAGGTACTTTGCCTGCCCGCCGGCGTGGACAGCGGCGACCTGCAGCGACTCGACGACATCGTCCGCAGCCGGCGCCCGCTGGCGCAAGGCGAGACGCTTTTCCGCGCAGGGCAGCCGCTGGGCGCGCTTTACGTGGCGCGCGAGGGCGCCTTCAAGACCGTGGCCCTGTCCCAGGACGGCGAGACGCAGGTGATTGGCTTTCACCTGCCGGGCGAGCTGATGGGCCTGGATGCGCTGGGCGGCGGCCAGCACGCCTGTGATGCGCTGGCGCTCACGCGCGCCACCGTGTGCGAGATCCCGATGGGGCAACTCGAGCACGTGTGCCAGCAGCTGCCGGGCCTGCAGCACCAGTTCCTGCGAATCATCGGCCAGGGCATCCAGCGCGACCAGACCCACATGGAAATGCTGGGACGGCGGCAAGCCAGCGAGCGCATGGCGCTGTTCCTGCACGGACTGGCCGAACGCTACCGCCTGCTGGGCCGGCCCAGCGACATGTTCGTGCTGCCGATGAGCCGCGAGGACATCGCCAGCTTTTTGGGCATGGTGATCGAAACCGTCAGCCGCACGCTGACCAAGATGCAGGACGACGGCCTGATCTCGGTGCGCGGGCGGCAGCTCAAAATCCTCGACCCGGTACGCCTGGATGCACTGGTGCACGGGCCAGCCAAGCCGGCCAGGCTCGAAGCCGGCTGAAGCGCAGCGTCGCGGCTACAGCGACCGGCAGCCCAGCGCCTCAAGCGCCGAATGCAGCGCCGGCTGCTGCGCCAGCCACGGCCCGGCCATGGTCACCAGCCCGCCCAAGGCAATGAAGGCTGCGCCCGCCGTGCGCCAGCCGCGTTGACGCAGCAGACCCGCCAGCCGTGCGCCGCTCCACGTAATCGGCACCATCGTGGCCGTGGTGCCCAAGCCGAAGGCCAGCATCAGCAGCGCGCCGTGCAGCGCGCTGGCCTCAAGCCACGCTGCGGCCAGCAGGGTGGTGGAGAGCCCGCAGGGCAGCCAGCCCCAGAACAGGCCCATCACCCAGGGCCGCAGTGGGCCACTGGCGGGCACCAGGCGCGCCTGCAGCGGCTGGATGCCGCGCCAGAACCAGGCGCCGCCGCGATTCAGGAAATGAAATCGTCCGGGCCACGCCAGGCGCACGGCGGCCAGCAGCAGCACGGCGCCCATCGCCACACGCAGGATCGTGGCCAGCCCTTCCACGCGCGCCAGCGAC
>JANORD010000066.1:0-11172 GCA_031415095.1 Lysobacteraceae bacterium
CGACGCGCGCATAGCGCACTTCGCCGGTCGAGAAGTTGTACA
This sequence comes from Lysobacteraceae bacterium, assembly GCA_031415095.1. Lineage (GTDB taxonomy): Bacteria > Pseudomonadota > Gammaproteobacteria > Xanthomonadales > Xanthomonadaceae > Arenimonas. Next base: position 43 of record JANORD010000066.1, read on the forward strand.
GGAAGCGGCTGGAAATGTTCAGCGCACCGGTGTTGGTGAAGACCAAGCCAGCAGGCGACGGAATGTTGACTTCCGAGGCGATGCGGACCGCCGGGTCGGCGATCGAGATGTCGACGGCCTGCGCGGCGGTCGAGAGCAGGCCACCAGCAATAGCCAGGGCAAGCAGGTTCTTGTTGAAAGACATTGTAGAGCTCCTAAGCTTAGGATTTTGAATTAAGGGAAAACTACTCATCCGGGTACCGCCCACCGCCTGCACGCACGTGCCGGCGCCGGCACAAGAAGCGACCGATCCGTGCAAGGAAAGAGTCATCATGACCCCCGCCCAGCCCGTCAAGGCCGCTCCGTCCTGCGCATGTAGCACTGCACAGCCCCAGACGCCCGTGGATATTAGTACTTTGGTTTCCGGCCAGTCAACGCTTTTTGAACAATTTGCCGAAAATGTGACAGACCGCAAAGTTCCGGTGAAACCAGCCCCGCGCCGCCCTGGCGTGGCCCGGGCGGCAGCCGGCGGCCGGGTCTAGTTTTGCTCGCCAGCCGTGAAACGGGCCCGGACCGCCTCCGTGATGGCGCGGGCCTGGCTGGCGTCCTCGATCACATAGGGCGTGATGAGGATCAGCAGCTCGGTCCGGGTGCCGTCCGTCTTGCGGTTCTGGAACAGCTTGCCCACGGCCGGGATGTCCCCCAGCAGGGGCACCTTGGTCTTGCCGTCGGCCCGCGAGGAGGAAATGAGGCCGCCCAGGAGCACGCTTTCGCCGTCGGACAGCGTCAGGCTGGTCTGGAGCCGCCGGCTGAAGATGCTGGGCGAGGAGATCTCGCTGGTGTCGGTGGAGGTGGCCTCGCTCACTTCCTGGGTGATGTTCAGGTCCACCCGCTGGCCGGAGTGCACCAAGGCGTCCAGCTCGAGCAGTACGCCGGTCTTGCGGTACTGGATCTGCTGCAGGATGGAGCTCTCTTGGCCGTTGTTGGGCAGGTCCGGGGCCGTGGCCTGGCTGGTGATGATGGGGACTTCGGTACCCACGTCGATGCTGGCGCTCTCGCCGCTCTTCACCAGCAGACGGGGCGTGGACAGGATCGAGACCCGGCTGTCGCTGGAGAACAGGTTGAGTACGGCCGACACCTGGCCCGAAGAAGAGACCGGCCGCCAGACCACGCCCGCCTGGTTCACCGCCGCGCCGGCAAGCGCGGTGAGCGGGCCTTCCAGCCCGCTGATGCCGACGTTGCGCAGGGCCCATTCCACGCCATGGCTGAACTCATCGGTCAGGCTGACTTCGGCCACCGTTACCTCGATGAGCACCTGGCGCGCGGGCTGGTCGAGGCGGGCGAGCACGCCCTGGATGGCCCGCCAACGGCGGGCGTCGCCCTGGAAAATAATGACGTTACGCAGCGAATCCACCGCCAATTGGCCACCCTCGCCGGACACCGCGGTAACGCTGGGCGCGCTATTGCCGCCACGGGCAGGCTTTCCGCCCTCGGCGGCCATCACCTCCGCGGTCGGCGGCGATGCTTCGTTCGTGCCGGCGCCAGCGCCGGAAGTGCCCGAGCCCATCAAGGCCTCGAGCACCGGCACCAGCGTTTCCACCGTGGTGTGCCGCGCCGCATAGATATAAACGCCGCCGTCCCCGGCGCTGGCGTCGCTGGGCTGGTCCAGCCGCTCCGCCCAGTCGGTGGCCGCCGCGAGCGCCTGCGGCGACTCGCTGAACATCAACAGCGCGTTGGCCGACACCACCGGCACCATGGTGAGCGCGCCGCCGGTGCCCGGCCCCAGCCGAACCGAGAAACCTTGGGCAACCAGCACGTTCTTCAGTTCTTCCGCAAGCACGTCCGCGCCGAGATACAGCGGGTTGATGCGCACGGACTGCTTGTCGCGCAGCGCCACGCGGTCGAACAGCGCGATCGCTTCCATGGCGGCCTGCACGGCTTCCGGAGGCCCACTGATCAGCACCGCGTTCGCATCCACCATTTCGGAAAGGGTGAGCCCCTGCACGGAGCCAAACAGCCCGCGCACCTGGGCGGCGACGCGGCCCGGCTCACTCACGTCCAAGGGCATCGCGACGAACACCGGCCGCTGGCCCGCAGGCACTTCCGGGAGCGCGCGCGCGGTGATCAGGCGCGGCGGCTCCTGGCCGTCCGCCGAACCCGGCTCGATGCGCAGGACGTTCTTGCGTGGCACCACGCGGATGCCGTAATTCTTCAGCACTTCCTCGGCGATCACGTACAGCCGCTCGGCGGACTCCGGTTCCACCAGGCGCAGGCTCACCAGTTCGGTGCGCGCCCGCACGGCCTGGTCGATGTCCAGCGAGAATCCCAACTGGGTACCGAACACCTCGTTGACGAAAGCGCTGAGCGTGACGCCATCCAGCGTCAGCGTGGTCGTGCCGGTCTTGGGTATGGCGGGCAGGCGGCTCCGGTCGACGGTGCGCACGGGCACGTTTTCCACCGTAGGGCCACTCTCCACCCGCGGCCGCGTGCGGCCACTTTCGGCGCCCTCTTCGGCGATGGCCTCGGGAGGCGCCTCCACTTTCGGCTCGCGCAACGGCGCAGGGATCTGCGGCCGCTGCGGAGCGGCGCAGCCGACGACCACAACCAGCGCGGCAAGTAACAGCACCATGGCGGCCATGGCGCCGCGGTTGCGGTGGGGTCGAGTGGGTTGATTCAAATTCATTTGGACTAAAATCTCTGTATCAGCGATGGTTGCCCGGGTTCGGCACCGCGAACCGGTTCGGCACCGCGGGTTGGTTCGGCACCAGGGTCCTGGGATCCCGGCAGATACTCGGAGAGCAGGGTACGCGACTTGGCTTCGCCATCGGCCGATTTCCAGTCAACGCGGCCGCTGGCCACCAGCGATACGCTGCCACCGCCGGGCAGGGAGTCTCCCGCCTGAAGCCGGATAAGGGCCTGGCCCGGGATCTCGAACACCGCCTCCAGTCCCCGCGCCCCTTGCACCACGCCAACTGGCTGAGGCTGCGGGCCGGCCACTGAACCCGGACTGACGCCTCCCCAGGGCGGACGGCTGCCCCAAGCCTCGGCGGCCGCCGCGGTATCCGGCGCCTGGCCGGCCGGGAGCTGCCAGGCCAGCGGCGCGGTGTCGCCACCGACAGCCGACCGCGGCAGGTCCCCGAATACGGCCATCGACAGCGCGCCGAACGCCAGCAAGCCGAGCGGCCAATAGCGTCGCAACCTCGGCGGTAGGGTCACGGCAACGTCCCCTGGAGTGCACTGGGTGTTGGCCCGGTGGCCTCCGGCGCCGCGTCCCCGTCGGCCTCGGAAGGCCTCCGGTAATACGCCCTGGCCACCAGGCCCAGCCGCACTCCGCCAGACCCAGCCGACGTGCGCTGGATATCAATCAGGTCGGTCTGGATCCAGGGACGCGCGGCGGCCAGCGCCTCCAGCACCGGCGCCAGCGAGGCGTCGGTGCCCTCGACATCCAGCCGGGCCAGGACCTGCCAAAGCTCCGGATGGCCCGGCACGTCGATGGTGGTTTCCACCCTCACCCGCGGAGCAGGCAGGCCATTGCGCTGGGCAAGCCCGGTAATCCAGGTCTGCAGTTCGGCCTGTGCCAGGCCGCTGCTGCTCATTTCCGGCACCGACTGGCGCATGGCCTCCAGCTGCGCCTCGGCCTCGACGGCGCGCGCCGGCCAGGCTTCGTCGCGGCTGGCTTCCACCAGGCGCTCCAGCAGCGCAGCCTCGCGCCGGTATTCCTGCGCCAGCCCTGCCCGGCTTTCGGACAAGTGGATGAGCACCTGCCCGCCGGCCACCGCCAGCGCCAGCAGCGCGGCCAGGCGCAGGCGTCGATTCGACCGCCACTCGGCGAGGCCCTGGTCGCGGTAGCTCGACCAGGCCTTCATGGCGCCGCCTCCGGCTGCCCAACGGCCAGGGTGAAGTCGAGGCGCATGCCGCCGTCGTCCGCGGGAACCGCGTTGAGGTCCGACAGCCTAGGGTGCGATTCGAAGGCGGTGATGTATTGCCGCGGATCCCGCTCGGTGGAGGTGACGCCCACCTGCAGTCGCTCACCGTCACGCTGCCAGCCCACGAGCACGACGTCGTTGGGCAGTGGCCGCACCACCTCCGCCATCAGCGCGAAATCAGACTCCGACTGCTGCAGCTGCAGCCACTGCGCCATCGATTGGGCGGCGGTCTCGGCCCGCTCCCTGGCCTCCATCAGCGGCGTGGCCTCGGCGCGCACGGCCTCGAGGTTGGACTGCAGGCGCAGGCTGGCGATACGCCAACTGGCCTGCCCCATCAGCTGCCATCCGAACCCGAGCAGCAGCAGGCCCACGGTGGCCAGCCACGCGACGCGCTCCAGGGCCGCCGGCGAGCCGGGAATGCCGGTCCTGGCGTCGCCCCAGGGTTCGTTTGCGAAGCCCTCTGGCTCAAGCCCCTGCGGGCGGCCGCCGGCGTCGGCCGCCAGGCCGGCCGCGCGGAGGAAACGACCCCAGTCAGCGTCGCCCGGCGCCGCTGCCCACCAGCGGCTGGCCGTGAGCTGGCCGCCCTGCCACACCTGGCCCTCGAAGCCCGAGACCAGCGCCAGCAGCCGGCCACCGTCGTGGTCCGGCCGGGGCCGCAGCAGGGTCTCCGGGATCCATGGCGTATCCGCCGCGGACATCTCAGGCGGCGGGTCGGGACAGATCCACACTTGGGCGATGGCGCCCTGCCAGGCCACATGCACCCGCGCCGACGGCGTGGGCGCCAGCCGCGCGGCCGCCAGGCGCGAAGCCGAAGCACGCTGCTTGGCCGGCGTGGCCGAAAAATCGATGCGCTTGTAGTGGCACTGCGCGCGCGGCACGACGTACTCAACGCCGCCCAGCACCCCGCCCTGGTGGAGCGCGGTGCTTCCGTCAGCGCCCAGCAGGCGCCGGGTCGGTGAAAAAATCGCTGCCAGTCGGTGTCGGAGGCTCATCAGTGTCGGGGCGAGGCACGGGATAGGCAGCCAACACGGCCCATGGAGCGCGTCGGCTCGCCAAGGGGCTCAATCTTACATGGATGCGGTAAGCCGCGCCCTGCCTGCCCCAGAGGGTCAAGCGGAGCGTATCCGAGCCGAAGAAACGATAGTCGGTGGCTTCATCGCCGGGCAGCCTGACACCCAGGGCCAACTGCAGCTGCTTGGCAGAAACGAAGGGTTGCTCGCCCCGTTGGCGGACCAGCTCGTCGCAGGTTTCCTCGCATTCGCCCAGCCAGGTGGGCAGCAGGGCGCGCGGCATGGTGTTGAGGTTCACCGCTCCGGAGTAAAAGGTTGAAATGCGATCCTCAAGCACGGAACGCGACTGGGGCAGCAGCGTTTCCCAGCCCTTCACCCGGAGCGCTTCGCTGGGCAGCAGCAGGCGCCGCTGCGGTGGCGGCGATCTGCCGTCGCGCTCGTACTCGCGGGTCTCGGCCCCGTTGAGGCGCCGCAAGTCGTCGAAATCTATGTAGTCCAGGAAGGCGTCCCGCAGCGCGGCCACCTCGTCCGGCCTGGCGCCCTGCGCGAGCAGGAACCGATCCAGGTCGGCCGGCCCGGGCCAGGTCAGAGACATCAGGCCCGACTCGTCCTGCAGCGAGAAGGTGATGCCGGACGGCCCCGCGTAGGGACTTCCGTCGAGGCGCAGCTCGCCGCCGATCGGGCGGCGGTCGAAGCCCCCGAACTCATCGAGCACCCGCTTGACCCGCTCGTCGTCGGGCAGGGCGCGGGTGGGCAGTCCCGCCAGCGTCATGTCGCGGGTGGCCGCCAGGTAAAGCACCGAATCACGGACGCCCAGCAGAGCGATCTGATCTTCCAGGTCCGCGCGCGCCGCGTTGGCTTCGCGGACCTGGTCGAGCGCCCACAGCGAGACCAGGGCGACCACGATGGCGACGCCAGCGAGTATCCATAGCGTCACCACCAGCACGAAACCGCGCTGGCGCCCGGCACCGCCGGCATGCTGGCGCTCAGATGCCATCGATGGGGCTTTCCGGCTGCAGGCCCGTGGGCCGATAGGGCTGCGCCGACACGGCCACCCACCACACCAGCTCCCCGGTCGTGGTGGTCGCGCTCAGGCGCACGGCGCGCGGCAGGACTTCGTCGGCATTGTCGGCCGGGCTCCAATCGGACTGCCATTTTCCCTCGGCATTCAAGTAGCCGAAGGCCGCATCGCCCAAGGGGCCGGGAACGATGACCAGCTGCTTCCAGGCCGGGTCGCTGTAGTGCAGCGCGTACCCGCCGGCCACCGGCTCCAGCCACCAGCGGACGCGGGCCAGGCCGCCGCCGCTCAGCGGCACCGGCGTTACGAATTCAACCGACGTCGCGGTTCCGCGTGCGGCGCCCATGGCGGCGGGAATGTCGGCCACCATGCTGGCCACCGTTTCCCGGAACCAGGGCTCCTGCAGCGCCGCCACCCGCGACGCGACGTCGTGGCGCCGGACGCGCTCGCGCAGGTCAACGGCTTGGGCGAGCGCCTGCATCAGCACCGTGATGATCAACGAGGCCACGACCAGGGTGACCAGCACCTCGATCAGCGAGAACCCTCGACTAAGGCTGCGCATGGTCACAGTTCCGGCGGCTCCCGGACCTGTTCCCAGCCTGCCCGCCGCAGCGTCGCCTCGCGCTCCAGGCTCCGGCCACGCCACAGCTCGATGTCCAGGTCGTACAGGCCCACTTTGTACAGGCCCGGCTGCAGGTATCCGGTGGTGCCATCCCGCGGCGCCTCCACCGGCCGCGCCCGCCACACCAGGCGGTAATCGCCGAGTGGCTGCGCGCCCTCGGGCGACAGCATGGGGTTCACCTGCGCCAGCCACGCGATGGCATTGCGCAGCGCCGCGTCGGAGGCACGCGCGCGGTCGGCCCGCTGCACCATCTGCAGCGACTGCGTCATGCCGGCGAACAGCGCCAAGCCGGCCGCCGAGAGGATCGTCAGCGCGACGATCGCCTCAAGCAGCGTGAATCCCTCGGCGAACCTACTCCGCATCCTTCAGCTCGCAAGCAGGGGCAGACAACCAGGCGACCTCGCGCTGAGCGCCCACTTCCACCTGGACCCTGGCACCCGAGCAGACGCCGCTTGCCGCGACCGACACCGGCTCCAGCGGCCGCACGCGCCAACCCTCAGGGAAGGCCAGCAGCTGGCCCAAGCCGCGCGCGTCATCCTGGGCCACCTGGATCGGACGGCCAGACGCTCGCGCCAGCAGCGGCAGGCGTGCCAGCTGGCGGCCCGTTTCGGCGCGCTCGCCGCTGAGCACCAGGGCGCGGTACGTCACCTGCAGACGTGGCGTGACCAGCGCGGCCATGGACGCAACCAGCACCAGCACGACCAGCATCTCCAGCAGACTGAAGCCCGCCAACGCGCCGGCGCCGGCGTCAGCCCGGGGGCAGGAAGCCGACATCCGCATCGTTCCCCTCCCCGCCCGGCACGCCGTCCGCGCCCAACGAATACAGCGCGAACGGTCGCCCCTCGGCGCCGGGGATGGAGTACTGGTAAGGACCGTCCCACGGATCCAGCGGCACGCGTTCGTCCAGGTACGGGCCGCGCCAGCGCGAGCGCGCGCGGTCATCGGCAGGCGGGGTGTATAGCACCGAGAGCCCTTCATCAGCCGATGGCAGGCGGCCCACTTCCAGCCGAAATGTCTCGACCGCACCGCGAAGCATGCGGATCTGCGTTTCGGCAATCTGCACTTTCGAGGCATCGACGCGACTGAACAGCCGCGGACCCACCAGGCTGGCGATCAGGCCGATGAGAACCAGCACGACGAGCATTTCCAGCAGCGTGAAGCCGCGCGTGCGCAACTCGGGATTCATGTCGGTAGCTCCGTCAGGCGGCGGTCAAAGGGGAACATCGTTGATGCTGGTGATGGCAAGGATGATGGCGGTCACGATGGTGCCGATGACGACGCCGATGATGATGATGGCCATCGGCTCGATCAGCTGCAACGCGCGCTTCATGCGGTCGCGTCCGGTGGTTTCGTACAGCTTGGCCAGGGCGGCCAGGAGCTTGGGCAGCTCGCCGCTGACCTCGCCCACGGACACCAGGTCGTAGCCGGTCGGGTTCAGCGCCCGGTGCTCGCGCAGCGCGGCCGAGAGCGTCGAGCCGCCCTTCACCGAGGCGGCCACCTGGGAAAGCCGGCTGCGCAGATAGCCCAGCTTCACCGAACCGGCGGCCAGGCCCAGCGCCCGGATCAACTCCACCCGGCCCGCCAGCAGCGCCGCCAGTGTGCTGGCCCAGCGCCCCACTTCGGCCTCCACCAGCCACTCCCCCACTATCGGGAGGCGCGTCATCTGCACCAGCAAGCGGTCCCGGACGTCTTGCCGGACCAGCAGTGAGTAGACCCCGAAGGCCGCCGCGCCGGCGGCCAGCAGCACCAGCCAGACGTGGTCGCTCATCCAGACGCCGGTGGCGATGGTGATCCGGCTCAGCGCCGGCATGCTGTCGCCGTGCTGTTCGAGCAAGCCGCCGAACCGGGGCACCACCCAAAGGAAAATGATGCCGACCGCCACGATGCCCGAACTGACCAGCACCAGCGGGTAGACCAGGGTGGAACGCAACTCGGACTGGATGCGCTGGTCGTATTCGTACTGCTCGGCGGCGCTGGTGAGCGCCTCGGCCAGGCGCCCGGTGGCTTCGCCGGCCTCGACCAACTGGTGCACGTAAGGCGGCAGCGCCAGCCCGCTTTCGCGCAGCGCGGCGGAAAAACGCTCACCGCGCCGGACCGCCTTCGCCATGCCATCGAAGGCGGTGGTGACGGCCGGATGGTGGCTGGACTTGGCAAGGGACGACAACGCGGTGACCAGCGTGACGCCGGCGCCAAGCAAGGTGCTGAATTCCTGCAGCACCAACTGGACTTCGCGGGACGACGCCTTCGCGCGCCGACGGCGTACCCCTTTGTCGACCACCACGTCCAGGCTCGACACCACCAGGCCCTGGCCCACCAGCGACCGGATGGCCTGGCGCTCGTCGCGCGCGTCCAGCACGCCATTGACGGCTTCGCCGGCCCGGTTGCTCGCTTGATAACGGAACTCCATCCGTCAGATGTCCGCCAGGCTGCCGCCGGTGACGCGGATGACCTCGTCCACGGTGGTCAGGCCTTGGCGCGCCTTGAGCAGGCCGTCCTCGCGCAGCGTGCGTCCGCCCTGCTGGCTGGCCTGAAGCCGCAGGCGTTCGCCGGTGGCGCGGGCCAGGATCAATTCCTGCAGCGCCGGCGTCACCTCCACCAGCTCATAGATGCCAAGGCGACCGCGATAGCCGCTGCCTTGGCAGCTGCGGCAGCCGACCGGCCGGCGCCAAACCGCAGGCACCGGGCCGTCGGCGGAGTCATCCACCAGTGGTTGCACCAGGGCATCCACGGACGGCAGCACCTCGGTCGGCACGCTGCAATCGGGGCACAGTTTCCGGACCAGCCGCTGCGCCTGGACGGCACGGACGCTGGTGGCCACCAGGAAGGGCTCCAGGCCCATGTCGATCAACCGGGTGAAGGCGCTGACGGCGTCGTTGGTGTGCAGGGTCGACAGCACCAGGTGGCCGGTGAGGGACGACTGCACCGCGATCTCGGCAGTCTCCAGGTCGCGGATCTCGCCAATCATGATGACGTCGGGGTCCTGGCGCAGGATGGCCCGCAGCGCCCGGGCGAAGGTGTAGCCAATCTCGGAGTTCGCCTGGATCTGGGTAACGCCCGTCACCTGGTACTCCACCGGATCCTCCACGGTGATCATCTTGCGATCGCGCTGGTTCATCTCCTCGAGCGTCGCGTACAGCGTGGTGGATTTGCCCGAGCCGGTGGGGCCGGTGACCAGGACGATGCCATGCGGCTCGCGCGCCCACGCCCGGAACAGCGCCAGATCGCGGGCAGTGAAACCCAGCCTGGACAGGCTCAGGTCCTGGCGCTCCTTGGGCAGCAGGCGCAGGACCAGCGATTCGCCGTGCACCGCAGGCACGGCCGAGGCGCGGATGTCCACTTCCTGGCCGCTCACGCGCGCGGCGAGGCGGCCGTCCTGCGGCAGCCGGCGCTCGGCGATGTCCATGCCGGAAATCAGCTTCAGGCGCGACGCGACCGCGGGGTAGCGGCTCGAAGGCAGGGTCATGCGCGTGTGCAGGATGCCGTCGATGCGGAAGCGCACCTGGAACACCTGGTCCTCGGGCTCGATGTGGATGTCCGAAGCGCGCTGGTCCATCGCCTGGGCGAGGATGTTGTTCACCAGCTCGATCACCGGCGCTTCTTCGGCCAACTCGCGCAGGTGATCGGCGTCATCGGCGTCCAGGCCATCGGCGGCGTCGAAGGCGCGCGCCGCCATGTCCACCAGGCGATCCACGTCCTGGCTGCGCGCCAGGCGCCACTCCCAAGCATCGGGCGGAAGCCTGGCCTGCAGGATTTCCTCCAGCCCCGGATCCATGGGGTCCCTGGCCACCACCAAGACGCGGCCGCCGGCGACCTGCCAGGCAGCCACGCCGGCATCCAACCACCAGTCGGGCATCAAGCCTGATGCCTCCATCACCACGCGGGCATCCGAGGCATCGGCGGGCCACTGGCTGCTTTCCAGCAGCGCGATGCCGGTTTGTTCGGCCAGGACCGGCAGCAGGGAGTCCTCCGACAGGGCGCCCAGCCGGACCAGGATGCTGCCCAGCCGGCCGCCGAATTGCTGCTGGAAGGACACGGCCTTGGCCAGGTCCTGGCGGGTGACGATGGCCCGCTGCACCAGCAATTCACCGATGCGCGGCAGCGACGGTGCCTGGGTTGCCACATTGGCACTCATGTTTGCCTCCGTATCGCGCGGTGGCGCAGGCGGTTCAGCAAGGTCGGCGCATCGACGGACGCGAGCATCACTGCGCCCTGCGCCGCAGGTAATTGAGCAAATCAATCCGGGTGATCAACCCCAGGAATTTCGCACCGTCCATCACGATAGCCACATGCCCGCGGTCGAAAACCGGCAGCAGCGTCGCCATGGGCGCGGTCACTTCCAGCTTGTCGAGCTTGCTCACCATGGCGCTGGAAACCCGGTCCTGGAACCGTGCCTCCTGCCCGAACACATGCATCAGCACGTCGCTCTCGTCCACGATGCCCACGATCTGGTCGCCGTCCATCACCGGCAGCTGCGACACGTCGTACATCTTCATGCGCTGGTAGGCCACCTGCAGGCTGTCGGTGGGCGCCACCACCACGGTGTCGCGCTGGGCGTAGGGCCGCAGGATGAGGTCG
>JANORD010000067.1:0-3606 GCA_031415095.1 Lysobacteraceae bacterium
GCCCACGCCCGCATAGGGCTCCAGGATCGGCCATAGATTGCCCCAATCCTGCTGCCACAAGTTGCCGGTGAGGTGGGCCGGGATCATGCCGTCCACCTGGCCCTTGTCGCCGAACTTCGCCACCAGCTTCTCGCGGGTGTAGCACTGCAGCTGCTCGTACAGCGGCTGTACCTGGCCCCAGAGCCGGTCGGCTTCCACTTCGAATTCGGCCGGGGTCATGTCGTAGCCGGCGCGCCAGACTTCACCGGTGTTGGCGAAGCCCATTTCGGTGGCGCCCACGTTGGTGAGCTCGACGAAGCGCCGGTAGTCCTTGCGCATCGGCACGGCGATGGTGTGCCAGCCTTCCCAGGCCGCCTTCAATTCGTCGAAGCTGCTGCCCTGGGTATCGGCGAGGATCTCCGATACCTGGCCGATATCGCGGCAGTTGTCTGCGTCCACGCACCACTTGCCGGCGCCGTAGGTGGCGCCCATGCGGCTGACGATCTCGGTGAGCTCCTTGAGCTTGGCCGGGTCGCGCGGGGCTGGCAGGGACGCGCTGACCTTGAGCAGGTGCAGCGCGCGCGCGGTGTCGGCGCTCAAACCCGCCGCATCGTAGGTCTTGGCCTGGGCGATGAAGCCGTTGTTGATGGTGAGGAAGCGCTCGTTGGCGGCTGATTCCACCCGCTGGCTGTCGCTGCTGATGAACGTGGAGCCGAGCCAGGCGGCCGAGGTGAGCTCGGGCGTCATGTCCTTGACCGTGGTGTTGACCCGTGCGACGAACTGGTCGGCGGTCTCGGCGCTGCCGGGCGGCACCGCGGCGGCATCGGCAGCGGGCTCGCCGGCCGGCTGGCAGGCAACGAGGGTGGACAGGCCAACGGCAACGGCAAGCGCCAGCAGCGCGCGCGGATTATTCACGGGGAGGCTCCAGATTAGTCGATGAAACAGCGTGCCGGAAGGCTATTCCCCCGGCATTGCCAGCGCAAGTGGCGCCGCCGGTGCGCTAGCGTTTCACCAGCTCGACGCGCCGGTTCTTGCTGCGCCCGGCCTCATCGTCGTTCGCCGCCACCGGCGCTGCCATGCCGGCGCCAAACGCCGTGAGCCGCGCGGCGGGGATGCCGTGCTGCTGCACCAGCGCGGCCACCACGGCCGCCGCGCGGCGCTTGGACAGCGCCACGTTGTGATCGAATGCGCCCTGGGAATCGGTGTGGCCGGTAACCACCAGGTCCAGCGCGGGGTTTGCGCGCAGGAACTTCGCGATCTCCTCCAGCGTGGGCTTGGACTCGGGCTTGATGTCGGCCTTGTCGGTGTCGAACAGGATGCCGTACAGCGCGACGCGGCCGCTGGTGGCCAGCGCTGCCTGCATCGCCGAGGCATCCACGAACACGATCTTGCCGGTCTCCATGGCCTTGGACTCGACCACCGAAATCACACTGCGCGGGCCGACCTTGGGCGAGCCGTGCTCGGCGGTGCGGATGGCGACGGTGGTGGTGGCCCCGGCCTGGTCGCGCTGGAGCAGGGCGTAGCGGATCTTGCGGTCGGCACCGATCTTGTGTTCGCCGGTGTCGCTCCAGCTAAGGGACATGTTGTACGCCTTCTTGGGGTCGTCCACGCAGCCGGCTTCCTCGCAGGTGAACACCGTGCGGAAACCCTGGCCGGTCAGGCGGCTGACCTGGTTGCGGAACACTTCCAGCGACGAGCGGCCGAGCGGCGCCTCGTAGGCGATGTGGGTGTAGCGGCCTTCGACGGTGAGGGTGTTGGGCGGCGCCAGCCTGTAGTTCTCCGCGCGGGTGAGCGTGCTGCTCAGCAGGGCTTTGCTGTCGAAGTCCTTCTGGAGGTAGGCCATGAGGCGCGAGCCCTCATAGCGACCCACTAGGGGATGGTCCTTGCCGCCGGGAGCGTCGGGCGGCAGGGCGGTCTGGGCCAGGGCCGCGGCCGACAGCAGCAGAGTGGCCAGCAGGCAGGTGAGCCACGACGTGGCGCGACGGGTGGGCATGGTGGTCTCCGGGGTGGCGCCGGGAATCCGGTCGCGTTGAAGGGTCAACGGGGTTTGGGGGGTGGTTCCGGTCATGGCTGTTTTGGGCTTGGCTGGCCGGGCGACGATGGGTGCAGGGGCGTCGGGGCTGAAGTCCCTCCCACAATAAGGCCTCGGGCAGCGAGGAAGGCCCGGGCATCCTCGGCGTCTCCCTCGAACCAGGCGCGCGCAGCGCCGAGCCGGAACGTGTAGCCCCAGGCATCCATGTCGGCCATCAGGCGATCGCGGCCCACGCCGGGGAGTTCATCGGCCAGCAGGATCTGCAGCAGGCAGGCCGCGTCTTCCTCGGGCTGTGAGTCGGTGGCGTCGGTGTGTACCGCAGCGCGGCGTTCGGCCGGCATCACCAGCAGGTGGCTGGCCTCATGCAGCAGCGAATGCACGGGCGTGTCGGCCCGCGCATACACGGTGTTGCCGATGAGGCCCGCTTCCACCTCGCCCCAGTAACTGCCGGGAATCGGCTCGCCGTCGGCCACCGGCTGCAGGGCGAGGCCGTGGCGCGCCAGCAGCGCGGCCGGAGCCGCGAAACCGATGTCCGCCAGGGTGAGCACGGCTCAGCTGCTGGTGGGGGACGCTTTGTCCGGCAGCGCCACCGAAATATCCAGCAGCTCGCTGTCGCCGTCCTTGTGCAGGTCCACTTTCACCGCGTCCGCGTCCACGTTGATGTACTTGCGGATCACTTCCAGCAGTTCGCGCTGCAACATCGGCAGGTAGTCAGGCGCACCGCGCATGCTGCGCTCCTGCTGGATCAGGATCTGCAGGCGGCTCTTGGCCACGTTGGCGGTGTTCTTGTTGCGATGGGTTAGGAAATCGAAGATCCCCATGGCTCAGGCCCCGAACATCTTGGCGAAGAAGCCCTTCTTCTCCACCGTGGTGAAGCGCATCGGCCGGGACTCGCCCAGGATGCGCGCCACCGCGTCGGTATAGGCCTGCCCGGCCGGGGAGTTCTCGTCCAGGATCACCGGCACGCCGGCGTTGGAGCTCTGCAGCACCTCGGGCGATTCGGGGATCACGCCCACCACCTCCAGGCCCAGGATTTCCTGCACGTCGGCGATGGAGAGCATGTCGCCGGCTTCCACGCGCTTGGGGCTGTAGCGAGTGAGCAGCAGGTGCTCCTGCACGCGCTCGCCGTTCTCCGCCTTGCGGGTCTTGGAGGCCAGCAGGCCCAAAATGCGGTCGGAGTCGCGCACCGAGCTCACTTCCGGATTCACCACCACTACCGCGCGGTCGGCGAAGTACATGGCCAGGAAGGCGCCTTTCTCGATGCCGGCGGGGGAATCGCAGACGATGAAGTCGAAGCCTTCGTCAGCCAGCGCCTTGAGCACCTTCTCCACGCCTTCCTTGGTCAGCGCTTCCTTGTCGCGCGTCTGCGAGGCGGCGAGCACGACCAGGTTCTCGGTGTGCTTGTCCTTGATCAGCGCTTGTGTCAGTTTGGCTTCGCCGTGGATGACGTTGATCAGGTCATAGACCACGCGGCGCTCGCAGCCCATGATCAGGTCGAGGTTGCGCAGGCCGACGTCGAAGTCGATGACCGCGGTCTTGTGGCCGCGCAGCGCCAGCCCGGAGGCAAAGCTGGCGCTGGTGGTGGTCTTGCCGAC
>JANORD010000068.1:0-1911 GCA_031415095.1 Lysobacteraceae bacterium
GCCCTACTACCTGCATCAGCTGGATCGGGTGGCAGGCAGCGCACACTTCGAAGGGCCCGACGCCGAGGCGCTGGCCCTGCATCAGGGGCTGGCGGCTCAACTGCCGGGTTACCTGGTACCTCGCCTGGTTCGGGAAGTGGCTGGCGCACCGGCCAAGCTGGCACTGTGATGGTGTTCTCACCCGGACTTTTGGTATTGTCTTAATCCTGACACGCAAGCCCTTGATGCATATAGGAGCATCCCCCAATGGCACAGCAGGACGCCGTGATCCGCCTGCTCTTGGTCGAAGACCAATCCGAGGACGCCGAGCAGCTGATCAGCCACCTGCGCAACGGCGGCGTCGCGGTGCGTCCGCAACGTCCGGATTCGCTGGACGAACTCATCCATTTGCTGGCCACGCAGAGCGTGGACATGGTGCTGGCCGCGATTGACGCGAAGTACCTGCCGCTGCAGGCCGTGCTGGAGCAAGTCACCGCCACCGGAAAAGACATCCCGGTGGTTGCGTCAACCCTGGTGCTGGATGAGACAACCGCGCTGGCCGCGCTGGCGGCCGGCACCCGCGACATCGCCATGCGGCACCGGCCCGAGCACGTGCAAGCCGTAGTGCGCAGTGAGTTCGCGGCGCTGCAGGCCCGCCGCGGCCTGCGCCATCTGGAAGCGTCGCTGCGGGAAACCGAGCGTCGCTGTGACGCGCTCATCGCCTCCTCGCGCGACCCCATTGCCTACGTGCATGAAGGCATGCACATCCGCGCCAACGACGCCTATTTGGAGATGTTCGGCTTTGAGGGCTTCGACGATATCGAGGGCCTGTCGGTGCTCGACCTGATTGGCCCGGCGCACGCCGATGCCTTCAAGCAGGTGCTCAAGAAACTGAGCAAGGGCGAATCACCGCCGCGCCAGCTGGAGCTGCAGGCCATGCACACCGACGGCACCAGCTTCGATGCCGTAATGGAGTTCACCCAGGCCACTTACGAGGGCGAATCCTGCCTGCAAATCATCTTCCGCCAGCAGACGGTGGACGCCGACATGGCGCGCGAGCTCGACACGCTGCGCCAGCGCGACGCACTCACCGGCCTGTTCAACCGCCAGCACTTCATGACTGCGCTGGAAGCTGCCGTGGTGCGCGCCAGCGAGGGCAAGGGCCAGCAGGCGTTCCTGCTGGTGGAGCCCGACAACTACGAGAGCCTGCTGGCGGAGATTGGCCTGGCCGCCGCCGACGGCCTCATCAAGGGCATCGCCGACCGGCTGCAGGGCGCGCTGGACGCAGACACCGTGGCGGCGCGCCTGAGCGACCACGGTTTCGCCGTGCTGTGCCTGGCCCATGACCACACGCACAGCCTGGCCCAGGCCGAGAAAATCCGCGAGGCGTTCCACGGCCATATCCTGGAAGTGGGCGAGCGTTCGCTGAACCTGGGCGTGAGCATTGGCGGCGTGCAGATCGGCGAACGCATCGCCAGCGTGTCGCAGGTGATGGGGAAATCCAGCCAGTGCTTGGCATCCTGCGTAAGCATGGGCGGCAATCGCATCGAGATCTTCGACCCGGCGGCGCGCGACCGCGCCGAGGAAGAGCGCATCCAGGCTTGGGTGGTGCGGATTCGTGACGCGCTGCAGGGCGACCAGTTCTTGCTCCACTACCAGCCCATCATCAGCCTGACCGGCGTGGAAGAAGAAAACTACGACGTCTACCTGCGCATGAAGGGCCCGGGCGGCGAGGTGATCGCACCCACGGCTTTCCTGCCCATCGCCGAGGAACACGGGCTGCTGGAAGACATCGACCGCTGGGTGATCAAGCGCGCCATCGAAGTGGTCGCAGAGCGCAAGAAGACCGGCAAGCACACCAACCTGTTCGTCAAGGTAACCCCGGCCTCGCTGGTGGAGGGCGGCCTGGAGACTTTCATCGCCGAACAACTC
>JANORD010000069.1:0-2353 GCA_031415095.1 Lysobacteraceae bacterium
GGATTTCGCGCTGGTTTTTGCGTCGCTGCACTATGTTGTCGAACAAGCCTGCGGCTTGCGCCTTTTTCCTACGCCCGGGCGCGGCGTCGTCGCTTGGCCTGGCTCGGCAAGGGCACTAGTTTCCAAATGCGACTCTGGGGAGGGTGCAATGATCCGGATTTTTCTACTCGACGACCATGCGTTGGTCAGGACCGGCTACCGCCTGATACTGGCGCAGGAAAAAGAGTTCCTGGTGGTGGGTGAGGCGGGCAGCGGCGAGGAGGGCCTACCGATGGTGCGCCGCTTGCGCCCGGACGTGGTTATCTGCGATTTGCACCTGCCGGGCATCAGTGGCCTGGACATCACCGAGCGGATCGTGCGCGGCAATTTCGGCTCCAGCGTACTGGTGGTGTCCGTGCAGGAAGATGGCCCGATGCCGCGTCGCCTGATCGAGGCGGGCGCCAGCGGCTACGTGGGCAAGGGCTGCGACGCTGCCGAATTGGTGCGCGCGGTGCGTGAAGTGGCCCGCGGCAAGCGCTACCTGGCCAGCCACGTCGCCCAGTGCATGGCGCTGTCCAGGGTCAGCGGCGGCCAGTCACCTTTCGATACGCTGTCGCCGCGCGAACTCGAAGTGACGCGGATGCTCTGCCAAGGCATGCGGATGGAGGAAATTGGCCGCCGCCTCAGCCTGAGCGGAAAAACCGTGGCCACCCACAAGTACCGGCTGTTCGACAAGCTTGGGATCAAGGACACGGTGGCACTGGCGCGGCTTGCGAGCCAGTACGGCGTGTCGGAGCCTGCTTACGCGCTGTGAGGTCCGGCGCAGACGGATAAAAGAAAGGCGCCTTTCGGCGCCTGTCTTTTAGCTCTGGCGGGGTGCCTGTGGGGGCTCGTCCGCGTCGTCCAGCGACCAGTCCGGGGCATCGGGAACCGGCGTCGCCGCAACCACCGTCGCGGCGGCCGCCGGGGCTTCGGCAGCCTTCGGTGGCGCGTCGAACACCGCAGGCTGCGTGCGCAGGAACGGGTTCACCGGGGCGGCCGGTGCGGGTGCCAACGCAGCTTCCGGTTCGGCCGGAATCAGGCTGGCTTGAACGGGGGCGATGCTGACGGGCGCCGCAGGCTGTGGCGCAACCGCAACTGGCGTCACTGGAGCGGGCAGCACCGGAGCGGGCACAACCGGGGCGGGCACCACCGGAGCGGGCACCACTGCAGCGGGAACGGCCATCGCGATCGGCTCAACGGCGGCCGGCGCCGGCACAGCCGCCAGAACTGGCGCTGGCTCGGAAGGCGCTGCAACCACGACAGGCACCTCGACAAGCACGGGCGCCACGAACGCGACGGCAGGTGCCGCTACTTCGGCCTGCGCGGGCACCGCCAGCGCAACCGGGGCGACCATCACGGGCGCGGCCGCGGCCACCGGGGTGGGCGTGGGAGCGCGCGGCGCCGGCACGGTGGCTGGCCCCAGATCGTCAAAGTCGGACTCCGCGGCGCTGACCGTGGGCTGGGCCCCGGCGCTGGCGCGCGGGGACTCGGCCTCGGGCTCATCGTCTTCAAACTCACCCTCGGCGTCAGTGGCTTGGCCTTCGGCATTGCCGTTGGCCTCACCACCGGCTTCGTCCGGGCGGCGACGACGGCGGCCACCACGGCGGCCGCGACGACGGCGCCCGGTGCCCTCGGCGGCGTTGGCCGCGTCGGTGCCCGGTGCGGCATTTTCCAAGCCTTCAATCACCTGGCCATCGGCATCCACGTCGGTGGCCATCGGCTCTTCGCCTTCGGCAAGTTCGCCGCCGCCGGCGGCAGCTTGCGCGGCCAGGCGCGCGGCCCGGGCATCACGCCGCTCGGTTTCGCGCTTGATGTTTTCCTGGCGCTGCAGTTCGCGGCGCTCGGCTTCTTTCTTTTGCTGCTCTTCGCGACGGACCTGACCTTCCAGGCGCTTCACTTCGTCGAGCTTTTTCTGCTCCTCGGTGCGCTCGGGGCGCTCGCCGCGTTCCGGGCGATCCTGCCGCTCAGGACGCGGCGGCTTGGCCGAAGGCGCGGCCGGCTGGCCGGCCTGCGGCTTGCCGGCACTGGCGGCCTGCGGCTTGGCAGCGCGCTCGCCGCGCTCACCACGATCACCGCGGTCACGGCCGCGGCCACCGCGCTCGTTGCGATCGCGACGTGCGCTGCCGCCATTGCCACCGCGCTCGCCGCGCTCGCTGCGAGCCGCGGCGGCCGGCTGGGCGGCCGGCACCTCGTCGCCGCTGAACAGCGCGGCCAGGCGGGCAAAGAAGCCGCGCTTGGCCACGGGTGCCACCGCGTTGCTGAAGACAGGCGCTGGCGCCACGTCCGTATCGGGCTCGTCGCGCACCGGCGCCGGGTTGACGGGGCGCACGGC
>JANORD010000070.1:0-6802 GCA_031415095.1 Lysobacteraceae bacterium
GCGCCGGCGCGCTGTCGGAGCTGGACGTGTTGGCCGCCTTCGCCGAACGCGCGCTGGCCCTGGACTGGTCGCGCCCGCAGCTCACCGATGTCCCCGGCCTGCACATCGAGCGCGGCCGCCACCCGGTGGT
This sequence comes from Lysobacteraceae bacterium, assembly GCA_031415095.1. Classification (GTDB taxonomy): domain Bacteria; phylum Pseudomonadota; class Gammaproteobacteria; order Xanthomonadales; family Xanthomonadaceae; genus Arenimonas. The sequence continues at coordinate 131 of JANORD010000070.1, forward strand.
AGAGGCGGTGCGCAGCGAGCCGTTCGAGCCCAACGACCTGGTGCTGGACGAAGACCGCCGCATGCTGGTGATCACCGGCCCGAACATGGGCGGCAAGAGCACCTACATGCGCCAGAACGCGCTGATCGTGCTGCTGGCGCACATCGGCAGCTTCGTACCGGCGGCGCGCGCGGTCATCGGCCCGATCGACCGCATCCTCACCCGCATCGGCGCCGGCGACGACCTGGCGCGCGGGCAGTCCACCTTCATGGTGGAGATGGCCGAGACCAGCTACATCCTGCACCACGCCACCGCGCACTCACTGGTGCTGATGGACGAGATCGGCCGCGGCACGTCCACGTATGACGGACTGGCACTGGCCGAGGCGTGCGCGCGCCACCTGGCGCAGCACAACCGCGCCTACACGCTGTTCGCAACGCACTACTTCGAACTCACCGCGCTGGCGGAGGCCGGGAGCGGCATCGCCAACGTGCATCTGGACGCCATCGAGCACGGCGACAAGCTGGTGTTCATGCACGCCGTGATGGACGGCCCGGCCAACCGCAGTTTCGGCCTGCAGGTGGCCGCGCTGGCGGGCCTGCCGCGGGTGGTGGTGGAACAGGCGCGGCGCACGCTGGCGGAGCTTGAGCAGCGCGGTGCCCCGCAGGGCGTGGCTCACATGAGTCCGGCGGCGCTGGATTCGCCGCTGCAGTTCGGCCTGTTCGCGCCGCCGTCCTCGCCGGCGATGGAAGCCTTGGCCGCGATGGATCCCGACGAACTCACGCCCAAGCAGGCGCTCGAGGCGCTTTACCGGCTCAAGTTGCTGCGCTGATCCGGCCCGTCAGCGATCGCGCTGCTCGATCGCGTCGGCGAGCTTCGCGGCCTCGTCCTTCAGGCTGGTGGAGAGGGTGATGGCCAAGCCATTCGTGGCGACCCAAAAGCGAAGATGGCCCAGCAGTTCCGGCGATTGGCCAAACTGCTGCAGAACGACCAATGCTTCCTCCTCCGTGACGGGGGACGCGCAGTCCACCAGCTGCTGGGACTCGAAGGCGTTGGCGTAACAGTTGGCCCAGATGTATTCCTGGATCGCCCAGGGCGTCATGCCGCGGACCTTTTCGCGATAGGCCGGCGCCACGCCCAGCACTTCGGCGATCGCGAGGCCGGCCGTGTCGGCGTAGTGCCGCGAGACGTACGAGCGCAGCACCGGATCGCGGATCAGGCCGAATTCGCCGCTTGCCCGGAGTTCCTGGAAGGTGGTGTCGTCCTTGCGATAGGGCCAGATCTGGCTGGCCTGGTAATACGCCCGCAGGGTCTTCCAGGCGGAATCCTGATACAGCGTGCCGTGCTCGGCATGCGCCAGCGCGGCCCGGCCCTCGGTGTTCACCGCCTGCCAAAACGTCGTCAGGGTGCCCAGGCGCACTATGTCGGCGCGCAGTTCGTTCTGCATGCGCAGTAGGTAGTCGTCGCCGCGCACGGCGTCCTTGCGCTCGTCGTTCCAGTTGCTCACCTGCAGCGCGATGATGACGCCGACCACCACGATCACTATCTCCATCGCCACCGATGACCAGTCACGGTTACCGAGTCCCTGGGTGAGTCTTCGCAACTGCATGTCGTTTTCCTTGAAAGCGCGTGGCCCCGAGTCTAGGGCAGCGGAGCTCAAAGCGCGTCGAGGTCGCCCAAAGCCTGGATGAGGCGGCGGGCGCGCTTGTCGGGCTTGCCGGCGGGTGGGCGGTAGCCGGCGCTGGCGGCGCGCCGTTCGGCGGCCAGGCGCAGGCGCGTTTCGCGCGACTCGTCAGACTCGAGGTAAAGGGACTGGGCAACGGCTGCCGGGCCGCGTTTGCCGCTCAACGCGACCACCTGCACCGTGAACACATCCTCGCCGCGCCTGAGCTGCAGTGTCTCGCCGGTCTTGAGCACTCGCGAGGCCTTGGCCCCCTGCCCCTCCACCGCCACTTTCCCGCCCTCGATGGCCTGCTTGGCCAGGGCGCGCGTCTTGTAGAACCGCGCTGCCCAGAGCCAGATATCGAGGCGCAGGCCAGTGATGTCGGTAGCCGTGGTCATGCCGTGGGCGTCGTCGGGGTGAAGGTTAGGGAATCAATGGGGTCGCAGGCCCAGAAAGCAAAACGGCCACCCGAGGGCGGCCGTTCGCGTGGAAGCGGGCGGGGCTCAGTCCTTCGAGCGGCCGGCGGCGAGGTCTTCCTTGATGCGCGCCTTCTTGCCTTCCAGGCCACGCAGGTAGTACAGCTTGCCGGCGCGGACCTTGCCGCGGCGCTTCACCGTCAGCGAGTCAATGACGGGGCTGTGGGTCTGGAACACACGCTCCACGCCGAAGCCGTGCGAGATCTTGCGCACGGTGAAGGCGGAGTTGAGGCCGGCGTTCTTGATGGCGATGACCACGCCTTCGAAGGCCTGCACGCGCTCGCGGTTGCCTTCCTTGACCTTGACGTTGACCACGACGGTGTCGCCGGGGCCGAATTCGGGCAGCACGCGCTGCGATTGTTCAATTTCGAACTGCTGGAGGAAATTCATGGTTACGCGCCTTTGATAGTTGTTTGATATGCGCGCCAGAGGCCCGGGAAACCGTGCTTGGCTTGAGTGACTCAGCTCGCAAGTATAGCCTGCCAAGCCTTTGAAGGGGAAGAGGTTAACCGCCCGCCGGGTGGTCGGCCCGCCACTGGGCGATGAACTCGGCCAACAGGGCCCGGTCAGCCCGGTCCAAGGGCGCGCGGGCCAGCAGATCGGGGCGCCGCAGCCAGGTGCGGCCCAGGCTCTGCTGGCGGCGCCAGCGGCGGATGGCGGCATGGTCGCCCGACAGCAGCACGGGGGGCACCCCGGCCGTGCCCTCGGCCTCGGACCGGGTGAAGTGCGGGCAGTCCAGCAGCCCGTCTTCGAAACTGTCCTGGACGGCGGAGTCGGCGTGGTTCAGGGCGCCGTCCTGCAGGCGGCCGACCGCGTCGATGACCACCGCCGCAGCCAGTTCGCCGCCCGAAAGCACGTAGTCACCGATGGACAGCTCCTCGTCCACTTCCCGCTCGATGAAACGTTCGTCCAGACCTTCGTAGCGGCCGCACAGCAGGATCAAACGCGGGCAGGCCGCGAGCAGGCGCGCCTTGGCCTGGGTCAGGCGGTCGCCCTGCGGGCTGAGATAAACCACGCGGGCCGGCGCCGGGTCGGCGGCGCGCACGGCCGCCAGGCAGGCGGAAAGCGGCTCCGCCAGCATCAGCATGCCCGGACCACCGCCAAACGGCCGGTCGTCCACGCGGCGGTAGGCATCGGTGGCGAAATCGCGCGGATTCCAGCCGTGAACGTCCAGCAGGCCGCGCTCCTGCGCGCGTCCCACCACGCCCAAAGCGGCGCTGTCGCGGATGAAATCGGGAAACAGGGTGACCACGTCTATGCGCACGGCGGCTCCTGCAGGCGGTTCAGAAATCCGGATCCCAGTCGACCACGACCAGGCCGGCTTCGAAATCCACGGATTTGACGTATTGCTCGCTGACGAAGGGAATCAGCCGCTCGCGCTCGCCGGCCACCACCACCAGCACGGGGTTGGCGCCGGTGTCGAACAGGTGCGACACGGTGCCCAGCACCACGCCTTCCACCGTCTGCACGGCCAAGCCTTCCAGATCCACCCAGTAATACTCGCCGGGCTTGGGCGCCGGCAGCTGGCTGCGGTTGACCCAGATTTCGGCGCCCTTCAGCGCCTCGGCCTGTTCGCGGCTTTCCACGCCGGGGAAAGTGGCGATAACCAGCTTGTGGGTGTCGCGGCCGCGCACACCGGAAACCTCGCGCTCGGTGTCGCCGGCGCGAAGGATCCAGGGCTGGTACTTGAAGATGGCGTCGCGGGGATCGGTCCAGGAGAGCAGCTTTAGCTCTCCCCGGACGCCGAAATCGCCGGCGACCCTGCCCAGCAGGATGCGGCGATCGGTGCTCATGGCATCAGGCCTCGCGCGGGGCGAGGCCGGGGGCTCAGGCCGAAGCCTGGGCCGAAGCTTCCTTGAACAGCACGCGGACCTTGTCGGTCAGCTGCGCACCGTTGGAAACCCAGTGCTTGACGCGCTCGGTGTCCAGGACCACGCGCTGTTCGGTCGGGGTGGCGATGGGGTTGTAGTAACCCACGCGCTCGATCGAACGGCCGTCGCGCTTGCTGCGCTGGTCGGTGACAACGATGTGATAGAAGGGGCGCTTCTTGGCGCCACCGCGGGCCAGACGGATCTTGACCATGGGGATGTACTCTTTCTGCAGTTCTGGGACAGGATGCCTGGCCGCAAACGGGCCAGGGGAATCGCGAATTCTAACCCCTCGGGCGCCCGAAGGAAACCCTTGCGGGACAATCTGGCCCCGCCAGGAGCCTCAACGCCCGGGGAAACGCCCCGGCATGCCGCCACCCATGAGTCCCTTCATGCCCCGCAGCATGCCCTTCATGCCGCCCTGGGACAGCTTGGACATCATCTTTTCCATCTGCTGGAACTGCTTGAGCAGCTTGTTCACGTCGGCCGGGGTGGTGCCCGAACCGCGCGCGATGCGGGCCCGGCGCGAGCCGTTCAGGAGGCCGGGGTTGCGGCGCTCCTTCTTGGTCATGGAGCTGATGATGGCGATCATGCGCGGCATTTCCTTGCCGGTGACCTGGGCCTTCACGTGGTCAGGCACTTGGCCCATGCCCGGCAGCTTGTCCATCAGGCCCGACAGGCCGCCCATGTTCTGCATCTGCTCAAACTGGTCGCGCATGTCGTTGAGGTCGAACTTCTTGCCCTTGGCGACCTTCTCGGCCAGCTTTTGGGCCTTGTCCTTGTCAACCTGCTGCTCCACCTGCTCCACCAGGCTGAGCACGTCGCCCATGTCCAGGATGCGGCTGGCGGCGCGGTCGGGGTGGAAGATATCCAAGCCCTCGGGCTTCTCCCCGGTGCCGACGAACTTGATGGGCTTGCCGGTGATGTAGCGCACGCTCAGCGCCGCGCCGCCGCGGGCGTCGCCATCGGTCTTGGTCAGCACCACGCCGGTGAGCGGCAGCGCCTCGCTGAAGGCCTTGGCGGTATTGGCGGCATCCTGGCCGGTCATCGCGTCAACGACGAACAGGGTTTCAACCGGGTTGACCGCGGCGTGCAGCGCCTTTATCTCCGCCATCATCGCGTCATCAATGGCCAGGCGGCCGGCGGTGTCCACGATCAGGACATCCACGAAACTCTTGCGGGCATCGTCGATGGCGGCGCGGACGATGGCTTCTGGCTTCTGCGAGGCGTCCGAGGCGAAGAACAGCACGTCCACCTGCTGGGCCAGCGTGCGCAGCTGCTCGATGGCGGCCGGACGGTAAACGTCGGCCGACACCACCATCACTTTCTTCTTGCGGCGTTCCTTGAGGTGTTTGGCCAGCTTGGCCACCGTGGTGGTTTTGCCGGCGCCCTGCAGGCCCGCCATCAGGATGACGGCCGGGGCCGGCACGTTGAGGTTTAGCTCGCTGGCGGCCGAGCCCATCACCGCCGCCATTTCGTCGCGCACCACTTTGATGAGGGCCTGGCCGGGCGTGAGGCTGGTGAGCACGTCCTGGCCCACCGCGCGCACCTTGATGCGCTCGATCAGGGCCGAGACCACCGGCAGGGCGACATCCGCCTCGAGCAGGGCGATGCGCACTTCGCGGGTGGCCTCGCGGATGTTTTCTTCGGTGAGACGGCCGCGGCCACGCAGGCGTTGCAGGGTGCCGGACAGGCGCTGGGTCAGCGACTCGAACATGGTTTTTGGCGTCGTTACAGTGGGGCGCGAAGTATAGCGCGGGCACCACGCGGGGCCGGCCACGCGAGAAGGGTGCTCGGCTGGAGGCCGCTGTGCCAAACTCTCTGGATGATTGCTTTGGCCCTCAGCCTGTTCGCGATGTCCCTGTATGCCCTGGCCAGCCAGCAGTTGGCCGGGCACGCGCAGGCGTCGATGCCCCTGTCCCGCCGCTGGCTGGGGCTGGCGCTGCCGGCGGTAATGCTGCATGCCGGCGTGCATCTGTTCGCATGGCGCCTGCTGGGCGGCCCGGACCTGCATTTCTTCGCCGCGCTGTCGCTGGTGGGGTTGGGCATGGCGGCACTCACGGTCGCGCTGGGACCGGCGCAGCGCGTGGAGGCTTTGGGAATCATCGTGTTCCCGCTCGCCGCCGCCACGCTGGCGACCTATGCCTGGTTTGGCGGCGGCCCGCCGCGCCATAGCCTGAGCTGGCCGCTGAAACTGCACGCGCTGCTGGCACTGCTCGCCTACGCCACGCTGGCGGTGGCCACGCTGCTGGCCCTGATGCTTTGGGCGCAGGAACGCGCCCTGCGCCGCAAGCGCCTGGGGCTGTGGCTGCGCGTGCTGCCGCCACTGACGCAGATGGAAACCCTGTGCTTCCGCACGCTCACCGCGGCCTTCGCGCTGCTGAGCCTGACGCTGCTCACTGGCGTGCTGTTCGTGGACGATTTGTTTGCGCAAGGCTTGGGGCACAAGACGGTGCTGTCCATGCTGTCCTGGATCGTGCTGGGCGTCCTGCTGCTGGGCCGCTGGCGCTGGGGCTGGCGCGGGCCGCGCGCGGCAAAGCTAACGCTGTTTGCGATGGCGCTGCTGCTGCTGGCGTTTTTCGGCAGCAAGTTCGTCTACGAACTCGTCCTGCAGCGCCTCTAGCTCCCGCCCCCTGCTGTAGGAGGGACTTCAGTCCCGATGCTCTTGGCCAAAAGCATCGGGACT
>JANORD010000071.1:0-2635 GCA_031415095.1 Lysobacteraceae bacterium
CTGGCCGGTGATGCCACCGCCGGCGACCGTCACGGTGATGTCGAACTTCTCGCCCATCTGGCTCACGACCAGCGGCTGGCGCACGATCATGCGCGAGGTCTCGCGGCCGAAGAACTCGTCAACCGGCTTGCCGTTGACGACGATCTTGCCGCTGCCCGAACGCAGGAAGACGCGGGCGGTGGAGGACTTGCGACGGCCGGTGCCGTAGTTCTGCTGGATAGCCATGGGTATGCCTTAAGCCTGAAAGTCCAGAGCCTGAGGCTGCTGGGCAGAATGCGGGTGCTCCGAGCCCTTGTAGACCTTGAGCTTGCGGAACATGGCGCGGCCGAGCGGATTCTTGGGCAGCATGCCCTTGACGCCGATTTCGATCACGCGCTCCGGATGGGCGTCGAGAATCTGGCCCAGGGACTGGGTTTTAAGATTGCCGACGTAGCCGGTGAAGCGGTGGTACTTCTTGTCCTGCAGCTTATTGCCGGTGACGTGGATCTTCTCGGCGTTGATCACGACGAGGTAGTCACCCGTATCAACGTGCGGGGTGTAAATCGGCTTGTGCTTGCCGCGCAGGCGACGCGCGAGTTCCGAGCACAAACGGCCGAGGGTCTTGCCGCTGGCATCGATGAGATACCAATCGTGCGCGACGGTCTCCGGCTTGGTGCTGACGGTCATGTTTTTCATGACGGCTCCAAATAAAGGGAAAACGGGTGGAAAAGAAGCGGAATGATAGCGGCCCCCGGCGTCCCGCGCAAGCCCGGTTTAACGCCGTGTTAGCATCCGAGCATGCCCGCCCTGCCTGACCTGGCCCCCCGCGCCGCGCCGGACTGGCCCGCTGCTGCGGGCCTGGTGGCCTTGGCCGACCGCTGCGTGCAGTGCGGCCTGTGCCTGCCCCACTGCCCCACTTATCGCCTGGACCAGACCGAAGCCGAGTCCCCGCGGGGCCGGATAGCTTACGTGAACGCCGTGGCCCAAGGCGTGCTGGCGCCCACCGCGGCCGGTGACGCGCACCTGGACCACTGCCTGGGCTGCCGCCGCTGCGAGCCGGTTTGCCCGGCTGGCGTGTCCTACGGCGAACTCCTGGTTGGCGCGCGCACCGCCCAAGCCGCCCGGACTGTGCCACCCGCCAGCCTGCGTCGCGCCTCTTGGCTGCTGGCCCATCCGGGTGTGCTGGGTCCTCTGCTGGGGCTGTTCCGGCGGTTCGGGCACTGGCTGCCGGCCGCGCTGCGCCCCGCCCTGCCCCGGCCACCGGCTCCGGTGGCGATGCCGGCCGCCCTGCCCGGCGCCGCGGCGCGGGTGGCCCTGTTCACCGGCTGCATCGCCAAAGCTTATGAAAGCCCCACCCGCGCCGCGCTGGCGAAACTGCTGGCGGCCGCCGGCGTGGGCGTGGAGCTACCGGCTGGCCAGGGCTGCTGCGGCACGGCGGCCGCGCATCTGGGCGATGCCGCTGCGGCGCAGCGGCTGGCCAACGCCAACCGGCGCGCATTCGCCGGCCAGACGCAGGTGCTGTGCCTGGCCAGCGGCTGCCAGGACGGACTGGCCGAGGCGCTGGACGGCGTGGCACGGGTGGACGATGCGCTGGCTGCGCTTGAACGAATGGGCGGCAGCCTTGCCTTTCGGCCGGTGGCCCGGCGGGTCGCGCTGCACCTGCCCTGCAGCCAGCGGCGCTTGGGCAGCGGTGCGGTAGCGTTTCGACGGCTACTGGCGAGGGTTCCGGGATTAGTCGTGATCGAACTGCCCGATACCGGCTGCTGCGGCGCGGCCGGCCTGCATCAGCTGGCCGAGCCGGCCCGCGCCGCCGCGCTGCGCGCGCCGCTGCTGGTGGCCTTGGCTGAATCAGGCGCCACCGAACTGCTCTCGGCCAACCTGGGATGCCGCCTGCATCTGGCCGACGGCACTACAATGTCGGTACGCCACCCCATCGATTTTTTGGCCGAGCACCTGCAATGAACGCCCGCCGCTATAGCCCGCTGGACAACTTGCTTATCCAGGCCCAGCACGCGCTGTCCACCAGCCTGGGTGCGCCGCAGGCCGAGCGCGCCAACCCGGCCGGTGCACTGCGCGACCCGACCCTGGAAGCCTCCGAGCGCCGCCACGCAGCCGGCCTGATGCGCATCAACCACACCGGCGAAGTCTGCGCGCAGGCGCTTTACGTGGGCCAGGCCGCGGTAGCCCGGGACGAGGCAACGCGTGCCCAGCTGCAGCACGCGGCGCAGGAAGAAACCGACCACTTGGCCTGGTGCGCCGACCGCCTGCGCGAACTCGACAGCCGGCCCAGCGTATTCAATCCGCTGTTCTACGCCGGCAGTTACGCCATCGGCCTGGCCGCCGGACTGCGTGGGGACGGCTGGAACCTGGGCTTTGTCGTTGAAACCGAGCGCCAGGTGGAAGCGCACCTGGACGAACACCTGGCCCAACTGCCGGCCGGCGACGACCGCAGCCGCGCCATCTTGCGAACGATGAAGGCCGATGAAGCCCGACACGCCGACGAGGCGCTGGCCGCCGGCGCCCGCGTGCTACCGGAGCCGCTGCCGCGGCTGATGGCGCTGAGCTCGCGGCTGATGAAGGCCGTGGCCTACCGCCTCTAACCCTGCCCCCAGCCGACCCCCTTGTAGGAGGGACTTCAGTCCCGATGCTCCTGGCG
>JANORD010000072.1:0-5646 GCA_031415095.1 Lysobacteraceae bacterium
TGCGAGCCCATGTGGAAGTGCAGCAGCTGCAGCGAGCCCAGCATGTCGGCGGCCTTCAGACGCTCCACCAGGTCCAGCACCTGGCGCGGCGAGAGGCCGAACTTGGCCTTGTCGCCGCCGCTGTTCTGCCACTTGCCGGCGCCCAGCGAGGCCAGGCGCATGCGCACGCCCAGGCCCGGCAGCACGCCCAGCGCGCGCGATTCCTCGATCACCATCGCCAGCTCGCTTGGCTTCTCGATCACGATGAAGGTCTGCAGGCCCAGCTTGCGGCCGATCAGGGCCAGGCGGATGAACTCGCGGTCCTTGTAGCCGTTGCAAATGACCAGGCTGCCGGGCTTGGCTAGCCCCAGCACGGCCATCAGTTCGGGCTTGGAGCCGGCTTCCAGGCCGAAACCCACGCCGCCTGCCGCGGCCAGTTCGCCGGCGACGCCGCGGTTCTGGTTCACCTTGATGGGGTACACCGCCGTGTAGCCGCCGGTGTAGTGCAGCTCAGCCATGGCCCGGCGGAAGGCGGCCTGCAGCTTGCCCAGGCGGTCGCCCAGGATGTCGGAGAAGCGCAGCAGCAGCGGCAGCTTCAGGCCGTCGGCGGTGGCGCGGTTGACGATCTCGGGCAGCGCCAGCGCCGGGCCACCGGGCCCACGCGGCAGCACGGCCATGCGGCCGGCGGCGTCCACGTCGAAATAGCCCTCGCTCCAGTAGGGGATGGAGTAGGTGTGGCGGGCGCGATCGAGCGTCCAGGCGGGCATGGGCGGGGGTCCGGGGTGGCTGGGGCGCGCATTGTAGCGCCCGGGGGTTGCGGCATCGTGATCGCGTTCCGGGCGTGAGGAAACATGGGTGAAAAGCGCGATCCGTTACACTCTGGCCTCGTCTGCGAACCCTTCTGGAAAAATGATGACTTCCTCTTCATCGACGTGGCTGCACGAGAACTTCGAGCACACCGGCTCCGCCTTCGGCCTGCGCATCACCCGCAAGCTCGAGGAAGTGCAGTCGCCGTTCCAGAAGATCGAGATGTACGAGAGCACCGACTGGGGCAACGTGATGCTGATCGACGGCGCCATGATGGTGACCACGCGCGACAATTTCTTCTACCACGAGATGATGGCGCACGCGCCGCTGTACACCCACGCCAACCCCAAGGACGTGGTGATCATTGGCGGCGGCGACTGCGGCACCCTGCGCGAAGTGCTGCGCCACCCCGGCGTGCGCAGCGCGGTGCAGTGCGACATCGACGAGCAGGTGACGCGCATGGCCGAGAAATACTTCCCCGAACTATGCGAGTCCAACGCCGACCCGCGCGCCACCGTGATGTTCGACGACGGCATCGCCTACATGAAGAACGCCGCGCCCGAGTCCATCGACGTGATCATCGTGGACTCCACCGACCCGGTGGGCCCTGCCGAAGGCCTGTTCAACCGCGCCTTCTACGAAACCTGCCTGCGCGCCCTGCGCCCCGGCGGCCTGCTGGTGCAGCAGAGCGAATCGCCTCTGGCCCTGATGCAGCTCATCCTGGACATGCGCGCCGCCATGACCGACGCCGGCTTCGTGAGCTACCGCACCCTGCCCTTCCCGCAGCCCTGCTACCCCACCGGCTGGTGGAGCTGCACCATCGCCTCGAAGGAAGCCCGCGACCTGACCCAGTTCCGGAAGTCCGACGCCGCCGCGAAACCCTTCGACACCCAGTACTACACCGCCGACGTGCACCAGGGCGCGCTGGCAATGCCGCCGATGATGCAGCGCGCGCTCGGCGACTGAACGCCTAGAAACGGTGTCAGAGTGAGTTCTGGGAACTCACTCTGACACCGTTCTGCTTTCACATTCGGCGCAAGAAAAAGGCCCCGCACTGCGGGGCCTTTTCCACTGCGAAGACCCGCCAGTTACAGCGCGTCGCCGTCCAGCTCACCCGTGCGGATGCGCAGCACCTTTTCAAGCTCGTAGACGAAGATCTTGCCGTCGCCGATCTTGCCGGTGTTGGCGGCCGCCTGGATGGCTTCCACCACGCGCTCGACCTGGTCCGAGGTCACCGCGACCTCGAGTTTGATCTTGGGCAGGAAATCCACCACGTATTCGGCGCCGCGGTAGAGCTCGGTGTGGCCTTTCTGGCGACCGAAGCCCTTGACCTCGGTCACCGTGACGCCGGTGACGCCCACTTCGCTCAGCGCCTCGCGGACGTCGTCGAGCTTGAATGGCTTGATGATGGCCATGACCATTTTCATGTTTTAGCTCCCGGATCCTTAGAGGTTGTAGCCGCGTTCGTTGTGCAGGGCGATGTCCAGACCTTCGGACTCGGCCTCTTCGCTCACCCGCAGGCCCATGGTCCACTGGATGGCCTTGAGTATGACAAGCGTGACCACGGCGGTGTAGATGACGGTGAAGCCCACGCCCTTGGTCTGGATCCACACCTGGGCACCGATGTCGGTGACCGTGCCGAAGCCGCCCAGCGCCGGCGCGGCGAACACGCCGGTGAGGATGGCGCCGACGATGCCGCCGATGGCATGCACGCCGAACACGTCCAGCGAATCGTCATAGCCGAGCTTGCGCTTGATGCTGGTGGAGAACACGAAGCACACCAGGCCCGCCGCCGCACCAATGGCCAGCGCGCCCAGGGGGCCCGCCGTACCCGAGGCCGGAGTGATGGCCACCAGGCCCGCCACCGCGCCCGAGACGATGCCCAGCACGCTGGCTTTGCGGTGCAGGATCCACTCGGCGAACATCCAGGTCAGCGCCGCGGCCGCCGCGGCCACCTGTGTCACCAGCATCGCCATGCCGGCGGTGCCATTGGCCGCCACCGCCGAGCCGGCATTGAAGCCGAACCAGCCCACCCACAGCAGGCTCGCACCAATCACCGTGTAGCCCAGGTTGTGCGGCGGCATCGCCACCGTGGGGTAGCCCTTGCGCTTGCCCAGCACCAGCGCCGCCACCAGCCCGGCGATGCCGGCGTTGATGTGCACCACGGTGCCGCCGGCGAAGTCGAGCACGCCCCAGTCCCACATCAGGCCGCCGTCGCCGCTCCACACCATGTGCGCAATCGGCGCATAGACGAAGGTGAACCACAGCGCCATGAACACCAGCATCGACGAGAACTTCATCCGCTCGGCGAAGGCGCCGACGATCAGCGCCGGGGTGATGATGGCGAAGGTCATCTGGAAGGCGATGAACACGCTTTCTGGAATCGCGTAGCTCAGGCTGTCGCTGCCCAGGCCCACCAGGCCGGCCTTGCTGAAGCCGCCGATGAAGGAATTGAAATTCACCACGCCCTTTTCCATGCCCGTGGTGTCGAACACGATGCTGTAGCCATACAGCACCCACAGCACGGTGATCAGGGCGGTGATCGCGAAACACTGGATCAGCACCGACAGCACGTTCTTCGAACGCACCATGCCGGCGTAGAACAGGGCGAGCCCCGGGATGGTCATCATCAGCACCAGCAGCGTGGCGACGATCATCCAGGCGGTATCGCCGGTGTTGAGGGTGGGGGGGGCGGCCAGCGCAGCCGCGGGGCTGAGCAGGGCGAGCGCGCCAAGACGGCGCAGGACTTTGACGGAAACCATACGGGACTGCCTCCAGACGCTGAGGGAAAGGGATACTCGGGGGAGAGCACCCGAACCATGACCTACTCATGACGGATTGATTGCTCGTCCGAGTCATGGTCTATTACTGGGCCTCGTTGGCGCGGTGCCCGGACAGGCGCGAAGTCCTACCCGCCCGGCCCGGCCTTTCCTACGCCCCCTTCGCGCCCCGGCGCGCATCGTGGAGGCACCTCACGGAGCCCCGCCATGATTGATCTCAAAAACCTCGACGACCTCGCCCGCAAGCTCAGCGCCCTGGTGCCCCCGGGCCTGAAGGACGCCGGCGCGGACCTGGAGCAGAACTTCAAGGCCACGCTGCAGGCGGGCCTGGGCAAACTCGACCTGGTCACCCGCGAGGAGTTCGACGTGCAGCGCGCCGTGCTGCTGCGCACGCGCGAGAAGATCGACGCGCTGGAGCGCGCGCTCACCGTGCTAGAAGCGCGGCTGGCAACGCCCCGCCCCGACAGCAACTAGCCGCGCGCGTCTCCGCCCGATGAACCTGGCGCTGGCGTACAGCCGCGCACGGGCCGGCGTGCACGCGCCCTCCGTGCGGGTGGAAGTGCACCTGGGCGGCGGCCTGCCCAACTTCACCCTGGTGGGCCTGCCGGCGGCGGCGGTGCGCGAGAGCCGCGAGCGCGTGCGCTCGGCGATCCAGAACGCCCAGTTTGAGTTTCCGCAGCGGCGCATCACCGTGAACCTGGCGCCGGCCGACCTGCCCAAGGAAGGCGGCCGCTACGACCTGGCCATTGCCCTGGGCATCCTGGCGGCCAGCGGCCAGCTGCCAGTGCCGGCGCTGGCCGACTGCGAGTTTCTGGGCGAGCTGGCCCTCACCGGCGAACTCAAGCCGGTGGACGGTGTGCTGCCGGCCGCGCTGGCCGCGGCCCAGGCCGGGCGCCTGCTCATCCTGCCGGCCGGCAACGGGCCGGAAGCGGCGCTGGCCACCGGCGTGCAGGCGCGCACCGCGCGCACGCTGCTGGAGGTGTGCGGGCACCTGCAGGGCCTGAAAAGCCTGCCCTGGGCCCAGGCGCCCGACGCCAGCGCCGAGCCGCCGCACTACCCCGACCTGGCCGACGTGCGCGGCCAGCCCAGCGGCCGCCGCGCGCTGGAAATCGCCGCCGCCGGCGCCCACCACCTGCTGCTGATCGGCCCACCGGGCTGCGGCAAGACCCTGCTGGCCTCGCGCCTGCCCGGCCTGCTCCCCGAAGCCAGCGAGGCCGAGGCGCTGGAAACCGCCGCGGTGCATTCGGTGAGCGGCCGCGGCATCGACCTGGCGCACTGGCGCCGACGGCCGTTCCGCGCGCCGCATCATCTTTCCAGCGCGGTGGCGGTGGCCGGCGGCGGGCCCAATCCGCGCCCCGGCGAGATTTCACTGGCGCACAACGGCGTGCTGTTTTTGGACGAATTGGCGGAGTGGAGCCGGCACACGCTGGAAGTGCTGCGCCAACCGCTGGAGTCGGGCGTGGTGACGGTGTCGCGCGCGGCGCGGCAGGCGGACTTCCCGGCGCGCTTCCAGTTGGTGGCGGCCATGAACCCTTGCCCCTGCGGCTGGGCCGGCGACCCCTCCGGCCGCTGCGTGTGCAGCGCCGAAGCCGTGCAGCGCTACCGCGGCAAGCTGTCGGGGCCCTTGATGGACCGCATTGATCTGCAGCTGGCGGTGCCGCGCGCGCCGCCGCAGGACCTGCGGCCCGATGCGCCGCGCGGCGAGGCCAGCGCCACGGTGCGTGCGCGCGTACTTGCCGCGCGCGCACGCCAGCACGCGCGCAGCGGCGGCGCCAACGCGCACATGAGCCAAGCCCAGACCGAAGCCCACTGCCGCCTGCAGCCGCGCGACCAGGCGATGCTGGAGCAGGCTATGGCCACGCTGCAGCTGTCCGCCCGTGCCATGCACCGCATCCTGCGCGTGGCGCGCAGCATCGCTGATCTCGATGGCAGCGCGGACATCGCCAGCGCGCACCTGGCCGAAGCCATCGGCTACCGCCTGCTCGATCGCGGCACAGGCTAGCGCCCACCCCCTGTAGGAGGGACTTCAGTTGTGGGAGGGACTTCAGTCCCGATGCTCTTGGCCAGAAGCATCGGGACT
>JANORD010000073.1:0-15416 GCA_031415095.1 Lysobacteraceae bacterium
CGCCGCGTCCAGCGCGGCGTGGCCGCTGGGCTCGGCGCTGGCCGGCCGCGGCGCGGGCTGGCCGCGCCAGAGCCGGCGGTCGGCCAGCAGGGTGTCGAGGGAAACCAGCGCGCCCATGGCCTAGCCCTTGCGCACCAGGCCGCAATACAGGCCTTCGATGGCGAAATCGGCGTCGGCCGGCACTTCGATGGGCGCGTAGTCGGGGTTGCGCGGCAGCAGCAGGATCTTGTCGCGCCGGCGCTGCAGGCGCTTCACGGTGATCTCGCCGTCGATGCGCGCCACCACGATCTGGCCGTTCTCGGCCACGGCGATGCGGTGCACGGCGATCAAATCACCGCTGAGGATACCGTCGTCGCGCATCGAATCGCCCTTCACCCGCAGCAGGTAGTCGGGCTGCGGGAAAAACGCCGCGCGGTCGAACAGCATCTGGCCGTCGTGCCCGGCCGCCGCGTCGATGGGCGCACCGGCCGCCACCTGGCCCAGGATGGGCAGCGAAATCATGTCGTCGCGGCGCGCGGACTTCTTCGCCGCCGCCGGCAGCCGGATGCCACGCGCGCGTCCGGGCAGCAGCACCAGCGCGCCCTTGGATTCGAGCATGCGCAGGTGCTTGTGCGCGGCGCTGTCGTGGATGCCGAACGCCCGCGCGATTTCCGCCACCGACGGCGCGCCCTCGCTGCGGATGCGCCCGGCGATGAAGTCGTACACGGCCTGTTGGCGGGAAGTGAGGGGGTCGGTCATGGGTGAATATTTATACACCTCGGCGAGTGATTGTCACCTCCTTTCGGAAGCGCCAAGGGATTCAAGCAGTTGGCTGTCTCACGGGCTGAGGCAGGGGGCAAAAGCCTCGTCGGCGCGGGCAATCTCACCGCATGAGACCCGGCTGCGCTCAGCTGGCGACCCGTACCAGGCCAGCCCGCATGCCCGCTTCCACCCAGCTCGCACCGCACCGCCACGCCACCGGCCTGCTGCCGGTTCCGGAAAAAACCCCGCAGGCGCTCACCGAGCGGCTGGGCCGCAAGTACGCCGACCGCATCACCGGCGTCATCCACCTGCCCGGCCGCGCGGGCGCGTATGCGCCCTTCCCCGCCGACTTGCCCGAGGCGCTCGCGGCCGCCCTGCGCAGCCGCGGCATCCACCAGCTCTACAGCCACCAGGCCGAAGCGTGGTGCGCCACGCAACGCGGCGAAAACATCGTGGTGGTCACGCCCACCGCCTCGGGCAAGACGCTTTGCTACACGCTGCCTGTGGTGGCCGCGGCGCTGCAGGGCAAGGCCAAGGCGCTGTACCTGTTCCCCACCAAGGCCCTGGCGCAGGACCAGGTGGCGGAACTGCTGGAGCTCAACGCCGCCGGCCAGCTGGGCCTGCGCGCCTACACGTTTGATGGCGATACGCCGGGCGATGCGCGCCAGGCGGTGCGCCTGCACGGCGACATCGTGGTCTCCAACCCCGACATGCTGCATCAGGGCATCCTGCCGCACCACACCAAGTGGGCGCAGTTCTTCGAGAACCTGCAGTACGTGGTCATCGATGAAATCCACAGCTACCGCGGCGTGTTCGGCTCGCACCTGGCCAACGTGCTGCGGCGGCTGCGGCGCGTGTGCGCGTTCTATGGCGCCAACCCGCAGTTCATCCTGTGCTCGGCCACCATCGGCAATCCCAAGGAACACGCCGAGGCGGTGATCGAGGCGCCGGTAACTGCGATCACGCAGTCCGGCGCGCCCACCGGCGACAAGACCGTGCTGCTGTGGAACCCGCCGGTGGTGAACCCGGACCTGGGCCTGCGCGCCTCGGCGCGCTCGCAGAGCAACCGCATCGCGCGGCTGGCCATCAAGGCGGGCTTGAAGACGCTGGTGTTCGCGCAGTCGCGCACCATGGTGGAAGTGCTCACCAAGTACCTCAAGGACGTGTTCGACCACGACCCGCGCAAGCCGGCCCGCATCCGCGCCTACCGCGGTGGCTACCTGCCCAACGAGCGCCGCGCCGCCGAACGCGACATGCGCGCCGGACGCATCGACGGCATCGTCAGCACCAGCGCGCTGGAGCTGGGCGTGGACATCGGCTCGCTCGATGTCGTGGTGCTCAACGGCTACCCGGGCTCCATCGCCGGCACCTGGCAGCGGCTGGGCCGCGCCGGCCGGCGCCAGCAGGCGGCGCTGGGCGTGCTGGTGGCCAGCTCCGATCCGCTGGACCAGTACCTGGTGCGGCACCCGGAATATTTCGAAGGCGCGTCGCCCGAACACGCGCGCCTGCACGCCAACCAGCCGCTGATCCTGCTCGACCACATCCGCTGCGCCGCGTTCGAGCTGCCCTTCCTGCACGGGGAAACCTTCGGCCCGGTGGACGCCGCGCCCTACTTGGAGCTGCTGGCCGAAACCGAAGTGGTGCACCGCGAGGGCGAGCGCTGGGAGTGGATCGCCGATAGCTACCCGGCCAACGCGGTGAGCCTGCGCGCGGTGGCGGACGGCAATTTCGTGGTGGTGGACCGCAGCGACGGCAAGCAAAACATCATCGCTGAAGTGGACTACAGCGCCGCCGCGCTCACCCTGTACGAAGGCGCCATCCACATGGTTCAGTCGGTGCCCTACCAGGTGGAGCGGCTGGACTGGGACGGCCGCAAGGCCTTCGTCACCCGCACCCGCGTGGATTACTACACCGACGCCATCGACTACACCAAGCTCAAGGTGCTCGAACGTTTCGATGGCGCCAACACCGGCCAAGGCAGCGCCCACCACGGTGAGGTGCACGTGGTGCGGCGGGTGTCGGGCTACAAGAAAATCCGCTACTACACCCACGAAAACATCGGCTACGGGCCGGTCACCCTGCCCGACCAGGAGCTGCACAGCACGGCCGTCTGGTGGCAGCTGCCCTCGGCGGTGCTGGAGGCGGCGTTCCCCTCGCGCCAGGAAGCGCTGGATGGATTCCTGGGCGCGGCGTATGCCCTGCATCTGGTTGCACACGTGACCGCCATGGCCGAGGCACGCGACCTGCACAAGGCCGTGGGCAGCGGCGACGGGGCCTGGTTCGCCTCGGCCGACGGCCGCGGGCGCGGGCAAGTTCGCGGTGGCGACGGCAAGCCGCTGGATCCGGCAGCCACCGAGGCCTTCGTACCTACCGTCTATCTTTATGACGCCTACCCCGGCGGCATCGGCCTGAGCGAGCCGCTGTACCACCGCCGCGCCGAACTGGTGGCGCGCGCACGCGCACTGCTGGACGCCTGCGACTGCCGCGCCGGCTGCCCGGCCTGCGCGGGACCGGTGCTGGCCACAGATGAAAGCCTCGTGGCACCGCCCAAGGCCTTGGCCGCACGCGTGCTGGCGCTGCTGGACGCGCCGTGAGCGCCGTTCTTGAGCGGCTGCGCGACCTGCAGCAGCAGGCCGGCCGGGCCGCGCCGCCGGTGCTTCCGCTACCATCGCGGCCCGCGCCCGCGCGCAGCGAAGTGCCCGAACATATCCGGCGCCTGCTCGGCATCCGCAGCAAGGCGACGACGCCGCGCGCCCTACCGCCAACCAACACCGATCGCCACGTGCCAGGCGAGCAGATTGCGCCGGGGCTGTTCTACGTCGAACAGCACGCACCTTGGCCGGACGCACCGGCACACGTGGACGCCGGCTTCGCCAGACTGGGCACGTTCGCAAGCGAACACCTGCTGTACTTCGACACCGAAACCACCGGCCTGGCCGGCGGCACCGGCACGCGCGCCTTCATGATTGGCGCTGCCGACTGGTTCGCTGATGGGCTGCGGCTGCGCCAACTGACCACCACCACGATGGCGGCGGAGACCGACATGCTGCGCCAGTTCGCGCAGTGGCTAGGTCCGCAAACGGTGCTGGTGAGCTACAACGGCAAAAGCTACGACGCGCCCCTGCTCAATACCCGCTATCGGCTGGCGCGCCTGCCCAGCCCCCTGCTCGGCCTGGTGCATCTGGATCTGCTGCATCCCAGCCGCCGGCGCTGGAAAGGCCGCTGGGAAAACTGCCGCTTGGGCACCATTGAGCGCCAGGTGCTGGGCATCGTGCGCAACGACGACCTGCCCGGTTCGGAGGCGCCACGCGCCTGGCTGGACTACCTGCGCGGCGGCAGCGCCCGCAACCTGCGCCGCGTCGCAGAACACAATGCGCAGGACCTGCGCAGCCTGGCCGCCCTGTGCCTGCACCTGGCCAGCCTGGAACCCTGATCCCATGTAGGAGGGACTTCAGTCCCGATGCCCTTCACCAAAAACCATCGGGACTGAAGTCCCTCCTACAAAGGCTCAGGACTGGACGGAGTTGCGGCCCGATTCCTTGGCCCGGTACAGCGCCTGGTCGGCACTTTGCATCAGGCTGATGAAATCCGCCGACTGCTGGGGCGTGCGCGTCGACACGCCCACGCTGATGGTGATGCGGCCGGTTTCCGGGTTGCTGGCGTGGGCGATGCCCAGCGCTTCCACGCGCCGACGCAGCGCCTCGGCGACTTCCTGCGCCGCCGCCACGTCGGTATGCGGCAGGATCACCGCGAACTCCTCGCCGCCGTAGCGCGCCACCACGGCCCCTTCCATTCGCACCGCGGCGGCGATGGCCGTAGCCACCTGCTGCAGGCACAGATCGCCGGCCAGGTGGCCGTAGCGGTCGTTGTAAGCCTTGAAGTAGTCGATGTCGGCCATCACCAGGCTCACCGGCTCGCCGTGGCGGGTGGCGCGGTGCCACTCGCGCTCCAGCGCTTCGTCAAAACTGCGCCGGTTGGCCAACAGCGTCAGCCCGTCGGTGGCAGACAGTTCGCGCAGGCGGTCCTCCAGCTGTTTCTGCACCGTCACGTCGCGGAAAACCATCACGTGATGCTCCACCCGGCCGCCGGTCTCACGCACCACATCCAGGCTGGCTTCAAGCGGGAAGCGGTCACCATCGGCGCGACGTGCCCACAGCATGCCTTCCCAGTGCGAGCCGGTCTGCAGCCGGGTGCGCACCTGCTGGAGGATATCGGCATCATCGCCAAACAGCGGCGGCACTTCGCCCCGCACGCCATCCGCGCCAAACCCGGTGATGCGCTCGAAGCCAGGATTGGCGCTGCGCACGCGCAGCTCGCCGTCCAGCACCAGGATGCCTTCGCCGGTGTGGCGCACCACCACGTCGGCCAGGCGTAGCCCTTCCTGGGCGCTTTCCAGTTCGGCCAGCTTGCCCGCGAGCTGATGGTTGACGCCCGCCAGCCGCTGCGCCGCGCGTTTTTGCAGGTGCAGGCCCGCCGTGAACAGCACCACCAGCAGCATCAGCAGGCCCGAGATGGTGAGCGCGAACGCGCGGTAGCGCGCCTGCGTGGCCAGCCAAGCGTCGGCGCGCACATCCATGCCCAGGATAGCCAGCACTTGGCCGCTGGCATTGCGCACCGGCGCAATGGCCGTTACCCAGTAACCCCAGCGGTCTTCATACGGCGGCTGGATCTCGGACATACCGGTGGCATAAACGCGCCAGAGCTCGTCCGAAGGGCCGTCGTAAACATCGCCGGGGGCCGAATAATCCGGCGACTCGGGGGCCTCGGCGTCAGCCAGGAACACCAGTTCGTCGCCCTTGGGCCGCATCAGGTAAACGAAGCGGAAGTCCGGGTTCACGTCGCGGGCGCGGCGCAGCTCATGACGCACGTCATCGAAGCCCGCCTGGCCGATATCACTGCGGTCGCCCTTGAGTTCGGCGATGCGCGAAGACTCCAGCGTGGCGGCGGCGGTGCGCGCCAGGGAAATGATGCGGTCGCGCTCCAGCCGGTCGCCGGTGCGCACCACGAAATCAACGAACCAGAACGAGGCGCCCAGCGCCACCGCGAACAGCAGCGCCCCGAGCCATAAATGGCGGCGATCCGGGGCGGAGGGCGTCAGCAAAGGCGCGGTCATGGCTTTGAGTTTACGTCAGCCAGCCGGGCGCGGGTGGGGCCTAAGGCTGGCCCGTCGCCACGTTGATGCCCACCAGCCAATGCCGGCCCGGCGCCGGCTCGTAGTATCGGCGGTTGGCCTCATTCACGATCACCGACCCGATCACGTCGCGGTCCAGGGCATTGTTGAGTCGCGCGAACGCCCGCCACTGCAGCCCACCCCAGGCAAACTGCCGCTCGGCGCTGAGATCGAAGCTGGCATACGAAGGCGCCGCCTCGCTGTTGGCATCGTTGGCGAAGACGCGGCCGGCGTAGCGGCCCTCCAGCGCCAGGTCCATGCCGGGCGCCAGCTGCCAGCGCAGCTGCGTCCACAGGAAGTGCCGCGACAGACCCGGCAGCTGACGGCCACGTTCAATCAGCAGGCTGCCCGGCGCACAGGGCGGCGCACCGCAACCCGCCACGTCTTCCCGGTAGCGCGCGTCCAGATAGGTGTAGGCGCTGCTGAAATACCAGTCTGGCGCCAGCTCCGCCGCCAGCGAAAACTCGGCGCCGCGCCGCTGCGCTGCACCTGCGTTGCCGAACACGCTGCGCCCGCCCTGGCTCGACAGCACCGCCAGCTCATCGCGGGTGCGGCTGTGGAACAGCGCCACGGCGGCATCAAGGCCCTCGCGCCGCGCCCGCAGCCCCAGCTCGGCGCTGGTGCTGCGGGCGGGCGACAGGGTGTCGTTGAGCCCGCTCAGGCCGTCACCGCGATAGGCCAGTTCGGCGAACGTGGGCGTTTCGAAGCCGGCGCCGACATTGCCGTAAACGCTGAGCCAGGGCGTGGCGCGATACAGCACACCCAGCACCGGCAGCGTGCGCTGGTAGTCAACGCCGCCGCTGTCGTCGGGGTTGCTGGCGGTGACGAAGTCATCGTGCGAGCGGAAATCCACCTCGCTGCGGCGCAGTCCGGCGTTCAGGCGCCAACGTTCGGCCGGCTCCCACTCGGCCTGCAGATAGGCATCGCGGCCGGTCACCCGGTTGCGCTCGTCGCGCCGCAGCGCGCCCAGCACCCCGCGCTGCGCGCCTGAGAAATTCTCGAAGCCCAGGCGTCGCTCGTCGGACACCTGCTGCTCCAGCCCCACGGTAATGGCGAATGGCCGCGCGGCCAGCGCGGTGTCCCAGCGCCAGCGCAGGTCGGCGCCGCGATAGTCGCGGGCCAAATCAATCGCACCGCCACCATTGAGCGGGTAAGCCTGTGCCGCCACCGGCACCGACAGCATCTGAGCGGTGTCGCGCGTGCCGGTGTAGGCGGTGGCCGCCAGCGTGTGGGCAGGGCTGAGGTCGTACTCAAGCTGCGCCCCCAGCTGGGTTTGTTGCACCGTCTTGCGGGTGTTGAACAGCAGCGCGCCGGCGCTGGCAGCGCGGCGGTCGCCGTCGAGCTGCGCGGCAGTGAGCCCCTGGGGATCGAGCGCGCGCAGGTCCAGGTGGTTGACCAGTACCGTGTAGCGCCCGGCCGATCCCAGTGTGCCTTTCAGCAGGCCCTGGCCGTTCTGGCGGCGCGCGCGGCTGTGGTCGCGATAGCCGTCGCTGTCCACCTGGGCCAGATCGAGCAGCGCGCTGTTGGACTGCTGCGCGCCCCATGGCGCATGCCACGACACCGAACTGCGCCGCAGCCCGTCCGCGCCCAGCACCTGCCCAAAGCCAAACGTGGCCACGTCGGGCGCATCGGCGCTGAACAGCGAGATCACGCCACCCGAGGCGTTGCCATACAGCGCCGAAAACGGCCCGCGCAGCACTTCGATGCGCTGCGCCGATTCGAGCCCAAAATGCGACACCTGGCCCTGGCCGTCGGGCATGGTGGCGGGAATGCCGTCGGTGTAAAGGCGCACGCCGCGCACGCCAAAGCTGGCGCGCGCGCCGAAACCGCGGATGGATATCTGCAGGTCTTGGGCGAAGTTGTTGCGGTCGCGCACCACCACGCCGGGCACGCGCACCAGCGCTTCGGACAGGTGGATCTGCGGCTGGGCGCGGCGCAGCATTTCGTCCGTGATCACGTCTATCGCGGCCGGCACCTCCAGCGCATCCTGGGCTTGCCGCGCAGCGGTGACCACCACGGTGCCCAACTGCGGCGGGGGCGGCTCGGGGGCAGGCGCCTGCGCTTGCACCAGCGGGGCCAGCAGCAGCATCGCCCCGGCCAACCCGGCCGGCCAGGCGCCGACCCGGCGCACTTTCATGCGCTCACCGCTTGCCGGTCCCGCCGGCCTTGCCCACGGGTTTTTTCCCTGCCTTGGTCGCTTTTTTGGCCGCCGAACCAGCGCGAGCCGCCGGGCGGCGGCGGGCCGGGCCAGGTGAGGCGGTGACCATGGCCAGCAAGTCGCCGATCCGGCAGTGCGCCTCCAGCGGATGCCGCAGCGGCACGCTGGGGTCAATGCGGTAGGTGTTGCGGCGGCCATCGCGCGTGCGCTCGAGCACCCCGCCCTGCTCCAGGTCGGCCACGATCCGCTGCACCGCGCGCTCGGTCACGCCCACCTTGGCAGCCACCTCGCGCAGGGTCAGGTCGCCGTCGGCCGCCAGGCACACCAGCACGTGGGTGTGGTTGCTCAGGAAGGTCCAGCCCGGGGTCTGCTCGCTAGCCATGCGCGTTCCTGTTGACACGGTGGGTAATTAGTGAATTACAATACGCGACACACATTTCGTGTATAGGAGTTCTTATGTCTGCTCTTGCCGCCCGCATCCCCGCTGCCCCGCTGCCCGCGCTCCGCACCATCGCCGTGGCCGCCGGCGACGGCATCGGCCCCGAGATCATGGACGCCACCCTGGCCGTGCTGGCCGCGGCCGATCCGTGCCTGGGTTTCCAGCCGGTGATCGTTGGTCTGGAAGCCTACCGCAATGGCGCCCTGTCCGGCTTCGGCCCCGAGGTGATGGACGCGATCACCGAACACGGCGTGATCCTCAAAGGCCCCATCACCACGCCCCAGGGCGGCGGCTACAAGAGCGTGAACGTCAGCCTGCGCAAGTCGCTGGGCCTGTACGCCAACCTGCGCCCCTGCGTGGCCTACCACCCCTTCATCGCCACCCGGCACCCGGCCATGGACGTGGTGATCGTGCGCGAGAACGAGGAGGACACCTACGCCGGCATCGAACACCGGCAGAGCGAAGAGGTGTACCAGTGCCTAAGCTGATCACCCGCCCGGGCTGCGAGCGCATCGTGCGCTATGCCTTCGAGTACGCGCGCAGCCACGGCCGCCGCAAGCTCACCTGCATGACCAAGGACAACATCATGAAGCTCACCGATGGCCTGTTCCACAAGGTCTTCGACGAGATCGCCGCCGAGTATCCCGACTTGGTCGCCGAGCACATGATCATCGACATCGGTACTGCCAAGATGGCGGTCAACCCGGAGCGTTTCGACGTCGTGGTGGCGCCCAACCTCTACGGCGACATCCTCTCGGACGTGGCGGCCGAAGTGGCCGGCTCGATCGGCATCGCGCCCACGTCCAACATCGGCCGCCACTGCGCCATGTTCGAAGCCGTGCACGGCTCGGCGCCGGACATCGCCGGCCGTGACATCGCCAACCCGTCGGGCCTGCTGCTCTCGGCGGTGATGATGCTGGTTTACATGGGCCGCACCGAAGCCGCCGGCCGGATCCACAACGCCTGGCTGCGCACCATCGAGGACGGCGTGCTCACCGCCGACATGGCCGGCGCCAACGGCCCGGCCCCGGTGGGCACGCGGGCCTTCGCGCAGGCCGTTATCGCGCGCCTGGGGAAAGAGCCGCGCACCCTGGCCGCGGTGCACTACCCTGCCCCCGACCCCGCGCCCGCGGCGGTCGTCGCCGCTGTCGGCGCGCCGCGTCCGGTCGCGCACAAGGCGCTGGTGGGCGTGGACGTGTTCGTGAACTGGGACCAGGCCAACCGCGACCCCGACGTCCTGGGCGCCCTGCTAGAAGCGCAGGCCGCACCCGAGTGGCGCCTGGCGCTGGTGACCAACCGCGGCGTCAAGGTCTACCCGCACGGCATCAAGCAAACCCTGTGCACCGACCACTGGCGCTGCCGCTTCCTGGCCGGGCAGGCCGGCTCGGCGACGCCGCAGGGCATCGCCGCCCTGCTGCTGCGGCTGCACGCCGCCGGGCTGGACGCGGTGAAAACGGAAAACCTCTACACCTTCGACGGCGTGGCGGGCTACTCGCAGGCGCAGGGCGAGTAGCACAGCGCCGCCGGCGCGGATCCTGGCCTAGTTCAGTTCGAAAACCAGGCCCGCGCGCGGCGGCAGCACCAAGCGGCCATCCAGCGGCTGGCGTGCACCGGTGAGGACGTCCACAGCGGTTCCGGCCCCGGCCAGGCCCTCTGTGAAGCGCGACAAATCCAAAGTGGTGGCCTCGGTGTTCTTGTTGAGCACCACCATGAACCGCTGGGCATCATCGCTGCGGAAGTAGACGTACACGCCATCGCGCGGCGCGTAATGCAGCATCTTGCCCGCGTGTACGGCCGTGGCCTGCTTGCGCCAGTTCAACAGCTTGCGAACGAACGCCTGCGCCTCGCGCTGGCGGGCGTCCAAGCCGGTGCCGTCGAAAGCACTCACCGCATCGCCCGGCCAACCGCCCGGGAAGTCGCGCCTGGCCGCCGCATCATCGCGCTGGGTCGGGCTGGTCATCAGCACTTCGGTGCCGTAGTACAGCTGCGGGATGCGCGGCGCCGTGGCCAGGTACACCATCGCCATCTTGTACAGGTCAAGGTCCTCGCCCAGCACGCTGTAGAGCCGCGGCATGTCGTGGTTGCCCTCGAACAGCACCAGCCGCGACGGGTCCGGATACAGCGCGTCGTTCACCAGCATTTCGTAAAGTTCGGTGAGTCCGGCATCGTATTTTTCAGTGGACGCCAGCGCCCGGCGCAGGGTTTCGCTAAGTGGGAAATCCATCATGTTGGGCATGGCCATGCCCGCCGGCATGCGCCCGCAGGCATCGCGCTGCCAGCGCGACACCACCAGCGGGTTGAGGCTCCACTCTTCGCCGACAATGCTGAAGTCCGGGAATTCCTCCAGGATGCGCGCCGTCCACCGCGCCATGAATTCGGTGTCCGAGTAACCCACGGTGTCCACCCGGAAGCCCGACAGCCCGGCGTACTCGATCCACCAGATCGCGTTCTGCTCCAGGTAGGTGGCCAGCAGCGGCTGGCGCTGGTTGAGGTCGGGCATGGTTTGCGTGAACCAGCCCTGGGTGAAATCCTCGCGGTCGGACTGCGCGCCATAGGCATCGCTGAGCGCATTGCGCGCATGGTGGGTGGGCGCGAACTTCGCGTCCAGCGTCAGCCAATCCTTCGTAGGCAAGTCGGCCAGCCACGGATGCGCGCCGCCGATATGGTTGGGCACGATGTCCTGGATGACGCCGATGCCGCGCTCGCGCGCCTGCTGCACGAACCGGCGATAGTCGTCGTTGCTGCCAAAACGCGGGTCCACCCGGTACAGGTCGGTGACCGCGTAGCCGTGGTAGGAATGCTGCGGCTGGTTGTTCTCCATCAGCGGCGTCGGCCAGACCATGGTGAAACCCATGTCGGCGATGTAGTCGAGGTGCCGGGCCATGCCCGCCAGGTCGCCGCCGTGGCGGCCGCTGGGCGCGTCGCGATCGGCGCGGTCGGCCAGGCCCGGCAAGCTGTCGTTGCCCGGGTCGGCGTTGGCGAATCGATCGGGCATCAGGTTCAGGATGACGTCGCTGGGCCCGAAACCGCGCCGCTGCGCCGAGCCTGGCTCACGCGCCAGCAGCGGGTAGGCCACGGTATGCGTGCCGCCGTCTCCTTCGAAGCGGATCTGCATCACGCCCGGCGACGCGGACGGGTCGATGTGCAGGTCCAGGAACAGATAGTTCGGGCTATCGCCGCGCAGCGAGCGCCTGAGCTCCACGCCCGGATGCTCGACGCTGGCCGTGCTGGCGCCGATGCCTTCCCCCTGCACCATCAGCTGCAGCGACGGCGAGCGCATGCCCACCCACCAGTTTTCCGGCGACACGCGCGCGACTGCGGCAGACATCGCGAACGAGGGAGCCCCCAGCGCCAGCGCTCCGGCGAGCGCAAAGAGCCAGCGTCGAGCAAGGGGCAGGACGGCTCGTTGCTTGGAATCTGTCATGGGCAGGATCGTCGCCCGGATACCGGGCGACTGCAATATCCGCCAAACCGCGAGGCTACCTCAGCGAACGAATGGGATCTGCGTTGCCAGTTCGAACCGCACGAAGGCCCTCAGCTTGGACTCAAACTGCAGGTACCGGATGAGCTGGACCGCCGGCAGGTGCTGCTTGAGCTTGGCGAAAGTCCGCTCCATCAGGGCGCTCTCCTCCTTTTCGATGGCAAGCGCCTCCTTCGCAAGGGCCAAGGCCTTTTTCTCGTCGGTCGCAGGGGCATTCCACAAGTCGGCGTAGGCGCTGATGTTCTTGAGCCGGCGCTCGTTCAGCGCCTTCAACGCGGCCTGGTGGCTGTCGAAAACCGGCCAGAACTTTGCCGCTTGCTCCGGCGTGAGCTGAATCTGCTGGGCAACGAACTCACGCTTGCCCTCGCTCAACTGGGCCTGGATGACGCGGAACTCCGCCATCATCTCATCGTTAACGGCCGGGGCGGCCGCCGGCGCCTGGGCCAGGGCGGAACCCGCGAACAGCGTGGCCAGCAAGGCACATCGAACCAACATGATCATGGTCAACTCCTGGTGTTTGACTTGGAAGGGCTTGGATAAAGTAGTCGATGCGCGGCCCGTTGGACAGTAGGCCCTTTGCCCCATGCCAGGTTACTGCGCCTCAGTTCAGAAGCTACTTTCAAGATAGGTGTAGATGTAGTTCGAGCCGCCGTCCACGCTACCCAGCAGTCGTGACGAGGCGAAGATGCCCGAGCGATGCGAGATGCCCAGGCCGAAATAGGTGTCTTTCCAGTCTTCGGCGCCGAAGATATCGCCCACGTTTACGTCGATGGTGGGATCGAGGTAATTGAGCAGCTTGGACGTGGGGCGGTCGCGTTCGGCCTGGGCCACGACCTCGGTGTAGGGCACGCGGTTGGCCCAGGACACGCCGTAGCCGAAGCCGAAGCGGGTGTTCACCCGGTGGCTCCAGGGGAAGCCGTAGTAGAACGCCTTCATGTAGGCATCCACCTGGATGATGTCGGACTGGAAGCCGTTTTCATCGTGGTAGGTCAGGCCAACGTAGCCGTGGAAATCCAGCGGCCAGCCGTTCACCTTCTCCAGGAACGGCCGTCCCAGGTGTACGCCGATGACGCTGGTGGGCGTGTCTTGGTCCAGCGAGGTGCAGCTCAAGGTCATGATTTTTGCCATGTGGCAGCCATCGGCCGAGGCGCGGCCGTAGAACACCTTCACCAGCAGCGGCACTTCATCGTCATCCCAGCGGGCGATGGCGGTGCCGAAATCGTAGACCGCGCCGACGAACAGCGCCGGCTGCACCTGGTCGCGCACGATCGGGCTGTCGCGGATGCCGCCGTCGAGCCAGGTGGCGGAAATGCCGCCCAGCAAGCGCCACTTGTCCCAGAGGTCGTAGATGCCGTACAGGCCCAGCGAGACGTTCACGCCGCTGCCGGGCTCGTAGGCCGGACGGTCGGCTTCCACTTCGTCCAGCTCGACGCCGTAGTAGTAGTTGTTGAGATTGGAATCGCGCCAGGCCACGGTGATGCCCGGCCGCAGCACCCAGCGGGTGCCGCGGAAATCGTAGGAGTAGCCAACCCGGATCTCGCTGCCGCTGGAGGTGTCGCTCACGTCGTAAAGCACCGCGGTGCGCAGGCTGCCCCAGGTACGGTCCAAGCGATAGCCCAGGCCCAGGTCCGAGCCCACCTCGCGGTATTCCATACCCTCGAGTTCCGGGGTCAGTTCGTCCTGCGGGAAGCCCTCGAGCCGGCGCGCCAGGTAGACGTCCATGCGCTGGGCGTCTTCCTCGATCAGCTTGAAGCCGGCGCGATCGGCGCTGAGGTAGAAGCGCTCGCCTTCGTACAGATACAGCGGCAGCAAGTCGGTGCGCACGCCGCCGCCCTCATAGGGCGACTCCTCCACGCGCGAGATGAAGCCCAAGCCAGCAGTGCCCGGCTTCTGCAGCAGGTCCACCAGGTGGTCGTTGCTGGTTTGGGCCTGGGCGGCACCCGACGCCAGCGCCAGCGAGGCAAGCAGCAACGCAGCAATATTTCTGGACAAGGCGGTGCTCCGGGGGCAATTCAGGCCACCAGTTTAAACCGAAGTCGCCGCCGTGCCCGTGGGAATCCGCCGCCGGATCATGGGGATGGTGAGCATGGTGCTGGTGACCGCCATCAGCAGCAGGGCCGTGAAGGCATCGGCTGAGATCACGCCCTTGTCGAGCAGGATGGTGGCGAAAATGATCTCTATAAGCGCCTTGGTCTGCAGCAGCCAGCCAATCAGGTGGGATTCCCCCGGCTTCCAGCCCAGCAGCCGGCCGGCCATCGCCACCCCCAGCCGCTTGCCCAGCACCGATGCCGCCAGCAGCACGCCCGCCACGATGAACACCGCCGCGCCGCCCGCGTCCCACTGCGTGCGCAGGCCGGTGGAGAGGAAGAACACCGGCATCATGAACACCAGCACCGTGTTGCGCACCAGGTCGAAACGCTCTTCCTGGAACCACTGGCGGTCGATGATGACGCCGGCCAGGAAGGCACCCACCATGAAGTGCAGACCGCTGGCGTCCGAGCCCAGCGCGCACAGCAGCAGCCACATCAGCCCCAGCGCCCAGCGGTCCGCCTCCGCCACGGCGCGCAGGCCCTTGCGCACCAGCGGCGCCAGCACCGCGAAGGCCGCGAGGAAGCCCAACTGGTGCACCAGCCGGTCGCCGTCCACCAGGATCAGGGCCAGCACGATCCAGATGGCGATGTCGTCCAGGCTGGCATAGCGCAGCACGCGCTGGCCCAGCGGCGTGCGCAGGATGCCCAGCTTCTCCATCAGCAGCATCAGGATGGGCAGGGCCGTCACGGCGCAGCCCATGCCAACCGCGGCCAGGAACTGCAGCTCGTTGGCCTCGGGGCCCATCAGGCCGGGCATCCACTGCAGCAGGAAGTGCGCCGCCGCAGCGCCCAGCAGCAACGGCGTGAACAGCGCCAGGCCGGCCGTGACCAGGGTCTCGCGGCGGCCGCTCCAGGCTGCGTTGAGATCAAGCTCAATGCCCGCCAACCACAGGAAGATGATCACCGCCCACCCGGCCAGGCCGTTGAGGTTCTGGATCACTTCGGGCTTGAACAGGGCCTGGTGCAGTTCGGGCCACACCGCGCCCGCAACCCCGGGCCCGAGCAGGATGCCGCCGACGATTTGCACAACGACCAGCGGCGCGATGGCCTCGGTGCGACCCAGCCGCCATGCCAGCCACGGCAGGGTGAAGATCACCAGCATGATGATCAGGAAGGCGGTTTTCGCGTTCAGCAGCTCCGCCATGGAACTTCAGGCCAGTGGATGCGCGGCCGGAGGGATCAGCCGCACTTGCTGTAGCCGCAGTTCAGGCACGTCGCGCAGCCGTCCATGATCACGGTGGCCTTGGTGTTGCACTTGAAGCACATGCTGGCGCTGGCCGGGAAAGAGGCGCCCTCGCCGGCAACCTGCACCGCCACGTAAGCGCGAATGGCGCTGT
>JANORD010000074.1:0-6562 GCA_031415095.1 Lysobacteraceae bacterium
CGGCGGCACCGACAACATCATCGGCACCTTCAGCAAGAACCTCACCAGCGAGGCCCTCAACGGCAGCTGGAAGCTGCGGGTGAACGACAACGCCGCTGGTGACACCGGCTATATCAACAGCTGGACCATTACGTTCTAAGCCAAGCGTTCTGCGTCGCAACCAGGACCCCGGCCCAGGCCGGGGTCTTTTTGAGCGGGTTGCCGGTTCAAACTAGCCCCTCCCGGTACAGTAGGTTCACCGCCACGATGTGCTTCCCGTCCAGTTTGTTTGCAAACGACGCTGTCCAGTAGGGAATAGGCGGCGGTGGCGGCCGTACGATAACTTTGAGCGATTTCGGGTCGAAGATCTCGACCTGCACTTCCAGCGTTCGTTTTGCATCCAGCGCTATGGTTAGGGTGTGCACTTGGTTCCTGCTGTTGGTATTGACATCAGTTTTTTTTTCGTTGCTCATCACAGCCTCCTGTTGCAGGCGCCGCAAGGGCGCGGTGGGTGAAACTCAGCTTGATTCAGGCGGGGCGCGTGCGGCGACCAAGCCGGAGCGAAGCAGGATCAAGCTGCTGTTTATCCGGGCATCGGGGCTACCCGCGGCGCGCGCTTTGGCCAGCAGTTCACGCGCTTTTTCCAGGTCGCCCAAGGCGGCCCAGGTTTCGGCGTTTTGCAGCCACACTTCCGCCACGCTACTGTCCAGCGCCTCGGAGCGCTGGGCCAAGTCCCTGGCCGCCGCCAGTTCACCCAGATTGGCTCGATACCAGCCCAGCAGGGCAAGCGCCTCGGCATCGTCGTCCTTGATATCCACGAAATCCTGCGCCCGGTTCGCCGCTTCGCGAAAGGCGCCCCGCGCTTGGGCAGCGGTGCCCGGATCGGCCATCAGCGCATCGCCCAGGTTGCCCCAGAGGTCAAAGTTTCCCGGGTTCAGCGCCACGGCTTTGCGCAGATTCTCCACCGCGCCGGCGTAATCGCCGGCGCGGTATTTGAAAGCGCCTAGGTTGCTGGTCACCGATTCCAGCGGCTCGATCGCGGCCGAGCGCTCAAGGGCCACCAGCGCCTCGGCGTCGCGGCCTGCGCTCATGAGTACCGAGCCCAGCAGGCCCCAGTCGTAGGCATTGTCCGGGCGCAGCTGGCTGAGTTTGCGCAGCGTCGCGATGGATTCGGGCAGGCGATTAGCCAAGTATTGCTGATAGCCGACGTGGGACAGTACGTCCGGGTCGTTCGGCGCCAATGCCAGCGCTTCATTGAGCAAAGCAATCGATTCGGCCAGCTTGCCCTGCTCGGCATACACCGTGGCCCGGCCGACCAGCGCCATCGGTCGCACCGAAAGGTCGGCGCCGGCGCTGGAAAAATGGCGGTGCGCCTTGGCTGGGTTGCCCATCACTCGGTAAAGGGTGCCCAAGGCCAGCTGCACGTCGCCGATCCCAGGATCCATGTTGGCGGCGCGCAGGCACGCGAGCCGGGCGGATTCAAACGCGTCCGCGTTGTGGTGGCCTTCGAAGCGCCAAAGTTCGATTTGGCAGAGGCCGGCTTGCGCACGCGCGAATCCGGCGTCCTTCGACAGCGCTTGGTTGAAGTAAGCAGCGGCCTCTTCGCGGCCACCACTTGCGCCCCTCAGCTTGTCCATGCCGCGCAGGTAGGCGTCAAACGCCGCCACGTCCCGCGTTGGCGTTAGGCGCCGACGCAAGCCCTCGCCGCCATCCGGGAGCGTGCCCAAGAGCGCTTGCGCTACTTCCCGCGCAATCTCGCCCTGGGTTTCGAATACGTTGGTGGCGTCACGCTCGTAGCTGCCGCTCCAGATAATGGAGCCATCGGCTGCGTCCGAAAGCCGCGCGACGATGCGCACCCGGTCGCCTTCGCGCCGCACGCTGGCATCCAGCAGCGTCGCCACGCCCAACCGGCGCCCCAGGGCCTGGGTGCCTTCGCTGCGGTCGATGGCCGATTCCGGCAGCCACGCGGCCACCCGCAAGCCGTGGACGCCCGCCAGCGCACTTAGCATTTCCGCCGAAAGGCCCTCGGAGAAATAACGATCCTTGGCATCGTCGCTGAGCGTGGAGAACGGCAGCACGGCAATCGAGGCTTCCACCGGCGGCCGCCGGAACGTGCTGCCGAAGGCCAGCCACGCCAATGCGACCACGAGCACGGCCAACAGCAGGCTTGAGCGCCCGCTCCATGCCGCCACGGACTGTCGGCGTTCGTAACCCGGGAACGACAGGGCTGGTTCGGACGGTGCTGCCGGTTCCAGATCTGCTGCGGCTGCCGGCAGCGCCGGAACTTCAGGCGACGGCCCGGTGGACTCCGCCTCGCTGACTGCATCCGCCGCCATCTCCGGCTCCAGCGCACCGATGAACCGGTAGCCCAAGGCATGCTGGGTCTGGATGTAAATCGGATGGTGGGAATCGTCCTGCAGCGCGGTCCGAAGCTGGGCGATGGAGCGCGTGAGCACCCCGGGCGTGACGTGGCGGTGGCCCCATACGGCGTCCAGCAGCTGGTCGCGCCCCACCAGTTGGCCGGGGTGGCGCAGCAACTCCAGCAGCACCGCGAAGGCCTTGGGCTCCAGCGCCACGGCCTGGCCGTCGCGGCTCAGTAGATGGGCAGCGGCGTCCAGCCGCAGGCCGCCGAAGCGGTAGCACTCGGGCCCTGGCGACGCTGACGGTGCGGTCGGAGCGGGTGCCATTGGCAATCCCTCACGAAAACCTCGCATTCCACCGGAAAGCCCATCCGTAGGCGCGGGGTTTGCTCATGACCCCGGCTGGCCCAGGGGCGGACTCTGGGCCTGCGCCGAATCCACGGCGCCAACGCTACACCCAACCGGAGATCATTCATGTACGCCAACGCAGAAACCTACGTTTCCCTGCCATCCGTCCTCACCCAGCCGTCCCGTCCCGGCCCCGGCCGTCGCAACCACATCGGTGAGCTACAGCTGAGCATCCCGGGCATGGCGCGGTTCAACCGCGTCCTGGCCAAGCTGGGCCGACTGCAGGCGGTGGATCGCGACCAGATGGTCACGGCCGCCCGTAGCCTGCAGGGTCCGCTGGCGGCGGACGCGCTGCCGCCGTGCATCGCCCTGCGCATGGACCAGGCCGACTCGCTGTCGCGGATGCTGGCCGACGGCCAGTGGGATCCCGCCAGCGGAGCCATCGAGCCGGCGCGCGATGCGATCGCCTATGTCCAGGCCAACGACGGCCTGATCCCCGACTGGGTGCCCCAGGTGGGCCGGCTGGACGACGCGATGGTGATCGAGGCGGTTTGGCCGAAGGTGTGCGCCGAGGTGTTCTGCTACCTGGACTTCTGCCGGCTGCGTCTGCTTGAAGCCACGCTGCGTGGAGACCAGCCGAGTGGGTTTCGCTACAGCCGCGGGGATTGGGAAGTGTCGCGTGCCGCGGAGGCCCAGCTGCGCGCCCATCAGAACCGGGTGCGCGAAAGCAGCTACGTTCCCTCCACGTCGGCCTGCTTCCGGGTGCATTGAGTGAGGCCGGCTCGCGCCCCTGGCCAGCGCGCCCGGCTTAGGTCGGCGCGCACCGGGGGCGCTTCAGCCGGCGGCTTCGAAGCGATTGGCGGCGACGTTCTTTCGGACCTTCAACGGGTCCCAGATGCGCCCGTTCATCGCGATGTACACGCCCGGCGCCAGTGACTGCACCGCGCCCACCGCGGTGCCCACGTTGAATTCGGCGTCGGAGCCGCGGAATCGAGCCGGGTTGAGCGCACCGGTGAGCACGATCACCTTGTCCTGCAAGCTGGACAGCACTTTGGCGGTTTCCACCATGGTGTCGGTGCCGTGCGTCACCAGCACATGCCGCGCCGGCTGCGCGGCAATCGTTGCGCGCAGCAGCTCGCGGTCTTCGGCGGTGATGTGCAGGCTGTCCTTGCGGATGATGGGGATCACGGTGAACCGGAACGCCACGCCCAGCTCCTGCAGGATGCGGCCGATCTGCGGATCACCCACCTGGTAGTCCGACTTGTCGTCGAAGTAGATCTTGTCGATGGTGCCGCCGGTGGTGACCACCAAAAGCTCGTCCATGTCGGATTCCTTGGCCTTGAAGCTAAAATTATAGCGGTGGCGGCGCCGCACGTTTGCGGAACCGTGCGCTCATGCCGTCCCAGCTCGCGGCCACCACCAGCGCCGCGCTGAGCGCTGCCTGCGCCAGCGCCAGCCCGCGCACTTCGGGCGAAACCCACGCCGCCATGACGCCATGGCTGAAGTAAAGCAGCGCCGCGAGCGCTCCCCAGAATCCCGCGCGGCGATGGCCGGCGATCAAAAGCAAAAGTGCGGGCAGCAGCGGCAGGCTGAAAGCCGCCGCCATTGCCCAAGCGGGCGTGGTCGTGGGCGGTGCCAGCCAGCCGTGCCACGCCCACTGAAGCCCCGTCAGCGCAATCATGGCAGTCGCGGTGACGCGGGCGGCGGGGCTCATGCCTGCAGCATCGCGGCGATGCCGGCGAGTCGGCGTCCCAGCGCGCGCGCCAAGTGCTTTTCTTCGTCGGTGGGGGTCGGGTCGTCCTGTGCGCCGGAGACGTGGCTGGCGCCGTAGGGCGTGCCGCCGCTGCGCGTGGTGCTCAAGGCCGGCTCGCTGAAGGGCAGGCCAACTATCACCATGCCGTGGTGCAGCAGGGGCAGCATCATCGTCAGCAGGGTGGACTCCTGGCCGCCGTGCATTGAGGCGGTGGACGTGAACACGGCGCCCGGCTTGCCTACCAGAACGCCCGACGCCCATTCCGCGCCCAGCGTGTCGATAAAATGCTTCATCGGCGCGGCCATGTTGCCGAAGCGCGTGGGGCTTCCCAGGGCCAGGCCGGCGCACTCGGCCAGGTCACTCTTGCGCACGTAGGGCGCGCCTTCGTCGGGGACTGGCGCCGCTGCCGTCTCGGTTACCGGCGCCACCGGCGGCACCGTACGCAGGCGGGCCTGCATTCCCGGCACTTCCTCGATGCCGCGGGCGATCTGCCGCGCCAGCTGCGCCACCGATCCGCCGCGGCTGTAGTACAGAACCAGGATTTCGCTCATGGGCCGCTCCGTAGACCCCGCTAGCCTAGCCCAAGCGCTACGGGGCAGGGGGTGAAGGGGCGCTGCTATCATCCGGGCATGGCCATCGCCGCTACCCTCCGCCAGTGGATTGCGCGCATCGACCGCGAGCATATCCAGTCGTTTTCACATTTCCTGTGGACGCGCTTCCTGGACGATCGCTGCTTCGAAACTGCCGGTGCGCTGGCCTACACCACGCTGTTCGCGCTGGTGCCGCTGAGCATGGTGGTGTTCAGCGTGCTGTCGGCGTTCCCGGTCTTCGATGTCTGGACCGAGCAGCTGACCAACTTCGTATTCGCCAATTTCGTGCCCAGCTCCGCGCGCGCGGTGCAGGCCGTCCTGAGCAAATACGCGGCCACCGCCGACCAACTCACGCTCACGGGCGTTGGCGCCCTGCTGGTATCCCTGCTGACCATGTGGAGCATCGAGTCCACCTTCAACCGGGTCTGGCGGGTGCCGACGCCACGGCCGCGGCTCATTCGCTTCCTCGTGTACTGGACCCTGCTCACGCTGGGCACCCTGCTGGCCGTGGCCAGCCTCGCCATCACCTCGTATCTGTTCTCGCTGCCGGCGCTATCGGGCGTGAACGAGGCCGGCTGGAGCGCGCGCGCTTTGAGCTACCTGCCCAATCTGGTGGAATTCGTGGTGTTCAGCACCGCTTACTGGCTAATCCCGCACCGCAGCGTGCCGTTACGGTTCGCGCTGGCTGGCGGGCTGTTCGCCACCGTGCTTTTCGAATTGGCCAAGCGCGCCTTCGCGGCCTATCTGCTCGGCGTGCCCACGTACGAGCAGCTCTACGGCGCGCTCGCCGTGGCGCCCATCTTCATGGTCTGGCTGTACCTGAGTTGGGTGGTGGTGCTGCTGGGTGCTTCGATGGCTTCGTCGCTGTCCTCGTTCCGCTACCAGCCGCGCGCGCTGCAGCTGCCGCCGGGCATGGAAATGTACGGCTACCTGCGCCTGCTGGGTCGCTTGGATGAATCGCGCCGCCGTGGCCAAGGCCTGCACCTTTTGGACATGCAGAAATGCGACCCGATGTTCACCGACGATCTGCTCCAGCGCATGCTCTCGGGGCTCTCGAGCCTGGGCATCGTGCAGCGCGCCGAGGACGGCACCTGGCTGCTCAGCCGCGACCTGGACACCGTGACGTTGGGTGACCTGCATGAAGGCCTGGGCCTGCGCATTCCCGACCCATCGGTGCCCGTGCCCGGCGTGGACGATGCCATTGGCCGCTGCGCCACGCGCGCGCTCGAAAATCTCCGATCCCCGCTGCAGGCGCCGCTGGCGCGCAGCGTGGGCAGCTATTTCATTCCGTCTCAGGATTCCAACCCACCATGAGCCTCCGTTACCTGTCCCTTGCCCTCCTGATTGCCCTGGCCGCATGCCGCCCCAGCGCCGAACCCGCGCCGCCCGCGCCGCCCGCAGACGCGGCGGCACCCGCACCGCCGCCGCCCGCCGCCGCTGCTCCGGCCGAACCTGCGCCTCTGCCCCCCCAAACCACCCCGGGGGGGGATGAGCGGGAACATTGGGGGTTGGGCCAGGACGCCCCGCGTTGG
>JANORD010000075.1:0-12818 GCA_031415095.1 Lysobacteraceae bacterium
CGACACGCCGTGCTGTACGGCAGCGGCGAAGCGATCATCACCTTCACCTACCTCACCGAGTCGGGCGGCCGCACCCAGCGCAAGCACAAGTTCGAGGGCATCGTGCCCAACCTGGAGCGCCGCCACCGCGAGACCGAATCACAGGTGGTGAAGGAGGAGTTGGCCAAGTTCATCTCCAACCGCGCCTGCCCCGAATGCGGCGGCGCACGCCTGAACCGCTCGGCCCGCAACGTGTTCGTAGCCGAACGCAATCTGTCGCAGCTCACGCTGCTGCCGGTAGATGAGTCGCTGGCGTTCTTTTCCGCGCTGAGCCTGCCGGGCTGGCGCGGCGAGATCGCCACCAAGATCGTCAAGGAAATCCGCGACCGGCTGCGCTTCCTGGTGGACGTGGGCCTGGATTACCTCACGCTTGAGCGCAAGGCCGACAGCCTTTCCGGCGGCGAAGCCCAGCGTATCCGCCTGGCCAGCCAGATCGGCGCCGGCCTGGTGGGCGTGATGTACGTGCTCGACGAGCCTTCCATCGGCCTGCACCAGCGCGACAACGAGCGCCTGCTGGGCACCCTCACCCGCCTGCGCGACATGGGCAACACCGTCATCGTGGTGGAACACGACGAAGACGCCAACCGCCTGGCCGACCCTATCGTGGACATCGGCCCGGGCGCCGGCGTGCACGGCGGCGAAGTGGTGGCCCAAGGCAGCTACGCCGACGTGCTCAAGGCGCCGCGCTCCATCACCGGCGCCTACCTTTCCGGCCGCCGTCGCATCGAGATCCCCGCCAAGCGGCACAAGCCCAACCCGAAAATGACGTTCAAGCTGCTGGGCGCCAGCGGCAACAACCTCAAGGACGTGGACCTGGCCATCCCGGCCGGCCTGTTCACCTGCATCACCGGCGTGTCGGGTTCGGGCAAGTCCACCCTGATCAACGACACGCTTTACCACCTGGCCGCCAACGAGCTCAACGGCGCCTCGCACACCGTGGCCCCGCACCGCGACGTGCAGGGCATGGACCTGTTCGACAAAGTGGTGGATATCGACCAGTCGCCGATTGGCCGCACGCCGCGCTCCAACCCGGCCACATATACCGGCCTGTTCACGCCGCTGCGCGAGCTGTTTGCGCAGGTGCCCGAGGCGCGGGCGCGCGGCTATTCGCCGGGACGCTTCAGCTTCAACGTGCGCGGCGGCCGCTGCGAGGCCTGCCAGGGCGATGGCCTGATCAAGGTGGAAATGCACTTCCTGCCCGATGTCTACGTGCCCTGCGACGTCTGCCACGGCAAGCGCTACAACCGCGAGACGCTGGAAATCCGCTACAAGGGCTACACCGTGCACGACGTGCTGGACATGACGGTGGAGGACGCGCTGAAGCTGTTCGAGCCGGTGCCCACCCTGTCGCGCAAGCTCGAGACGCTGATGGACGTGGGCCTGAGCTACATCAAGCTGGGCCAGTCGGCCACCACGCTGTCGGGCGGCGAGGCGCAGCGGGTGAAGCTGAGCAAGGAGCTGAGCCGTCGCGACACCGGCCGCACGCTCTACATCCTGGACGAGCCCACCACCGGCCTGCATTTCCACGACATCGAGCACCTGCTGGCCGTGCTGCACAAGCTGCGCGACGACGGCAACACCATCGTGGTGATCGAGCACAACCTTGACGTGATCAAGACCGCGGATTGGGTGATTGACCTGGGCCCGGAAGGCGGCCATCGCGGCGGCCAGATCCTGGCCGAAGGCACGCCCGAGCATCTGGCTACGGTGGCGGGTTCGCACACCGGCCGGTTCCTGGCCAAGATGCTGGCGCCCGCCGAAGCGGCGCCGGCCAAACGGAAGAAGCGCGCATGAGCCACGTGGTCTACACCCTGGTCACCGAAGTCCGCTGGCGCGACATGGACGCCTTCAACCACGTCAACAACGCCAGCTTCCTGGGTTACGTGGAAGAAGCGCGGGTGCGCTGGTTCAAGACGCTGACCTAGGATTGGGCGGGCGAAACCGCCGCGCCGATCCTGGCCGCGGTGACGGTGAACTATCGGCGTCCGATCAACTGGCCAGAGACCTTGCGCGTTGAACTGATCGCCGAACGCCTAGGCAACAAGAGCCTGACGCTGGGCCACCGCATCAGCGCCGCGGACGATGCAAGCATGCTCTACGCCGACGGCAACGCGGTGATGGTGTGGGTGAGCCGCGAGGGCGTGTCGGTGCCGCTACCCGAGGCGGTACGCAAGGCCTGCACCGCGCCCTGAACTCAGGGCGCGTCGCGCAGGACCGGAAACTCCGCGTAGACGCGGCGGCCATCGGCCAGCACCAGCCGCAGCCGCGCCACGTCGCCGGCGGCCAGCGGACGGAGTGGCTTCATCAGCATCAGGTGCAGCCCGCCTGGCTCGAAGCGCAGTGCCGCGCCCGGCGCCACTTCCAGCTTGCCCGCATGGCGCATTCGGCTCACGCCGTCCACGACTTCGCTGCGGTGGATCATCGGCATGCCGAAGTCGAGGCTTTCCACGTCCACCACCGTCACGGCCTGGGCGCACGGATTGCGAAACACCAGATAACCCGCCAAAACGTCGGCGCCCGGCGGCGCGGCGCGTACCCACGGCGCTTCGATCACCGGATCGCAGCTCGCGGGTGCCCCAACCGCGGCTGAAGCCCACAGCGACAGCAGTAACCCTAAAACCAATCGTGGTGCGTTCATGGGACTAGGATAATCCCCAGTCCGCAAGGAGTAGTGAATGCGCCATACCTTGATTGCCCTCGCCACCGCCGCCGCGCTTTCCAGCGCCGGCCAAACCCAGGCCGCAGCGCCCGGGCTCACCATCTACAGCGGCGACTACGACGCCGTGCTGCAGTCCGAGGCGATGCCCGGCGGGCCGGGCTATGCGCTGCTGGAAACCACGGTCGGCTTCGATCTGGCCCAAGGCGACAACCGGGTGAGCCTGGGCCGCCTGCCCGCCGCGCTGGACGCCAGCTCGGTGCGGCTGCAGCCGCGCGGCGAGGCGCAGGTGCGCGGCCAGCGCTTTGATTTCGCCTTGGCCGGCCAGGATGAGCTGCTCCGCCGCGCCATCGGCCAAACGGTGAGCGTGGAGCAGACCGTGGGCGACAGCCGCAGCACCTACACCGGCGTGCTGATGGCGGCCGGCGGCGGGCTGACGCTGCGCCTGCCCGACGGCCGGGTGAAAGTGCTGTCGGACTACGCCAGCTTTGAGCTGCCGCGACTGCCCGAGGGCATGGTGACCGAGCCAACCCTGGCCTGGGACATCAGCGCGGGCCGCGCCGGTCGCCAGGATTTCGGGCTGGGCTACGCCACCGCCGGGCTGGGATGGCGCGCCGAATACCTGGCCACGCTGTCGGGCACCGGCAAGGCCTGCCGGATGGATTTTGAAGGCGCGGCGATGGTGGTGAACCGCGCCGGGGCCGATTTCAACGCCGTGGCGCTGACGCTGGTGGCCGGGCAACCGCGCCGGCAAGCCGTGGCGGGGCCGCAGTTGGACATGATCCAGGTGAGCGGCACCCGGGTGAAGGCAGGCTACGAAGCTGCGCCCGCACCGGAGGCCTCCGGGGAATACCACGCCTACCGCATGCCCGGAACCGGCAACCTGCCGCAGGGCAGCGTGCAGCGCCTGCCGCTTATCAACCCGGCGCGCGGCGTGCCCTGCGAGCGCCGCTACGAAACCCGCTCGCCGCAGACCGGCTGGCGCCCGCCGCAGCCCATGATCGACGCCAACTTCAACGCCAGCGAAGGCGAGCAGCCGGTGATCGCCAGCCTGCGCTTCGCCAACCGCAAGGCCAGCGGTCTCGGCATCCCGCTGCCGGCGGGCCGCGTGCGCGTGTTCGACGGCAGCGACCTGCTGGGCGAAGCCGCGCTGGGCCACACGCCGGCCGAGGCCACGGTGGACCTGGACCTGGGCACCGTGTTCGACCTCACCGCGCAGCGCCAGCGGGACGCGTTCCGCGTGGACCGCAGCGCCCGCGAAATGACCGAAACCCTGCGCGTGACGGTAAGCAATGCCAAGGGCGAAGCCAGCACCGTGCGCGTGGTGGAAACCCTGCCGCGCTGGAGCGACTGGGAAATCACCAGCAGCAGCGCACCGTCCGTCAAGCTCGACGCGCAGACCGCTGCGTTCGACCTGTCGGTGCCGGCCGGCGGCAAGGCGCAATTGACCTACACGGTGCGCTATCGTTGGGCCCCCGACGTAACCATCGAGTAAGCCGCGACATGACCATTGAACTGCAGCGCCACGGCGCCGTGCTGGAAGTGCGCCTGGCGCGCCCGCCGGTGAATGCCCTCACGCCCGAACTGCTGCTGGCGCTGCGCGCGGCCATTGAAGCGGCGCCGGCCCAGGGGGCGCGCGGCATCGTGCTCACGGGCGGCGAGCGGGTTTACTCCGGCGGCATGGACGTGCCGCATTTGATGTCGCTGGAGCGCGGGCCGCTGGTCGCCGCCTGGTCCACGCTGTTTGCTGCCGCGCGCGCCATCGCCGGTTCAGAACTGCCGGTGGTTGCGGCCATCGCCGGCCACGCGCCGGCCGGTGGCTGCGTGCTGGCGCTGTGCTGCGACTACCGGGTGATGGCCAGCGGCCCCTTCCGCATCGGCTTGAACGAAGTTCAGGTGGGCCTGGTGGCGCCCGACGCCATCCAGTACCTGCTGCGCCGCGCCGTGGGCACCGCCCGCGCCGAACGGCTGCTGGTCGCCGGCGCGCTGGTGGAATCCGCGCAGGCGCAGGCCCTGGGACTGGTGGACGAACTGGCCGAGCAAAGCCAGGTGCTGGCCCGCTCAATCGCCTGGCTCGAAGACCTGCTCCAGCGCCCTGCCACCGCGATGCAGGCCACCCGCCGCATCGCCCGCGCCGACGTGGTCGCAGCGCTGGCGGGCTTCGACGATCGCCTGCTGGAGGGATTCATAGACGACTGGTACGCGCCCGATACGCAAGCGGCGCTTAATGCCCTGATGGCCAAGCTGAAAAAATAAAAAACGGTGTCAGAGTGAGTTCTTGGAACTCACTCTGACACCGTTATTGGGTTAGCGGCCGACGGCAACGGGTCGCTTGGGGTCACTTACCCACGCGCTCCAAGAGCCGGCGTAGATTCGCGCGCCGTGCAGGCCGGCGTGCTCCATCGCCAGCAGGTTGTGGCAGGCCGTGACCCCAGACCCGCAGCTGAGAACTACCTGCGACGGCGCCAGTCCGTGCAGCAGCGGCTCGAGCTCGGCGCGCAGCACCGCGGCCGGACGGAACACGCCCGCGTCGAGGTTGCTGGCGTAGGGACGATTCACCGCGCCGGGAATGTGCCCGGCCGCGGGATCCAGCGGTTCCACTTCGCCGGCAAAGCGCTCGGGCGCGCGGGCATCAATCAAGCTGCCGGGCGATGCCGGCAGTTGCGCCAGCAGCTCGTCGGTAGTGGCGATTGCGCTGGCGTCAAACTCGCCGGTGTAGCGGCCCGCTGCGATAACCGGCACGTTGGACTCCATCGGCAAACCCAGCGCCTGCCAGCGCTGCACGCCGCCGTCCAGCACCGCCACGCGGCGATGGCCGAGCAGGCGCAGCAGCCACCAGAAGCGCGCCGCGGCCATGGCGCCGTCGCCGGCGTCGTAGGCCACCACCTGCGTTTCTGGCGTCACGCCCAGGCGCGCGAGCGCACGGCAAAAATCCGCGGCCTCGGGCAGCGGATGGCGTCCGTGCGCGGCGGACTTGCGGTGATCCGAAAGGTCCCGGTCCAGGTGCGCATGCCCGGCGCCGGGCAAGTGCGCTTGTCGCCACGCGCGTTCGCCGGCATCCGCATCGCCGCCGGCCAACACATGCCGACAGTCCACCAGGCACAGGCCGTCGCGGCCCAGCGCAGCGGCCAACTCGGGTGCGGAAACCAGCGTGCGCCAATCCATCAGGCCTGCTCCAGCCGGTGGCGGAAGTTCACCAGCATCGAAGCGGTAGCGCCCCAGATGCGATGCTGCTGATAACGATACTCCAGCAACCGGCGGCGACGGCCCTGCCAGTCCACTTCCAGTTCATGGACATTGGCCGCGTCGAGCAGGAAATCCAGCGGCACTTCGAACGACGCCGCAACCTCCGAAGGATCCAGCCGCGGCACATAGCTGCCGCAAACCCGCGCCACCACCGGGAACACGTGGAAACCGGTGATAGTGACGAACGGATCCAGATAGCCCAGCGGCGAAGCCAGGGCGGCAGACAGGCCCACTTCTTCCTGCGCCTCGCGCAGCGCGGCGGCCACCGGATCACTGTCATCGGCCTCCACCCGGCCGCCGGGAAAACTCACTTGGCCCGCGTGATCGCGCAGCGCTTGGCTACGCACGGTCAACAGGACGCGCGGACCATCGGCGCGTTCAATCAGCGCGATCAGGACCGCAGCGGGCCGCAGCGGTTTATCCGCGGGCAGCAGGTCGGCTAGTTCATGGTGGTTCCATCCTAGCCCGGCGGGCGCCTGGGCCAAGGAGTGCAGCGCGCGCGGCAAGCGTTCGAACGGGTCGAACGATGCGGTCACACCCGCTGGGCCTGGCGCTTGGGCAGCACCACTTCCATCAGGTGCAGGCGTTCGTCGTCGTCCATTTGGAGCCAATGGGCGATTTCTATTGGGCTGCGGTGGCAGCCTTCGCACAGGCCCTGGACGTCGAGCGAACAGACGCCGATGCAGGGGCTGAGGACGGCGCGGAAAGAGGGATTCATTGCTTCAGACGCAAGACCGCCGCGCCGGGAGACCCGGCGCGGCGGCGGTTTGCTTTTATTGGACGCTGACCAGCTTGATGTCGAACACGAGCGCCTGGCCCGGACCCACCGGCGAGCGCGGGTCGTTGCCAAAGGCCTTCTCGGCCGGCAGGAAGATCTCCCAGCGCGAACCGGTCGGCATCAACTGCAGGGCTTCCTGCACGCCAGCGATGGGGAACTCGCTGAGCTTGAAGGTGGCCGGGGTCGGGTTCTGCTGGGCGTAGGTGTTGGCAAACTCCTGGCCGGTGGAGACCGAGCCGCGGTAGTGCATCTGCACCGTGCTGGTAGCCGTGGGCTTGGCGCCTGTGCCCGGCTCGATCACCCGGTACTGGATGCCGCTGGGCAGCGTGGTGACGCCTGGCTTGGCGCGGTTGGCGGCCAGGAACGCGTCAGACTTGGCCTTGTTGCCGCGGGCCAGGGTCTCGAACTCGGTGCGCGCCTTGGTCATCATGCGCTGCTGCAGGCCGGTAAGCTGCGCGTCCATCTGCGGCTGCGGGTAGGCGGCGGCACGCTTGGCGTAGCCATCCTGGATGGCCTTGATCACCGCATTGATGTCCACGTCCACGCCCTGCTGGGCTAGGTCGGAACCCAGGTCGAAACCAATGGCATAGCTCAGTACCGGCTTATTCACCGGCGCCGGCGCGGGCTGGGCCTGCGGGGCTTGG
Organism: Lysobacteraceae bacterium; assembly: GCA_031415095.1. GTDB lineage: Bacteria > Pseudomonadota > Gammaproteobacteria > Xanthomonadales > Xanthomonadaceae > Arenimonas. The sequence continues at coordinate 7,364 of JANORD010000075.1, forward strand.
GCCGGGGCAGTCTGGGCCAAGGCAACGCCGGCGCTCAGACTAAGGGCCGCCAGGGTGGCAGCCAACAGACGCAACTTCATCAGGAAATCTCCAGTGGTAGAAACTAGGGGCCATGTGGGGCCCCGAAGGCCGCGCTAGGATAGCCTCCAAGCGGCTGAACCGCCACTGACACCGGGGTTTTCCGGGCCAGATCCCGGCGCCAGGCCCCTCCTGCACCCCACTTCGCTTCTTCGGAGCCGCCATGGCCTACAGCCGTCTATTAGTCGAGGATCTCGGCGCCGTCCGCCGGATCACCCTCAACCGCCCCGACAAGCTCAATGCGCTTGATTACGAAACGATCTCCGAACTGCACCTGGCGTTCGAGGACGCCGGCGCACAGACCGGAGTGCGCGTGGTGGTGCTGACCGGCGCCGGCCCCAAAGCCTTCGTGGCCGGCGCCGACATCGCCCAGATGAGCGGCCTGAGCGTGCTGCAGGCGCGTGAATTCTCCCGCCATGGCCAGCGCCTGATGCGCCGCATCGAAGGCCTGGGCAAACCGGTGCTGGCGATGGTGAATGGCTTCGCCCTGGGCGGCGGCCTGGAGCTGGCCATGGCCTGCCACCTCCGGCTGGCCGCCGACACCGCCAAATTGGGCCAGCCCGAAGTAAACCTGGGCCTGATCCCCGGCTTCGGCGGCACCCAGCGCCTGTTGCGGCTGGTGGGCCGCGGACTGGCGCTGGAACTGTGCCTGCTGGGCCAGCCCATCGACGCCACGCGCGCCGCACAATTGGGCCTGGTGACGAGAGTGCTGCCTGCGGACCAACTGGAAGCCCACACGATGGCCCTGGCCGCGCAGCTGGCCCAGGCCGCACCCGAAGCCCTGCGCGGCATTCTGGACGCCGTACTGGTGGGCGGCGAATGCGCGCTCGAGGCAGGGTTGGATTACGAAACCCAGGCCTTCGCCGTGGCGTTCGCCACCGAAGACATGAAGGAGGGCACGTCGGCCTTCCTCGCGCGCCGCAAGCCCGACTTCCACGGCCGCTGAGCCGCGCCGAATGCGCCTTTACGCCTTCCCCGGCGGGCTGTCCCTGCCCGGCCACAAAGCCCCGTCCACGACCCGGGGCCTGCAGCACTGCGCCCTTCCAGCGGTGCTGCGGCTGCCGCTGCTGCAGCACGCCGGCCGTCCGGCGCTGGCCTGCGTTGCTGTGGGCGAACGGGTGGTGCGCGGCCAACCCATAGCGCGCGCTGACGGAGCGCTCAGCGCCGACGTGCACAGTCCTTGCGCGGGCGTGGTAGAAGCTATCGAAACTAGGGAGTCCGCGCGTGATGCAGCCGCCGCTGTCACGTGCGTGGTCATCCGGGTTCATTCGGAAGGCACGCTGGCCCCACTGACGCCGTTGGACTGGCACAGCGCCGAACCCGACGCCCTGCGCGCCCGTATCCGCGAAGCCGGCGTGGTGGGGCTGGGCGGCGCCGGCCACCCCACCGCTGAAAAACTGGCCGCCGAGTGCGAACTGCTGGTGCTCAACGGCGCCGAGTGCGAGCCCTGGATTGCCTGCGACGACGCGCTGTTGCGGGAACACGCCGACGAAGTGGTCCACGGTGGCCGGCTGATGGCGCGCGCCGTGGGCGCCACCCGCGTGCTGCTCGCCATCGAAGACAGCATGATCGAAGCGCTGGCGGCCGCGCGCGCCGCTGCTGCTGAGCATGGCGGCGCTGCGTTCGAAGTCGTGGCCGTGCCAACGCGCTATCCGCAGGGCGGCGAGCGCCAATTGATCCAAACCCTCACCGGCCGCGAAGTTCCGCGCGGCGGACTGCCGCGCGACATCGGCGTGTTGGTGCACAACGTGGGCACCGCGCGCGCGGTCTGGCGCGCCGTGGCCTTGGGCGAACCGCTGATGGCGCGCGTGATCACCGTCACCGGCGGCGGCGTAGTGCAACCGGGCAACTATTGGGTGCCGCTGGGCACCTCGGTGGCACATCTGGTGGCGCAGGCCGGCGGCTACCGCAGCGACGCCGCGCGCCTGCTGCTGGGCGGCCCGATGATGGGGGTAGCGCTGGCCGATGACGACGTTGCGCTGGGCAAACAGGACAACTGCGTGCTGGTGCTGGCGCAGCATGAACTGCCGGTGCCCCGGCCCGAGCTGCCCTGCATCCGGTGCGGCGCCTGCGCCGACGTTTGCCCGTCGCGGCTGCTGCCCCAGCAGCTGCTGTGGCAATTGCGCAGCGACCGGCCCGAGCGCAGCGAGCCGCAGGGCCTGTTCGACTGCATCGAATGTGGCGCCTGCGACCTCGCCTGCCCCAGCCAGATTCCGCTCACCGCCACGTTCCTGCGTGGCAAGCAGCAGCTGCGCGACGCGGCAGCGGCCACCGAGCGCGCGCTGGCGGCGCGGCAGCGTTTCGATGCCCGCGAGCAGCGGCAGCAGCGCCTGGCGGCCGAACGCGCGCAGCGGCACGAAGCGCGCAAGGCCGACGCCGCCAGCCCCGACGCCGTGGCCGCCGCGCTGGCGCGGGCGCGCGCCAAGCGGGCGGCGCCGCCATGACCCGCTTCGAAACCGCCAGCGCACCCCACCTTCCCGCGCGCCGCAGCGTGCAGACCGTGATGGGCCTGGTGCTGCTGGCGCTGGTGCCGGGCATGCTTGCGCACGCCTGGTTCTTCGGGCCGGGCATTGCTATCCAAGTGTTGCTGGCGACGACATTCGCGCTGGCGCTGGAAGCGCTGATGCTGAAGCTGCGCGGGCGGCCGCTGCGGCCCTTCCTCACCGACCTGAGTGCGCCGCTCACCGCAGTGCTGTTCGCGCTGTCGGTGCCGCCGCTGGCGCCGTGGTGGATAGCCGCCGTGGGCATGCTGGCTGCCATCGTGCTGGCGAAACATCTGTACGGCGGGCTCGGCAGCAACTTGTTCAATCCAACTATGGTGGGCGTGGCGGCGGTGGTGCTGTGCTTCCCGCGTGAGTTCACCCAGTGGCTGCCGCCCAGCGGGCTGACGGCAGATGCCGCGATGCCCGGACTGGGCGCCAGCCTGCAGGCCGTTTTCACCGGCGAACTGCCGGCGCCGTGGCGCTGGGACACGCTGGCGCAGGCGACGCCGCTGGACACCGTACGCACGCTGTCCAACCAAGGCGCCACCTTGGGCGAAATCCGCCAGGAGCCGGTGTTCGGTGATTTCGGCGGCCGCGGCTGGGAATGGGTGGCCAACTGGTTTGCGCTGGGCGGCATTTTCTTGCTGTGGAAGCGCGTTATCCCGTGGCAAGTTCCGGTGGCGACGCTGGGCACCGTGGTCATGCTGACGCTGCCGTTCTGGCTGCTCGATCCCGACCTGCACCCGTTCCCGCTGCAGCACGTTTTTTCCGGTGCGCTGGTGCTGGGCGCGTTCTTCATCGCCACCGACCCGGTGAGCGGCTGCACCACGCCGCGCGGCCGGCTGCTGTTTGGCGCCGGCGTGGCGGTGATCACGCTGGCTATCCGACGCTGGGGCAGCTTCCCGGACGGCGTGGCGTTCGCCGTGCTGCTGATGAACTGCCTGGCGCCGTGGCTGGATCGGTACACCCGCCCGCGCATCCTGGGCGAAAGCCGCGCGCCATGAACGAAGCCGCGCGTGAATCGCTGCGAGCCGGGCTGCAGCTTGGGCTGGCGGCGCTGTTGGCCACCGCCCTGTTGGGCGGAACCTATGCGCTCACTCACGAGCGCATCGTTGCCGCCGAGCAGCGCGAGCAGCGGCAGGCGCTGCAGCTGGTGCTGCCCGCCGACCGCCATGACAACAATCCGATCGACGACCGGGTGCGGGTGAACGCGCCCCCCTGGCTGGGGCTGGAGCAAGCCACCGTGCATCGCGCGAGCCTGCGCGGCCAGCCCACCGCGCTGGTGCTCGAAGCGGTGGCACCGGACGGCTACGGCGGGCCGATTCATCTGCTGGTAGCCGTGGACCACAGCGGCCGCGTGCTGGGCGTGCGAGTCACCGCACATTCGGAAACGCCCGGGCTAGCCGACGGCATCGAAGCGGATCGCAGCGACTGGATCACGCGCTTCAGCGGCCGCAGCCTGGAGGATCCCGCGCCCGAGCGCTGGACCCTGCGCAAGGACGGCGGCGACTTCGACCAATTCGCCGGCGCCACCGTGACGCCGCGCGCGGTGGTGCGCGCCGTGAAGCGCTGCCTCGCGTTCGTGGCGCGCCATGGCGACGCCATCCGCGCAGCCGCGCCCGGTGACGCGCTGCGCTTCGACAGCGCGCCCGAGGTGGACCGGTGAGCGTCGACTCGCCCCGCCGCATCCTTGAATACGGCCTGGCCAGCGGCAACACCGGCCTGGTGCAACTGCTGGGGCTGTGTCCGCTGCTGGCGGTGAGCAACAACGCGGTGAATGCGCTGGGCCTGGGCCTGGCCACCGTGCTGGCGCTCACACTGACCAACGCGGCCGTGGCCAGCCTGCGCAAGATCACCCGGCGCGACGTGCGCATCCCGGCGTTCGTGATGATCATCGCCGCGGTGGTCACGTCCATCGAGCTGGCGATGCGGGCCTTCCTGCCGGATCTGCACGCGGTGCTCGGGCTGTTCATCCCGCTCATCGTCACCAACTGCGCGCTGATGGGCCGCGCTGAGGCCTTCGCCTCGCGTCATAGCCCGGCGCGCGCCGCCGTGGACGGTTTTGCGATTGGGCTGGGCTTCCTTTGGGTGCTGCTGGTGCTGGGCGCCGTGCGCGAACTGGTGGGCAGCGGCAGCCTGTTCGCAGGGGCAGGCGATTTGCTGGGACTTCCGGGACTGGAATTCGCCATCGAAGGCTACCCGGGCTTCCTGCTGGCGGTGCTGCCGATCGGCGCCTTCCTCACTTTGGCCGCGATGATCGCGGTGCGCCAAGCCTGGCGGCAGCGGGGCTCCGCGTGAACGTCGCCCAGCGCCGGGAGCTGTTCGCACGACTGGCCGAACTCAACCCCAAGCCCACCACCGAACTGGAGTACCGCACGCCGTTTGAGCTGCTGGTGGCGGTAACCCTGTCGGCCCAGGCCACCGACGTGGGCGTGAACAAAGCCACCCGGCGGCTGTTCCCCGTGGCCAACACCCCGGCCCAACTGCTGGCGCTGGGTGAGGACGGCCTGAAGGGCTATATCGCCAGCATCGGCCTGTTCAACACCAAGGCCGCGCACATCATCGCCGCCTGCCGGCAGCTGCTGGAGCTGCATGAGGGCGAAGTGCCGCGCAGCCGCGAGGCGCTGGAGGCGCTGCCCGGGGTGGGCCGCAAGACCGCCAACGTGGTGCTGAACACGGCCTTCGGTGAACCCACCATCGCGGTGGACACGCACATTTTCCGGGTGTCCAACCGCACCGGCCTGGCCCCGGGAAAGACCGTGCGCGCTGTGGAAGACAAGCTACTCAAGGCGGTGCCCGCCGAGTACCGGCTGGACGCCCACCATTGGCTGATCCTGCACGGGCGCTACGTCTGCAAGGCGCTGAAGCCCGACTGTCCCAATTGTGTCATCCGC
>JANORD010000076.1:0-2855 GCA_031415095.1 Lysobacteraceae bacterium
TTGCCGGCCATGAACATGGCATTCGTCAACCGGGCCGCGGAGTTGCGCGAACTGGACGCGGCGGCGAAGCACGGCGGGCTGCTGGTGGTGTTTGGCCGGCGGCGCGTCGGCAAGACGCGGCTGTTGCGGCAGTGGCTGCAGGCCCGCGACGGTCTTTACAGCCAGGCCATCGAAGCACAGCGCGACTTGCAAATTCAGCAGCTCTTCGCCGACCTCCGCCCGCAACTGCGAAACGCAGCTTGTTCCCAAGACCTGGCCGGAGCTTTTTGAAATCCTCGCCCTGCAAAAGAAGCGCTGGGTCGTGTGCCTGGACGAGTTCCCCTACCTGACGGCGGTGGACGCGTCGCTGCCGAGCCGGTTGCAAAAGTGGCTGGACCATTCGCTGCCGCGCGGCTGCCTGCTGATTGTGGCGGGTTCGAGCACGCGCATGATGAACCTAAAAACGGCGGTTGGAAGGCAAAGATCGTCCGTGCGACCGGGGCGGACGGTCGCGGCGCGCGTCTTTTTTCTTCCGCCCGAACCGCGGCTCAACCGCTCAGCCGGGCTTCCTGACCGAAAAACATCCGGCACGCCGCTTCCAGCTTCCGAAACGGCGTCAAGATCCGTTCCCAGATCCGCTCCCAACACTGCGCCCGGGTCAACTGCTCCGCAGTATTCTGCAACCCGCTTAAAAACGCGCTCAGATGGGTCAGGAGTTCCTGCACGCGCCCGGCTTGCGCATGGGTGCTGGTCAGGATCACCGTCGTCTGGCCGGCATGGCTGACCATCCGGCCCACCGCGTGCATCAGCAGTGGACGGCTCGTCACCGCTTCGCGCGGCCGCTGCGGGTCCACGCACCGCACGAACAGGCTCCACCAGTTGTAGATCAGCGCCACGCTGCGCGCCACCACCTGGCAGCGCAGCAAGTCTTTCGTCACAAATCCGCCCCAGCCCCATTGGCGCTTGAGTTCGTCGATGATGTTTTCGCTGTCGGCCCGCTCCCGATAGAGCCGCGCCAGCGCCAGGAGTTCCCAGTCGGTGTTGGTCACCAGCACCGTGTATTCATAGGGATCTTCCGGGGCCACGACCACCAGCTCCGGGGTGCCGTCCGCCGCCGCGCTCAGGGCCGGGGGCGGCTCGGGTTTCAGCCGCCGTCGCAGCACCGCCACGCGCCGGCTGCGGCTCCAGCCCTGCAGGCGCAACTCTCCCTCCACGCCTTCCCAGCCGGCTCCACAGTTTTTCCAGCCGCCGCGACCGCTCAAGGCCCGGATCAATTGCTGCACCCCTTTGGTCAGGCGCACCCGCGCCAGATAATTCTGCTGACGTTCTTCACAGCCCACCAGGAAACCTTCGTTGCCAAAGCCGCAATCCATCCGCAGCAAGTGCGGCCGGCACGCCGGGGGCAAGGTCTCCCACCAACTCCACAAACTGGCGCGCACGGCCTGACTGTGAAAGGCTTTGCCCGAGGCCACGACGACGTCCAACGCCAGACGCAGTCGGGAGACGAAGAAAGTATGGTAGGCATGGGCGGGCCGGCCGGCCTTGTGCGGGTTGTAACCCACCTCGGCTCCTTCCTGATGGCCGTAGAGCGTTTTGATCGTCACATCGACATCGCAAATCCATGGCTCCCGCAACGTCGGCTCCACGCTTTGGTGCAAATGGCGGCGCTGCCAGGTTTCCAACGGTGCCGCCTCCTCGTCCTGAAAAGCGCGGCGCAGCGCATCCTCGCTCAAGACCCGGCTCATGCCCAGACCTTGGGGATTGACGGTGTCGCCCCGCAAGGCGGTGACGTGGGCGTAACGCTTGCTGCCGGCCAGGATGGCCAGGGTCTGCGTGCCCAGCACATCGGTCAAGCTGGGGGCATTGGAGCTGGTGTAGCGCAGCGGACAATCGGCCACCCACTGGGAAAACAAGCCGGCCGTGGCCAGGAACTGGCTGAAGTAAACCAACTGCCCCAGCGGCGTGACCGGCGCGTGCGGATCCCACTCGACGTAGAGCCGCCGGCCGTGGACATCGACCGCATGGCGGGTGGGTGCCAAGACCTCGTCGAGGACTTCGGCAGGAAGGAATTGGGGTTCACCCTGCGGGTGAACTTCGTCGGAGCCGATCAAATCAAGCATCCCCCGACGTAGAGCGGATTCGTGCGAAATACCAGCGCGTTCAACCGCCGTTTCTAGGATGAACGATCTCTTTCTGCACCGGTCCGCGCCGCTCTACGGCCGCGCGCGAAAGCTCCTGCACGTCCAGCCGATGGATTACGCCGCGTTTTGCGACGCCTGCGACCTTCGGCCCGGCGACACGGATGCGTTCGAGAAGTTCGCCTGCGTCGGCGGCATCCCGAAGTATTGGGAGTTCGTCGAGGCCGGACAGGACGTGGTGGCGCTGGTGGAATCGCTCTACTTCGATTTCGCCCCCTACATGGAACAGGAGCCGCAGCGGATTCTGCGCGACGAGGGCGTCATCGGGTTGAACGCCGTGGCCGTCCTCGAAGCGGTGGGCCGGGGCGCGGAGCGGCCCTCGGAAATCGCCAGCCGCCTCGGCACGGCGCAGACGAACCTCTCGCGCCTGCTCCAGCAGTTGCTCGATGCTTCCGTCCTGACCCGCGAGCTGCCGTTCGGTGAAAGCGTGCGTTCGACCAAGAAGACCCTCTACCGCATCCAGGACCCGACGATGCGTTTCTGGTTTCGGGTCTTCTCTCCCCACCAGAGCCGGTGGCGCACCTACCCGGCCACGGAAAAGCGGAAGTTCATTCGCGATCACGCCGCCACGGTGTTTGAGGACGTGTGCCGGGCGCGCTTTCCGGGCGCGCAGCGGTATTGGGAGAGCAACGTCGAACTGGACCTCGTCGCGCCCGACCCGGACGACGCGAAGCGATT
>JANORD010000077.1:0-30234 GCA_031415095.1 Lysobacteraceae bacterium
CCACGGTGGGGTTGGTGGCGATGATCAGTTCGCTCACCTCGCCGGTGCCCAGGCGCTGCGCCAGTTTGTCCAGGCCCAGTTCGCGCGGACCTATCCCGTCCAGCGGCGACAGGCGTCCCTGCAGCACGAAGTAGAGCCCGCGAAACCCGGTGGCTTGCTCAATCACCAGCCGGTCGGCCGGTGATTCTATGGCGCAGAGCAGACTGCGGTCGCGCGAGCCGCTGGCGCATATCGGGCACAGCGCGGTTTCGCTGAAATCCCGGCACGATTCGCAGTGACCTACGCGCTCCACCGCCTCAGCCAGGGCACCGGCCAGGCGCAGCCCGCCTTCGCGGTCGCGCTCCAGCAGGTGATACGCCATGCGCTGGGCCGATTTCTGGCCCACGCCGGGCAGGCAGCGCAGCGATTCGATCAGTTGTTCCAGCAGCGGCGAGGCGCTCATCTCAGGTTGCTCAGAACGTTCCCGGCAGTTTCATGCCCGCCGGGATGGGCATGCCCGCGGTGGCCGCCGACATGCGCGTCTGGCTCTCGGCTTGGGCCTTGCCGATGGCATCGTTGAACGCCGCAGCGATCAGGTCTTCGGCCATTTCCGGGTCGGCGAACACCGACGGATCGATGCGCACGCTGCGGCACTCCATCTTGCCGCTGAGCGTGACCTTGACCACGCCGCCGCCGGACTGCCCCAGCACTTCCACCTGGGCCAATTCTTCCTGCGCGCGCTTGAGGTTGTCCTGCATGCGCTGGGCTTGCTGCATGAGTTGGGCGATGTTGCCTCGCATGGTTTTTCCTTGGTTTCAGCGGTCGTCAAGGGGGCGCACGGAATCGGGCAGCACGGTGGCGCCCTGCTGCATCAGCCGGCTGACCACCGGGTCGGCGAGGAAATCCGACTCGGCGCCGGCCTGGCGCGCGTCGCGCTGGCGTTCGGTGCGCGCATGCAGGGTGTCCGCGCCCGAAGCGCGTGCGGATTCAAAGCGGATTTGCGGCGTGGCGCCGAGTGCTCCGGCCAGCGCCTGGGCGAGCTGGCGCACCAGGCTTTCGCTGCGAAGATGATCGAAGCTGTCGGGGAGCGAGAGCTGCAGCATGCCGTCGGCATGGCCGCAGAACGCGCTGTGCGCCGCCAGTTCGCGCACCGGACCCTTCAGGCCGACGCTGGCCACCAGCGACATCCAATCGTCCACCGTCGTCAGCGTGGCGCGCGGTGCCGCAGAGGCCAACGGCGTCGCGGGTGCGGGGGCGGGTGCGGCAGCCGGCATCATCGGCGGCGCAGCGGCAGGCAGGGTGTCCATCGCCGTCGGCTGCATCGGCGGCGCTGCAGCTGGCGCGGCGCGCGCCACGGTAGCCACCGTCGACGCCGCAGCGGCGACGCGCGGCAGGACGAGTGCGGCACCGCCATCACCCATCGGCCGGAATGCCAGCATGCGCAGCAGCGACATTTCAAAGCCCGTGCGCGGACTCGGCGCCAGGCCCAGGTCGCGCCGGCCAGTCACCGCCATCTGGTACCAGAGCTGCACCAGTTCGGGCGCCAGCCGCGCGGCCAGACCCACCACGTCCACGCGGTCGTCGGCAGCCGCCATGCCCGGCACCATTTGCTGCAGCTGGATGCGGTGCAGCGCGCTGGCACAATCGTCCAGCACGTGGCCAAAGTCCGGCGAGTAGGCCGAAAGCGCCTCGATGCAGGCCATCAGCGCCGCGCCGTCGCCGGCCGCAAGCGCCGCCAGCAGGGCGTCCACCTGGGAGCGATCCACCGTTCCCAGCATGGCGTTCACGGCTGTCTCGGTCAGCTGGCCGCCGGTGTAGGCGATGGCCTGGTCCAGCAGCGACAGGCCGTCGCGCAGGCTGCCGTCGGCGGCGCGCGCCAGCAGTGCCACCGCGCCCGGTTCAGCGGCAATGGCTTCGGCGGCGAGGATGCGGCCGATCTGGCCACCAATCTGGTCCTCATCCAGCCGCCGCAGGTTGAACTGCAGGCAGCGCGACAGCACCGTGACCGGCAGCTTCTGCGGGTCGGTGGTGGCCAGCAGGAACTTCACGTGACCGGGCGGCTCTTCCAGGGTTTTCAGCAGCGCATTGAAGGCCTGCTTCGATAGCATGTGCACTTCGTCGATCAGGTAGACCTTGGTGTTGCCGCGCGACGGCAGGTACTGGGCGTTGTTGATCAAGTCGCGCACGTCGTCCACGCCGGTGTTGCTGGCGGCGTCGATTTCCAACAGGTCCACGTAGCGCCCGGCGTCGATGTCGCGGCAGGCGCCGCACTCCCCGCAGGGCTCGGCGCTGGCGCCGCGCTCGCAGTTGAGCGACTTGGCGAAAATGCGCGCGATGGTGGTCTTGCCCACGCCGCGGGTGCCGGTGAACAGGAAGGCGTGGTGCACCTTGCCCGACTCGAGCGCGTTGGTGAGCGCGCGCACCACGTGCTCTTGGCCCACCAGTTCACTGAAGCGCCGGGGGCGCCATTTTCGGGCGAGGACGAGATAGGACATGCGGGGCTTGCCACCGTTCAGGACCAACCCCGCCATTGTGCCAACCCCCCCGGCCCCGGGCCAGCAACATTCGCCGTGCTTGTCCCGAGGCCCGCCGGCAGGTATCATTTCCGGCTTGTTTCAGGCGGTTATCTCTGCGGAGAGATGTCCGAGCGGTTGAAGGAGCACGCCTGGAAAGTGTGTAAACGGCTAAACCCCGTTTCGAGGGTTCGAATCCCTCTCTCTCCGCCACTCTTCACGCGGCGCGCCACCGGCGCGCCGTTTGCTTCAATGGTGGCCCCGTCGGCCCCCCGCGACGCTAGGTCGAAAATCCCGCCAGGGCCGGAAGGCAGCAACGGTATTGACTGATGCGGGTGCCGGGGTCAGCCGGCGGGGTCGCCTCCCCGCCCCTCGGCGGGATGCAGCCAGCCGGCGTCACCGCCGGCATAGCGCTCGCGCTTCCAGATCGGCACCTGGGCCTTCACCTCGTCAATGATCCAGCGGCAGGCCTCGAACGCCGGCCCGCGGTGACCGGCGCTCACGCCAACCCATACCGCCAGCTCACCCAACTCCAGTTCGCCGGTACGGTGCACGCACGCCGCGCCCTGCAGGCCGAAGCGCGCCACCGCCAGCTCGACGATGCGCTGGCCCTCGGTCTGCGCCAGGGCTGCATACGCTTCGTAGTAAAGGCCAACGACGGCCCGACCTTCACTGTGATTGCGCACCCAGCCTTCGAAGCTGGCATAGGCGCCGGCGCCCTGCCCCAGCAGCCGTGCGCGCAGCGGCGCGAGCTCCAGTGGCTGCGCGCTAATCGCGAAGTAGCTCATCCGCCCGACACCGGTGGAATGAAAGCCACCTCGCAGCCGGCCGTGAGCGGGCTACCCCAGGCCACGAACACGCCATCCACCGCCACCCGCAGCTGCCCGGCAGGCAGCTTGAATCCATGGCGCGCGCGCAGCGCTTCGTACAGCGCCGGCAGCGACTCCGGCATCGGCAGCGTCTCGCTGGCCACGCCGGCGGCATCGCGCAGGCTGGCGAAATACAGCACGGTGATGCTCATGCCCGCGCCTTGCCCACCGTACGCTTGCCGCCGCGCTTGGCCAGCAGCTTGGCCGGGCCGATCACCATCGCGTGGGACAGCGCCTTGCACATGTCATAAACGGTGAGTGCCGCCACCGTGGCGCCGGTGAGCGCCTCCATCTCCACCCCGGTGCGGTGCACCGTCTTCACTGCACATTCGATCCGCAGCACGGATTCGCCGGCCCAGGACACGTCGAACCGGCAGCCGTCGATCGGCAGCGGATGGCAGAAGGGAATCAGCTCATGCGTGCGCTTGACGGCCATCGTGCCGGCGATGATGGCGGTATCCATCACCGCGCCTTTGCTGGTGCGCATGGCCGATTTTCGCAGCGCCGCCGCTACCGCCGGCGGAAAGCGCACGCGGCACTCGGCCACTGCCTCACGGGGGCTGACCGTCTTGGCAGATACATCCACCATGGCCGGGTGCCCCGCCGCATCAATGTGGGTCAATCGGGACTTCGCCATCTCAACCCCCTATGAAATACATCTCGATTTTCTTGCGATCCGGCGCCACCGCGGCACGCTCCTCGCTGTAGCGGTCGCTGCGCGCGCGCCAAAGGGTCGCCAGGTGCTGGGCCAGCGCGTCTTCACCGGCAGCGATCCGCTCGCGCAGCGGGTGCCCGCGCCCGGCAAACAGGCAGGTGAACAACTGGCCGTCGGCCGACAGCCGGGCCCGGTGGCAGTCGCCGCAAAACGGCGCGCTCACCGAACTCACGAAGCCCACTTCGCCCGCGCCATCCACGAAGGCGTGGCGGGTCGCCACTTCGCCGCGATAGCTCACGCCCAGCGCGCGCAGCGGCCAGCGCGCATGGATGCGGTCGCGAAGTTCCGCAGACGGCACCACCCGCTCCCGCTGCCAGCCGTTGCAGGTGCCCACGTCCATGTATTCGATGAAGCGCAGCACGTGCCCGCTGCCGCGGAAGTGCTCCACAAGCGCCAACGCCTCGGCGTCGTTGACGCCGCGCTGGATCACCGCATTGAGCTTGATTGACGTGAACCCGGCGTGCTGCGCCGCCGCGATGCCGGCCAGCACGTCGGCAACGTCGCCGCGGCCGCCGGAAAGTGTCTTGAACAGCGCCGGTTCCAGCGCATCCAGGCTAACCGTGAGCCGGCTCAGCCCGGCGTCGCGCAGCGCCCGGGCCTGGCCGGCCAGCAGCGAGCCGTTGGTGGTCAAGGCCAGGTCCTGGATGCCGGGGATGGCCACCAGGCGGGCCACCAGTTCAGGCAGGTTCTTGCGCAGCAGCGGCTCGCCGCCGGTGAGCCGCAGCTTGCTCACGCCCAAGCGGGCGAAGGCGCGCACCGCCACCTCGATTTCAGAAAAACTCAGCCGGCTGGCGCGGTCCAGCGCCGTCTCGTCGGGCGTGAGCCCTTCGGGCATGCAGTAGGGGCAGCGGTAGTTGCAGGTCTCGATCACCGAGATGCGCAGGTCATGCAGCGGGCGGCCCAAGGTGTCGCGCGGCAGGGATGCGGCCGCCGGCGTCGGCAGGTTCACTTGGCGGGATCCGGCGGGGGCGCGCGCGGTGGCGATAGCGGCAGCACCTCACCGGGCCGGGCAACGCGATGGCCTCGCGCGCGCAGCGCTTCGCCGTCGGCGTGCGAGGCGTAGTGGTACAGCACGCAGCGCGCCAGCAGCTGCGCCGGATACTCGCGCTCCAGCTCGTCTATGCCGCTGTGCGACGGGTTGCCGTGCAGGGCGCAGTCATGGGCCACCCATTCACCGGCGTCGGCATGGCGGGCCAGCGTTTCGGGAATAGGCCGGGTATCGCCGGTCCACACCACGCTGCCCGGCAGGCGCAGTCCATAGGCCGTCCCGGGCAGGTGGTGGCGCACCGCGAATACTTCATACCACTGGCCGCGATGCCAGAAGCCGCGGGTCACCGGCACCAGCTGGAACGCGTCCCACCAGTTGGCGTTGCCCTCGGCCACCACGCCCGGGTAGTCGGCAACGCGCGACTGCAGGTGCGGCAGCACGTTCACCGGCACATACAAACGCACCTTGCCGCGGCGCTCGGGATTGAAATAGGTGGCGAAAAACAGGCGCTCCAGCCCCGCCACGTGGTCCATGTGCACGTGGGTGATGAACACCGCGTCCGGCAGCTGGCCATAGGTGGATTCGAAAACGCTGAGCGCCTCCTGGCCACAGTCCACCATCAGCTCGGGCGCGCCATCGCACTCGATCACCGCGCCGGCCGAACCCAGCACGGGGGCGGCCTGGGCATTGCCGACGCCGAGGAAGCGCAGGGCCCAGCTCATGCGCCCGCTCCGCGATACGCGGCCAGCAGCCGCTCGAATCCCTGACGCCAGGCGCCCTCATCCCCCGACAGCTTGGCCAGCGAGCGGCCCAGGCGGGCCAGGTTGTCGTCCGCCCAGGTGCCGCCCGCAGCCCGTCGGTGGCCGCGATCGAAATCGATCAGCCAGGGCCGGTCATTGACGTCGAACAGGATGTTGCTGGCGTTGAGATCGGCATGGTCCACGCCCGCGGCGTGGAAGCGCGCCAGCATCTGGCCCACCGCCTCCCACGGCACCGCGCCGGCGCGCGGACCCAGGCGTCCCGCCAGGGATGAAGCGCCCTCGATGCGTTCAACCAGCAGGGCCGCGCGGTAGCACAGCCCACTGCGCCAGTAGCCCGCCAGCAGCGGTGCAGGCACCGGCAGGCCTTCGCGGTGCAGCGCCTGCAGCAGCCGGAACTCGGCCAGGCTGCGCACGCGCGGCTCGCCCAGCCACAGGTAGCCATCGCGGCTGACCCGCGCCGCCAGACCGCCGCGGCGATAGTGCCGGAGCACGCCACGGCCATAGGCCCCCTGCACGAACCAAGCGGCGCCCCGGCCGCTGCCCTGTACTGGCTGCGCACCACCGTCGGCCTGCGCCGGGTCAAGCAGGGCCGCCTTGGCTTGCGGCAGCCGCGCCGGGTCGAACACAATCGCCCCCGGACCGCGGCCGTCACGGAAATGCTCTCGACGCTCGGCGGCAGTGGCGCTGTCATTCATCCTTGGCCAGTTTACCCAATGCCCGTGAACAGCGCGCCGCAATCGCTATGCCTGCTGCGCCTGTCCGCGCTCGGTGACGCCAGCCACGCGCTGGCGCTGGTGCGCGACCTGCAGGCGGCGCGGCCCGACATGGCCATCACCTGGATCCTCGGCAAGGGTGAGGCAAAGCTGGTCGAAGGCCTGGACGGCGTGGAACTACTGCCCTTCGACAAGAATTCCGGCTGGGCCGGGCTGCGCGAGTTGCGCCAGCAGCTGGCGGGCCGGCGCTTCGACGCGCTGCTCAACCTGCAGCTGGCCCTGCGCGCTGGAATAGCCTCCACGGCGATCAGAGCGCGTCGGCGAATCGGCTATGACTGGGCGCGCAGCAAGGAAGCGCACTCGCTTTTCATCAACGAGCGGATCGCGCCGGGGGGGACCCACGTGCTGGATGCCTTCCGGCAGTTCCTGGCCCCGCTGGGCATCACGCCGGGCCCGCCGCAGTGGCGACTGCCGGTGCCTGCCGCCGCGCACGCGTGGGCGGCCGAACAACTGCCCGGCGCCCAACCCACCCTGCTGGTCTCACCCTGCTCCAGCCACCCGCTGCGAAACTGGCGCCCCGAGCGCTATGCCGCCGTGGCCGACCACGCGGCCGCCCAAGGCTGGCGCGTGGTGCTGTGCGGCGGGCGCAGTGCGCTGGAGCGTGACACCACCGACCAGATCCTGGCGGCCATGCACGCGCCGGCCCTGGACTTGGTGGGCAAGGACACGCTCAAGCAGCTGCTGGCCCTGCTGGGTCGCGCCAGCCTGGTGCTGGCCCCCGATTCGGGTCCAATGCACCTGGCCAACGCGATGGGCAGCGCGGTCCTCGGCCTTCACGCCTGCACCGATGCGGAGCGCTCGGGGCCCTATTCGGACCGGCGTTGGTGCGTGAACCACTACGCGGCAGCGGCGGAAAAGTTCCTCAAGAAACCGGCGGCCGAACTGCGCTGGGGCAAGCGCATCGAGTTCCCTGGGGTCATGGACCTGGTGGGAGTGGACGAAGTGATCGACCGGTTCGATGCCTATGCCCGGGCGGCCGATGCGCGGGGCCGGCTTCCGGCCTGGCCACATGGGGGCCGATGAAGGCTAATTCCGTGACGTAGTGCGCAAAATTCACATCTGTCTCGTGTACCTTTCCTGCAAACGGCCGCTACCCGGCGGGCGCCCCCCCCCTGCTAAACATGGAGTCGCTCGATGCGCCCCCTCGCCCCGCGTTTGTTGCCCGCCGTCGTTCTGGGTCTGGCCTGTTCGCCGCTGGCGGCGCAGACGCTGCCCGACCTGACCGCATTCACCAGCACGGCCGTGGTTGCCCACAGCGCCATGTGCCTGGAACTGCCCGGCGGCGTAGCCACCGACAACATCCAGCTGGTGCAAAACACCTGCAGCGCCCGTCCCGAGCAGGGCATCCGCTTTGAACCTGTGGTTGGCCAGCCGCAAGTGATGCGACTGCGCACTTCGTCCAACCTGTGCGTTGGCGCGCGCGCCGCCGGCACCGCCAACGGCACTGCCGTGGTGCAGCAAGCATGCACAGGCGCTGCGGACCAGCATTTCCGGCTCGAAGCGCTCGCTGCCTCCACTACTTACCGGCTGCGCCACCTAGCGTCGGGCCGCTGTGCGGAAATCGGCGGCAGCTCCACCCGCGTAAACACCGTTGTGCAACTCTGGGACTGCCAGTTGCCCACCAGCGGGCGCAACCAAAATTGGACCCTGGCCGGCTCGCCCGCCGGCGGTTTCGCCACCAGCCTGCCCGTGCCCACCAACTCGGCCGAGGCTTCGCGCTTCCTCCAGCAGGCCACCTATGGCGCCACCAGCACCGAGATAACCCGGGTGACTTCGCTGGGTTACGGCCCCTGGATCAACGACCAGATCGCCAAACCGGTGAGCCTGCATCTGGAGCTGCACCAAGCCATGCAGAACGAGCTGAGGCCGTTTTTCACCGCCCAGGAGGACAAGGACTGCGAGTTTTCTTATGGCTGCAACCTGAGCCGGCACGACACCTGGACCCAGATCGCGGTTTACGGTGACGACCAGCTGCGGCAGCGGGTGGCTTTCGCACTCAGCCAGCTGTTCGTGATTTCCGACGGCAGCGACAACGTCGGCTACTCGCATCTCGCCATTAGTGATTATTACGACACGCTGGCGGGCAACGCCTTCGGCAACTACCGCACCCTGCTCGAGGAAGTCAGCCTGCATCCGCTGATGGGGCGGTACCTGGGCATGCTGCAGAATGAAAAAGCCAACCCCAGCCGCAACACCGAGCCCGACGAGAACTTCGCCCGCGAAGTGATGCAGCTGTTCTCCATCGGCTTGGTGGAACTCAACAACGACGGCACCGCCAAGCTGGATGCGGGCGGCAACACCATCAGCACCTACAACAACGCAACCATAAGCAATCTCGCGCGCTCCCTCACCGGCTGGAACTTCGGCGGTGCGGCCAGCTGGTATGTCTGGGAGGACGACGTCAAGCTGCCGGGGCTCATCCGCTCCATGGCGCCGCTGGCTACCTTCCATGACACCGGCGCCAAGACGCTGCTCAATGGCGCCACTGTTCCCGCGGGAGGTACTGCCGAGGCCGACCTGAAGATCGCGCTCGACAATCTCTACAACCATCCCAACGTCGGCCCGTTCCTGGCCCGACACATGATCCAGCGGCTGGTCACCAGCAATCCCTCTCCGGCCTATATCGGCCGCGTGGCGACCGCATTCAACAACAACGGATCCGGCGTTCGCGGCGACATGCGCGCCGTGGTGCGCGCCGTACTTCTGGATACCGAAGCGCGCGACATGACCGTGGCCGCACGCGACGAGTACGGCAAGGTCAAGGAGCCGATGCTGCGCCTGACCGCTATCTGGCGTGCCTTTGGTGCCCAGGGCCAGGCCGTGGCCGGGGCTGCAGGCCCCACCACCCGCGCCTTCCTGCGCAACCGGGGCGCCGGTCCGGACATGAGCCAGACGGTGATGTCCTCGCCATCGGTGTTCAACTTCTACCGGCCCAACTACCAGCCGCCCGGTGCGCTGCGGGCGCGCGGCCTCTACGCGCCGGAGCTTCAGATCCTCAACGAAGCCTCGGCGCTGTCCACCTACAACCACTGGCACGGTCGCCTGTTCCAGATGGATCGGGACGACCTCACCATCCCGGCCACGGTGACCGACCCGAGGTTCTACACAGCGCGCATGCGCCTGAACCTGTCGGTTGAGAAGGACCTGGCCGTCGCGCCCGGCGCACTGGCCGACCGGCTCAACCTGCTGCTGATGGCGGGGCGCATGACCCCGGCAATGCGACAAATCCTGGTGGAGGCGGCCTATGCCACCTCCATGAATGACGGCGGTGGCGATCGCGTGGAAGACATGGTCTTCCTGATTGCTTCTTCCCCGCAGTTTGCAGTTCAGAGGTAAGCCATGAGCACGAACGATCGTTCTTATCCGCGTCGCCGCTTCCTCTCGCAGTCAGCCCAAGTCGCCATGGGCGGTGCCGCCGCCTGGGCCACGATGGGCCAAATGCAGCTGGCGCAGGCCGCCAACCTGCCGTCCGACTACCGCGCCCTGGTCTGCATCTACCTGTTCGGCGGCAACGACAGCTTCAACATGGTGGCGCCGCGCAGCGCGACCGCTTACGCCAACTACCAGGCCGCGCGCCCGGCACTTTCCATCGCCCAGGCCAGCCTGCTGCCCATCAACCCGCTCAGCGGCGCAGCGGGCACCGACTGGGGCCTGCATCCGGCCATGGCGGAAATGCAGACGCTGTTTGAATCAGGCCGCGCCAGCCTGCTGGCCAACGTCGGCCCCTTGGTGGCACCCACCACCAAAGCCGCTTACCAGGCCCGCAGCGTGCCGCTGCCGCCCGAACTGTTCTCGCACGTGGACCAGCAGGCCTACAGCATGTCCATGGGCAGCGAAACCGCCGCCAAGTCCGGCTGGGGCGGCAGGATCGCCGACCGCTTGGGCGACTACGGCCTGCTGGCGGGCGCCGGACTGCCGGCCAGCATCTCCCTGTCGGGTTCCAACATGTGGCAGGCGGGCGCCGGTGAAGGCATCTACACCATGGGCAGCAGCGGCCCGTCGCGCATCAGCGACACCCTGCGCAGCACCACCACGTCGTCGCGCACGGTGCCGCGCCGGGATGCTTTCTACAAGCTGCTCGACATCGCCCAGCGTGATGCTTCCGGGCTCGCCCGCGAACATGCGCGCATCAACCGCCGCGCCATCGACTTCAGCGAGTTTGCGTTCAATGCCATCAGCAGTGGCCAGCCCATCACCACGGTGTTCCCCACCCCCAGCCAGAACCGGCTGTCGGATCCGCTGCGCACCGTGGCCCGAACCATTGCCGCGCGCACGGCCCTGGGCCAGAGACGGCAGGTGTTCTTCGTTGGCTACGGCGGTTGGGATACCCACGACAACATGCTGGTGGACCACCAACGGCAGCTGCAGGTGCTCAGCCAGGCAACGGCCGCGTTCTACAACGCCACCGTAGAGTTGGGCGTTTCCCAGCAGGTGACCACGTTCACGATGAGCGACTTCGGCCGCACCTTGAACAACAACGGCGACGGCACCGACCATGGTTGGGGCGGCCACAGCTGGGTTGTCGGCGGTGACGTGGTCGGACGGCGCATCTTCGGCCAAATGCCGGAAATGCGGCTCACCAGCGAGCTGGACGTGGGCCGCGGGCGGATGATTCCCACCACGGCGGTGGAGCAGTTGGGCAGCACCTTGGCGCGCTGGTTCGGCCTGCGCTACGGCGATGCCGTTGATATTTTCCCCAACCTGCGCAACTTCGGCACCGGTGGCGACTACATCCCGATGCTGGCCAGCAGCAATCGCCTGCTCAACGAAGTCGATTTCCAGCGTCGCGCTGGCGGCGGGAAGTAAGGCCAACGCCCGCCGCCCCGGCGGGCTTCAGCCTGGCGTAGCCCGGTAATCTTGATACGACTTTTCTTCGACGTAGGCCGAGCCCAACGCCAGGTTGATGTCTTTCTTGATCCGCGCGCGCTCGTCGTTCTCAAAGTAAACCGCGCGCGCCAGGCTGATGAAGCCGGCGTCGAACGCCTGCGCCTTTTCCTTGATGCGGATGTCGTCCTCGATGACCCAAAGGCGCTCGTTCACGGCCTTCAGGGTAGCGCGCAGCCCTGCGATCTCGGTGGCCGCGGCGGGATGCGCCGCCCAGGTGGTTTCCAGGGCGTCCAGCTCATTGCGCACGTTCACCAGCTTGGCCGGGTCGGACATGCGCTCGGATTTGATCTGCAGGATGGCGATTTTGTCGAGTAGTTCACCAAACGATACGGGGACGTGGATCTCGGACATGGTCTGGGCCCTGGTTGCTAGGCCGCCATTCTAACGAGGCCACTAAATGAAAAGGGCCCCAAGGGGGCCCTTTTCAGCGGTATGGCGGAGAGGGTGGGATTCGAACCCACGGTTGGCTCACACCAACGCCTGATTTCGAGTCAGGTACATTCGACCACTCTGCCACCTCTCCGGAGCCCGGCGTAGCGGTCGCACCGCCGGGGCCGCGAATTATAGAGGGCCAGCGGCCGCGCCGCCAGCCTTAAGGTCCTACGGCCGCCTTGGCACCCTTGGGCAGGAAGAAGTACTCGCCGCTTTCGTGGCCAGCGTAGCGGATGGGCGAGTACTGCGGGCTCTGCGCCAGCGGCGAATCGATCGCTCCCAGCGCCAAGGACGTGGATACCTCCCGGAACAGCCGCTGCGCCTCCAGCAGGCGGTTGTTGTCTTGCAGGACGTTCAGGAATGCCCGCGCGAAGTAGCTGTGCTTGCCGGAACCGGTGTCCGGGACCGGCTGGACGCCCCCGGAGGTGAGCGCGGTGCGCGAGCGGCCATCGGACATCGCCTTCACACAGCCGGCCCATTTGTCCGGCGCCATGGAGCCCGCATCGAACGTGGGCGCCGAGGCGCGGCTGAGCGTGCCCGAGTAGCACGAGTCGGCTACCACCAGCACATGCTTGGCCTGGATGGTGTTGAGGATGTCGCTGATGGCGGCGTTGGATATCCAGGTCTTCTCGGACCCGGCGGCACCATCGCTGGGTACCCAGTAGCCCTGCCCGCGGCTGTCGATCTCACCGTGGCCGGCGTAGTAAATGAGCAGGTTGTCGTCGGGCTTGAGCTGCTCGCGCATTTCATTGAGCGCCGTCAGGATTTCCAATCGGCCTCCGTTGAGCACCAGGCTGGTCTGGTAACCGTAGCGACTGGTCAGCATGTCCGCCACGGCGTTGGCGTCGTTGGCCGCACTCTTGAGCGTGGCGTAGCCCGGATCCCGGTAGGCGTTGTTGCCGATCACTACGGCGAAATATCGGCCCAGCTTGACGTCGCGCGGCAGGCTGCCGTCACCCGCCGGGCTGCGTGACGCCGGACTTGCCGAGGCCGCCTGCGGCAGTAGCGTGAAATCAATCTGTGCGCGCGCGCCCTGCTGGTCCACCGCCGCCACCTGCACTTGGGCGCCGCCGGCGGGCACGTCCACGGCGGCACTGAACGCCCCGTTCGCACCCAGCGGCGACGGCTTGCCGTTGACGGTGAGGGTGCGTACCAACTGCGGCGACGTCACCCGCCCGACCACTTGGCGCTGGCCCGGTCCGCCGCGGTAAACCGCGGTATTGCGGCCGCGCGTGGCCACGAACACCGGGTCCAGGATTTCCAGCATGGGCGCCGCCGCGTAGGCGCCGCCGGCGCTGGCGCCAGCACGCTGCTCCAGCGAAGCAAGCGCGGTGCGCTGGCTGTTGATCTGTTCTTCCTGCGCCAGTAGCTGGTTCTCCAGCAGCGCAGTCAGATCTTTGTCCTGCTGCTGGCGCGCCTGCGCCAACTTCGCCTGGGTGTCGGAAAGCTCGCTTCGCGCCTGCTCCAAGGCGCCGCGGCGCTGCTGCAGTTCGCGCTGCAGTTGCTGCACCTGCTGGCGCAATTGCTCGGATTCGCGATCGCCCTCGGCCACCTCCTGCTGCAGCCCGGTGATCTCTTGGTCCTTGGCCTGTATCTGAACCTGCACCACCGACGCGTACAAAAGTTCATCCTGCAGGCCCGACGCCTCGCGATAAAGGTTGAGCGCCGCAGCGCGATCCTGGGCCACGCCCAAGCCCTGCTCGTAGAGATAGCCCAAGTTGATCTTCGCGCGGCCATAGCCCTGGTCCGCCGCCTTCTTGAACCATTGGAAGGCCATGCCGTAGTCGGGCTCGGTGCCCAGCCCCTTGGAGTAGATTTCGCCTACGTTGTTCTGCGCTTCGGCGCTGCCACCCATGGCACCTTCGAGCCAGACGTTCAGCGCGGTCTGGTAGTTGGCGCGATCGTAGGAGGCGTACTCGCCGCCGCGGATCTCGCAGTCGGCCTGGGTGGTGCGCACCGGGCGCCGCGCGCTCAGGTACGTGGCCTGGCGTCCAAGCTTGCGGATCTGCCCCGGCAGCAGGCAATCAACGATCAGCAGGTCTTCGGCATTCTTTATCGCCGCCAATGGCGCCGAAGCGGGCCAGCCCAGCGTCACTACCGCCAGACCCGAGAATGCAAAAACGAAGAATCGGGAACGAACCGGACAGAAACTGCGCACCGTCATAGCTGTGGCTCCAGGATCAGTAGTGGCGCACGCGCCGTCGTCGATTCCAGCGATGCGCCAGCCGCTATACTCACGCGGGTGTTATAGCCGCATTGCAGGGGAAAAGCGATGGAAGCTGGCAGCAACACGGCGCGTTGCCCGAGGGCAGCGCAGGTACTTCAATTGCGTCTTTCGCATGCAGTCCTCGGGCTGTTGTTGTTGGCGCTGTCGCTGGCCTGGAGCGGCGAGTCCCGAGCGCAGACTTGTGATTTCGTGCAGTTGGGAAGCCCAACTGGGCTGGGCCCGGCCGGAAGCCAGCTGAGTTTCCAGCTTGAGGCGCAGACCGCCTGCGCGCCCACGGTGAACGTAGCCATCGCCATCACTGCCGACACCACCGGCGGCGCCGCCGTCGTAGCCCCTGCCAATCCCACCGTGGTGCTGGACACGCCCTACACATTCTTTCTCAACCTGGGCGCGACGCCTGGCGGCAGCGGCACGCTCACCGCCACTTGCCTGAGTGGCGGCTGTGCTGGTGATGTGCTGACCTATGCCTTCGCCACCGACACGGTTACTGCGTTGCCCTACGTCCTTGCGCCGGTCACGGCCAACCCGGCCAGCGGCTCCGCCGGCGTACCGTTGCCATTGACGGTCCGCTTGCAGCAAGGCGGCGCCCCTGTGCCTGGGGCCAGCATCCAGTGGACTGCCACGGCACCGTTCTCGCCGGCGAGCAGCAGTTCGGTGACCAATGCGGCCGGCGATGCCAGCGCCAGCTTCACGCCTGCCACGTTTGGCAGTTTCGCCAACGCGATCACGGCGCAGTACGACCCGGATGGCGTTCCCGCCAACGGCGACGAAGTCAGCTTGGCATATGGCGCGAATATCGCGTTCGTCGCCAGGCTGGCCAACACCGGTGGCAACAGCCAAAGCGCGCTGGTGAATGCGGCCTTTGCCGCGCCGCTGCAGGTGAACGCGCAGAACAGCGGCGCTCCGGCCGCCGGTGTCACCATCAACTGGGCCGTCACCAGCGGCTCAGCCACGCTGGCAGCCGCCACCAGCGTCACCGATGCGGCGGGCAATGCCGCCATCGGGATCACTGCCGGCGCCACTGCGGGCCCGGTCACCGTTACGGCCACCCGTCAGGACGACCCGGCGGCCACTGCGAGCTACACGCTGGCGGTGAACGCGCCAGGCAGCCTGGGCATCGTGTCTGGCAACGGCCAGCGGCTCAATGCGGGTGTCGCCTCGGCGCCGATGCAGGTGGAACTCAAGGATGCGGGCGGGCTACCGGTGCCGGGCGCATCCGTAGCATGGTCCACCAGCGCCGGCACCCTGGCCAGCGCCACCAGCAGCACCAATGCCGCGGGCATCGCCAGCAACACGGTCACTGTGTCCGTCGCGGGCGGCGTCCAAGTGCGCGCCACCTCAGCCCTCGCCCCAGCACCCGCCGTGTTCGACCTCAACGGCGCGCTGGCGAGCCTGTCGGGCCTCACGGCCACCCAGCGCAGCGTTGCCGAGGCGATAGACGAGCTGTGCCCTGCGCTGGCGGCCCTGCCTACGCGCACCGCACCGCAGCAGGACCTGCTGCTGCGCTGCCAGGACCTCACCGTCGCCGCAGGCTTGGACCCAGCGGCCACGGTCACGGCCCTGGACTAGCTGATGGCAAACGTGGCGCTGACCCAGGTGAACGCCGCCTTCAGCGCGGCACAGTCGCAGTTCCAGAACCTCAAGACGCGCATTGCCGCGCTGCGCAGCGGCACCGGCGGCACCGGCTTTGGCGGGCTTGCGCTCAACACGGCCAACGGGCCGATGTCTCTGGAAACCCTGGGAGGCGCGTTCGCCAACAGCGCCGATCCTGCCGAAGTGGGCGGTGATTTCAGCCGCTGGGGATTCTTCGCCGCAGGCAACATCGGCAAGGGCGACGCCGATGCCGGCACCAGCAGCCCCGCGTATGACTACGACGTGGATGGCGTCACGGCAGGCGTGGACTACCGCAAGAGCGACAAATGGATCATTGGCGGCTCACTCGGCTACACCCGGCAGGAAACCGAGTTGCCGGGCGACATCGGCGGCCTGGACACCAGCGGCTGGAGCGTCTCGGCCTACAGCACGTACTACCAGGCCGACAGTTGGTACATGGACGGCGTTGTCACGTGGGGCAGCAACGACTACGAGTTGCTGCGGCAGATCAGCTACACCCTGCCGGTGGCCGGCGGCGGGAGCACCAGCATCAACCAGGTGGCAAAGGCCGATTCGGGCGGTGACCTGCTCTCCACGGCATTCACCTTCGGCCGCGATTTCAACCGCGGTGCGCTCGGCATCGGCCCCTACGGGCGTTTGCTTTATACCCGCCTCACCTTTGACGATATCAACGAAGCGCTGCTGCCGGGCCTGCCTGGCAATGGCCTGGGCTTGACCATCGAGAACCGCGACGTAAGCTCGCTGGCCAGCGTGCTGGGCAGCAAGCACACCTATACGTACAGCACTGACTGGGGCGTGCTGATGCCGCACCTGCAGCTTGAGTGGGAGCATGAGTTCAAGGACGACCCCCAGGCCATCGAGGCAAGGTTCATCAACGACCCCACGGGCAGCGCGATGCTGGTGAGCGGTGATCCGCTGGACACCGACTACTTTCGGTTGGGGCTGGGACTTTCGATGGTGCTCACGCGCGGCCGCTCGGGCTTTTTCTACTACGAGCAGCTTCTAGGCCGGAACGGCATGTCGCAGTGGAACCTGGCCGTCGGCTTGAGGTTGGAATTTTGATCTGCCTCACCCGAACGTCCCGCTGGTCGCCCCCACCCTGCCTTTGGCGCCGGCGCTTGCTTGCGGGCTGGCGCCAGCGGAACGCATTATGACGGCCATGCCCAATCTCCTCCCGCCGCCGCTCCGCACCAGGCACCGACCATGATCGAGTTCGGGCACTCCAGCCACGTCGGCCTGCGCCGCGAACTCAACGAGGACACCTACTACGCCGATGCCGAGCTGGGGCTGTGGCTGGTGGCCGATGGCATGGGTGGGCATGAGTTCGGCGAGGTCGCCAGCGCCTTGGCGCGCGACGCGGTGGTGCGCGAAGTGCGCGCCGGCCTGCCATTGGCGGACGCAATCCGTCGCGCCGACGAAGACATCATCCGGCACAGCCGCCAGCGCGCCGAAAGCCTGCCGATGGGCACCACCATGGTGGCATTGCGCATCATCGATCATCGCTTCGAGCTGGCCTGGGTGGGCGACAGCCGCGCCTATCTCTGGAACGGCCAGCTGCGCCAGCTTTCCTCCGACCACAGCTATGTGCAGGAGTTGATTGACCAGGGCGCCATCACCGCCGAGCAGGCGCGCGCGCACCCGCATCGCAACGTGGTCACCCAGGCCTTGGGCGTCACCGACCCGCAGAACCTGAAGGTGGAGACCCTGTCGGGCGAGCTGCGCCCAGGCCAGCAGCTGCTGCTTTGCAGCGATGGGCTCACGGAAGAAGTGGACGACGCTGGCATCGGCGCGCTGATGGCCAAAGCCGAACTCTCCAGCCAGGAGTGCGTGGACCACCTGGTGTCGGCCGCACTGGACGGCGGCGGCTCGGACAACGTCACCGTCATCGTGCTGCGCCGCAGCTGATTGCGCGTCAGCCCGTCGGCGGCGCCGGCGGAAGCACCGGCACTTCGCCGCCCTCCCCCGCGGCCGCAGCCTCCTGCAGCTGCTTGAGATACGCATCCTCGCCGTCCACCGCCAAGCCCGAGCGGACGATGACGCCGCACTGGGTCCAGCGCTCCGCGGCGCAGGCCTTGTGGCCAAAACTCCGGTAGAACGCCACCACGCCGGCAATACCGGCCTTGGCCCGGGCATTTTCCGGATCCAGCGCCAGCGCCTGCCGGTAGTAGCCCAGTGCGCTGTCGTCGTCGGGCAGCGTGAGTTTGCGGCCCAACTCCACGCGGGTGCCGTAGTCGAACAGTTGATCGCCTGCGTTCAGCAGGCGGTCGACTGCATCCTGGTCTGAGCTGTCCACCGGCTTAGGCAGCTCGAATCCGGCCGGCAGTGCATCCTGCGGCTGAGATGCCGGCTGCGCGACACCCGCCACCGAACCGGCGTCGGCGGCAGTGCCGGCCTCGGGCCCAGCCGATACCCACCACCAGGCCAGCAGCGCGGCGGCGCCCAGTCCAGCGACGCCCGCAGCAGGCATCACCCAGGCGCGCCGAGCGCGCTCGCTGGCGACCCGCACGCGCGTGCGCTGCTGGGTGGCCGAGCCGCCGGCGATGCGCTGGCTGCTGCCGGGCTTGCGCGTGCTGGTTTCCTGCAGCACCGCGCCCTGCGGCGCGGTATCCAGCAGCGCCTGCAGCGCGTCCACGAAAGCCGCGCCGGTGTTGTATCTCTGGGTGGCCTGCTTGGCCATCAGCCCGCTCACCAGCGGCTGCAGCCACGCGTACGGCTCGGGCAGCGTGGGCACCGGATGGGTGACGTGCATCAGGGCCACGGTGAAGGGATCGGCGGCCTGGTAGGGCGGCGTACCCACCAGCATTTCGTAAAGAACAGTACCTAGGCTGTACAGATCCGAGCGCCCGTCCACCGGCTCACCGCGCGCCTGCTCGGGGCTCATGTAGTCAGGCGTTCCGATGGAGGCGCCGGCAACCGTGGAACTGTTGCTGCCGTCCATGGCCTTGGCAATACCGAAATCGGCCAGCACAACGCGGCCATCCTTGCGGAACAGCACGTTGCCGGGCTTCACGTCGCGATGGACAAAGCCTTTCTCGTGGGCGAAATCCAGGCCATGGGCGATATCGGTGGCTACGTCCAGGATGTGCGCCACGCTCAGGCCACCAGCGGTGATGCGCTCCTTGAGGGTGCCGCCGGGGATGTACTCGGCCGCAAGGTAGTAGATGCCGGCATGGCTGCCGATGTCATACACCGTCACCAGGTTGGGATGCTGCAGGCGGGCGGTGATCTTGCCTTCCACCACGAAGCGGCTTGCGAACTCGGCATTGGCCGCCAGCACCGGCGACATCACCTTCAGCGCCACCTCGCGGTCCAGGGATTCCTGCACGGCAAGGAACACTGAGGCCATGCCACCCTCGCCGATCGGCCGCAGGATTCGGTAGCCGGGGATATTGATATCCACCGAAGTAAGCAGGACCGTGGCGTTCAAGACGACCTCGCTGGCAATGGACGGCCCTGATTATCCATCTTGGCCGCTCAGGCTGCCGCTTCCGGCCACAGGCGCTTGCCGCCGGCCTTGGTGGCGATTTTCTGCAGCCGTTCCTCGTGCGCCGCCGCTTCCTCGGGGCTGGCTCGCAGCACGCGCTGGGCCCCGGACGCCGGCGCCTGCAGGCGCGCGGCCTGCGCAGCGCGGCCATCGCCTGCCGGCGCCAGCCCCAGGTCGCCCTGGCCTGCGGTGAGACCCAGGTACACCTCGGCGAGCAGTTCGGCGTCGAGCAGGGCGCCGTGCAGCTTGCGGTGGCTGTTGTCCACGCCCAGCCGCTTGCAAAGCGCGTCCAGTGAATTGCGCTGGCCCGGGAAGCGTTCGCGGGCCATGGCCAAGGTGTCTAGCACGCTGGCGTGGTCGGACAATCGGCCGTAGTGCGGGCCGGCCAGGGACAGCTCGTGGTTGAGGAATCCGACGTCGAAGCTGGCGTTGTGGATGATCAGTTCGGCCCCGCGCAGGAAATCCAGCAGTTCATCGAGCACGGATTCGATGCGGGGCTTGTCGAGCAGGAAATCCAGGCTCAGGCCGGTCACTTCCTGCGCGCCGGGCTCCATCTCGCGGCCCGGATTGAAGTAGCGCTGGAACTGTCGCCCGGTGGGCCGGCGCTCGATCAGCTCGATGCAGCCGACTTCGACGATGCGATTGCCCTTTTCCCAGGACAGGCCGGTGGTTTCGGTATCAAGCACGATCTGGCGCATGGTTCGGGCTCAGCTCCTGAATTTTTCGGCGGCGGCGCGCGCCAGCTTGTCCACGCGCTCGTTTTCCACATGGCCAGCGTGGCCCTTGACCCAGCGCCACTGCACCCGATGCGGTGAAGCCGCGGCCTGCAGGCGTTCCCACAGATCCCGGTTCTTCACCGGGTCGCCGCCGGCGGTTTTCCAGCCGCGGCGGATCCACGCCGGCAGCCATTCGCCGATGCCCTTCTGCACATATTGGGAATCGGTGGACAGCACCACCGCGCAGGGAGACTTGAGCGCCTCCAGCGCCATGATGGCCGCCAGCAGCTCCATGCGGTTGTTGGTGGTCAGCGCCTCACCGCCGGCCAGCTCGCGTTCGCGGCCGTCGTGCAGCATCAGGGCGGCCCAGCCGCCCGGACCGGGGTTGCCCAGGCAGGCGCCGTCAGTGTGGATGTCCACGGATTTCATCGTTGGTTTGGCTTCCATGCGTTGGGTATCGATCAGCCGGCACTCATGCCGGGTCGGAACTTGAGGGACGAAGTAGGCAACCGCAGCGGCGTCAGCCCGGCATCGCGGCGGCGCGCCACCACCAGGCTGGCCACGCGCAGGCGGGCGGCCAGCGCATTGCCGCGCCGCGGATCGATGTCCACCCTATCCGACGAGCCCAGCAGCGGGCCGAGATAGCGGCGCCGCTGCACGTCCATGCCCGCCTGCCCCACCTGCTGCGCCACCGCGGCGGGGTCCATCGGGTGCAGGCCCTTGAAGGCCCAGCGCAGGCGGCACGGGCTCCAAGGGTTAAGGGTAATGAGCAGCGCGGCGCCATCGGGCCTGAGCACGCGGGCAATCTCGGAAAGCAGTCCGGCGGGGTCGGGCGAAGTTTCAAGCACGCACAGGCCGTAGACCAAGGCCAGGCTGGCGTCGGCAAAAGGCAGTTCGGTGTCGCTGCAGCACAACTCGCCGGCGAAGCCATCGCGCTGGCGATGCAGGCTGAGCACGCTGGCCAGCATGTTGCCCGACAGGGCCGGTGCCAGCGCTTCGGTGGGTCGCAGGTACAGGCCGGTGTGGCCAAAAACGCGAGTGAGTTCGGGGGCGGCCTGGCGCTGGACATCGTGCAGCATGCGCAGCGAGCCGTCCCGGCCGAACCAGCCATCGGCGGAGGCAGCGGGTTGACGCAGGGCGGGAGCCGGGGGCATGGTCGCAATTCTGCGTCATTGGCGCGCCCCAGGTCACCCCGTGCTGCGCGCCATTGCCCTGCCCGCTCTCCAGGACAACTACATCTGGCTGCTCGCCGCGGCGGGCGGCGAAGTCGTGGTGGTGGATCCGGGCGAGCTTGGGCCGGTGCTGCAGGCCGCCGCGGACGGCCTGCGTCCAGTGGCCGTGCTGCTTACCCACCACCACGCCGACCATGTCGGCGGCGCGCAGGCGGTGTGCGAACAGTTCGAAATCCCCTGCTATGCCCCGGTGGACGAGCGCATCCACGCGCCCTGCCAGCGCGTCGGTGCGGGCGACACGGTGCGCGTGCCGGAGCTGGGCCTCGCCCTGGACGTAATTGGCGTCCCCGGGCACACGCTCAGCCATATCGCGTTCCACGGCGGTGGCCAGCTGTTTTGCGGCGACACCCTCTTCAGCCTGGGCTGTGGTCGCATGTTTGAAGGGCAGCCAGCGCAGATGCTGGCCTCGTTGGACCGTTTGGCGGCGCTGCCGCCGGACAGCGCCGTCTGCTGCGGCCATGAGTACACGCAGGCCAATGGCCGCTTCGCCGCGGCCGTGGAGCCGCACAACCCGGCGCGGGACGCCCGCCTGGCCCAGGTGCACGCCCTGCGCGCCCGGGGCCTGCCCAGCCTGCCCAGCACGATAGGCAGCGAACGGGACTGCAACCCGTTCCTGCGCCTCGACCAGCCCGGCGTGCTTGCCAGCCTCACCCAGCGCCTGGGCCGACCACCGCAGGATCGCAGCGAGGCCTTCGCCACCCTGCGCCAATGGAAGGATGTGTTCGAGACATGACCCGTCGCAACCGCCTGATGCCCTGCCTTTGCGCGCTGATCGTGCTGCTGGCTGCCTGCCAGCCGCAAGTGAAGCCGCCCCAGGAAGGATCGCCCGAGCCGCCCGAGCCGGCCACCGCTGTCGAAGTAAATGCGCCAACGCCGGCCGCCGCTGCGCAAGCGGCGCCCCTGCCACCGCCTGAGCCCAAGCGGATGGACACCGGCGCCGAGGTATTCGACGCCATGACCGCGCGCTTCTCGGAGCCAGTGTGCGTGGACGGCCCGAACAACCGGAAGTGGCGCCAACGCTATGCCGGCTATCCCGACGCCTTCGCCAAGCATCTAGAGCAGATCCTGCCGCTGATGGCCTATGTGGTGGAAGAGGTGCAGCGCCGCGACCTACCGGGCGAATTCGTCCTGCTGCCCATCGTGGAAAGCTGGTATCGCCCTGAAGCCATCGGCCCGGGTGGACCGGCCGGCATGTGGCAGATGATTTCCAGCACGGCGCGCAACCACGGCATTCGCATCCAGCCCGGTTACGACGGCCGGCTTTCGCCGGTGGAATCCACCGACGCTGCGCTGTCCTACCTGGAGGAACTGAGCAAGCTGTTCGACGGCGAATGGCGCGCCATGGCGATGGGCTACAACGCGGGCGAATACCGAATCCTGCGCGCGTTCCGCAACACCGGCGACCAGCGCGTGTCCGGCGAAAGCCACCTGCCCCGCGGCCTCTCGCGCACCACTTACGACTACGTCGCCAAGCTGCACGCGCTCGCCTGCCTCATCGCCAAGCCCGAGCGCCATGGCCTGGTGCTGCCGCGCGACGCCAGCTTCGTGCCGCTGGCGCGCATGACCCTGCCCGAGGGCGCGCAGAGCCTGGACGAGGCTGCGCGCCAACTCGGCACCGATGCCGCGCGCTTGCGCGCGCTCAACCCCGCTTACCGGCAGGGCCGGGTGGTGGCCGGGGTGCCGCGCGAGGTGCTGGCGCCGGCCAGCGCCCTGAGCCAAGTGGCCGCCGCCAGCGACGGGGCCGCAGCCGCCGATCTGCCGCTAGGATCGCCGCGCAGCCATCAGGTGCAGCGCGGCGACACGCTCTCGCGCATCGCCTCCCGGCACGGCGTCCCACTCAAGCAGCTGTACACGCTGAACGGTCTCAGCAGCCGGTCCATCCTGCAGCCCGGCCAGGTGATCCGAATCGACCCCTGAGCCCGCATCGCCACCGTGCTTGGCGGTATGGGCCGCTGCGGGTGAAACTAAGCATTCATCGCCGCCCCGGGGCGGCAACAGGAGCAGGACCATGGGTTTTCTTTCCGGCAAGCGCGCCCTGGTGGTCGGCGTTGCCAGCCAGCGTTCCATTGCCAGCGGCATCGCCGACGCGATGTTCCGCGAAGGTGCGGAACTGGCCTTCACCTACCAGAACGACAAGCTCAAGTCGCGCGTGGAAGCGGCGGCGGCAGACTGCAAGTCCGATATCGTGCTGCCGCTGGACGTGGCCGAGGACGCGCAGATCGAGGCGGTGTTCACCGAACTGGCCAAGCGCTGGGATGGCTTTGACATCCTGGTGCACTCGGTGGGCTATGCGCCCCGCGAGGCCATCGAGGGCGAGTTCCTGGACGGCCTGACGCGCGAGAATTTCCGCATCGCCCACGACATTTCCAGCTACAGCCTGGCGGCGCTGGCCAAGGCGGCGCGGCCGATGATGAAGGGTCGCCACGGCAGCATCCTGACGCTGAGCTACCTGGGCGCCGAGCGCGCCTTGGCCAACTACAACGTCATGGGCCTGGCCAAAGCCAGCCTGGAGGCGAACGTGCGCTACCTGGCGCTCAACCTCGGGCCCGAGGGCACCCGGGTGAATGCCATTTCCGCCGGCCCGATCAAGACGCTGGCGGCGGCGGGCATCGCCAACTTCCGCAAGATGCTGGGCCACGTGGAATCCCATGCGCCGCTGCGCCGCAGCGTCACCATCGACGATGTGGGCAACGTGGCTGCGTTCCTGTGTTCAGACTTGGCGGCGGGCGTGACCGGCGAGATCACCTACGTGGACGCCGGCTACAACATCCTGGGCATGACCGGGATCGGCGAGGGTTAGGCGCCCCCGCCGCTGGCTTACAGGCGGGTCTCGGCCACCGTCACGGTGTAGTGCTTGCGCAGCGACTTCACGTAGTCCTGGTACTCGACGAAGCCGCGTGCCTGCGCCAGTTGTTCGCGCAGGCGGGTGCGGGTTTCGTCGTCCAGTGCATCCAGGTTGCCCGGCCGCACGGCGGTCACGGCCACCAGCGCGTGGCGGTCCGGCGCCAGCTCGGCGATACCCAAGCCCAGCGTCTTGCCCTCGGGCGCCGGAAGCCGGAACGCTTCCGCAAGCAGCGCCGGCGGCAGCTCGGCCCGGCGCTCCACGGCGGGCAGGACGGCGACCGTGCGGCCCAGTTCGGCGGCCAGCGCTTCCAGGCTCTCGCCCTTTTTCGCACGCGCCAGCAGGGCCTCGGCTTGCGCCAGCGAGGCCTTGGCCAGGCGATCAGCGTTGAAATCAGACAGCACGCGGTCGCGCACCTGCGCCAGCGGCAGCGCCGCCTCGGGCTGCACTTCCACCACGTGGATGACAACGACATGGTTGGGGCCGATCTCCAGCGTATCGCTGACCTGACGCTCCAGCCGCTGGCTGTCGCTGAACGCGGCATCGCGCACCACGGGCAGCGCGGCAATGCCGTCGCCCTGGGTCCGGCCGAACAGCCCGCTGCGCTTGAGCGGCAGGCCCGCGGCCTCGGCGGCCGGGGCCAGCGCGGTGGGGTCCTTGTAAACGCGCTCGAGCAGGCGGCCGCTCAGGTCGCTGAAAACACGGTCCCGTTCGGTGGCCAGGTACTCGGCCTCAAGTTCTGCGCGCACTTCCTCGAAGGATCGTTCGCTGCCCGGGGTCAATTCACGCAGTAAGATTACGTGCCAGCCGTCCGGCGTGCGCACCGGGTCGGTCACTTGGCCCGGCTGCTCGAGGGCAAACAGCGCCTGCTCGAACTCCGGCGCGAACAGGCCCGCTTCCACCACGCCCAGGTCGCCGCCATCGGCCTTGGAGCCCAGGTCTTCGGACGCTTCGCGCGCCAGCGCGGCGAAGTCCGCGCCCTCGGCGCGTGCGCGCGTCACCAGGGCCAACGCCCGCGCCAACGCGGCACTGTCGGTGGCTTCGTCGGCGTCGGCGGGAGCATTGATGAGAATGTGCGAAGCGCGACGCTGCGGCTCGGTGACGAATCGCGTGCGCAGCTCCTCGTAGCGCGCGCGCAGGCTTGCCTCGTCGGCGGCTACCGGTGCCTCGAGCGTGGCGCCGTCGATCTCGACGTATTCCACTGCCACTTTCTCTTCACTGCGGTAGCGCGACGCGTTGGCGTCGTACCAGGCCTGCAGCTGGGCGTCGGTGGGCGGCGTGGCCGGCAGCCCCGGCGTGGGCAGGTCAATCAGGCTCAGATCGCGGGTTTGCTGGCTCAGGCGCAGGAACGCCTCCAGTTCGGCGTCGCTGGCCAAGGCCGACGCAACAATCTGGCTGGGCAAGGTGCGGCGCGCCATGTCGGCGCGCATGCTGGCCATGAACTGGGCATGGCTCATGTTCTGGCCGGCCAGCGCCAACCGATAGCGGTCGGGGCTGTACACGCCTTTCTCGTCCTGGAATTCCGCCATGGCCTTGAGCTCTTGCGCCACGTCGGCCTCACCTACGCGGATGCCATCGCGCTCGGCCACCAACGCCAGCAGCTGCTCGTCCACCAGCGCATCAAGCACCAAGCGCTTGTTGTCCAGCGATTCGAACGCCACGTTGTCGAAGGCCTCGCCCTGGCGGCTGCGCTCCTGGGCGCGGCTCTGCTCGAAGCGGCTCCGGAATTCGTCCTGGCTCACTTCGCGAGTCTGCTCGCCCCAGACCAAGAACTTGGGCGGGCCTTCGATCTTGGCCGCATAGCTCTCGATGTTGGGAGCGAAATAGGAGTCGATGCCGAAGAACGCCATCGTGATGATGACCAGTCCGAGGATAACGAAGGCGATCCAGCCGGAGGACTTTTCGCGGATTCTCTCGAGCATGTGGGCTAGGCCGTTGGTTGGTGGCCCCGGTTTCCCCGGAGCCGGAAAAAACGAAGGCGCCCTTGTGGGGCGCCCTCGAGGATATGGCGGAGTGGACGGGACTCGAACCCGCGACCTCCGGCGTGACAGGCCAGCATTCTAACCAACTGAACTACCACTCCGCTGAATCACTTACTGGTGGGTGCTGAGGGTTTCGAACCCCCGACCCTCGCCTTGTAAGGGCGACGCTCTACCGCTGAGCTAAGCACCCTTACAAGACGATCAGTTTACCGCATCCTTGAGCGCTTTGCCAGCTTTGAAGGCTGGATTCTTCGAGGCCTTGATCTTGATGGTGTCGCCGGTCTGCGGGTTGCGGCCCTGGCGGGCGGCGCGCGTGCGGACAGAGAAGGTACCAAACCCAACCAGCGTGATGGTCTCACCGCTCTTGAGGGCCGCCTTGATCACGTCGATCACTGCGTCCACGGCGCGGCCAGCGTCAGCCTTGGACATTTCGGCGCCATCGGCGACGGCACTCGTAAATTCGGCTTTGTTCATTATTGACTCCCTGAGCGGGCTGGACCCGCAATCTGAAGAACCGAACCCCGCCGGCACACGCCAGACGCTGGAGTCCGATCCACTTATGCCACCGAGCCAGGTTCCTGGCACCGCGATGCTTGAGTAGATTTATACCAGCCGGATTTTACCCGCGCAATACGCGAGAGCCATATATTGCGCGGGTTTCCGGGTTTTCATCAGCATCCAAGTCAGTGCGTCAGCGAGGCGCTTGCGGCGTCCTTGGCGCCGGTGTCGGACGTGCTTTCCGGCGACGGATCCCCGCTGGGTTCCCGCGCCAGCGGACGAACGAGCGCGATGTCGAGCACCTGGTCTATCCACTTGACTGGAACGATCTCAAGGCCTTGGGTCACGTTCTTGGGAATGTCCGCAAGGTCCTTGCGGTTCTCCTCGGGAATGATCACGGTGCGGATGCCGCCACGCAGAGCCGCAAGCAGCTTTTCCTTCAGGCCGCCGATGGGCAGCACGCGGCCACGCAGGGTGATCTCGCCGGTCATCGCCACATCCGATCGGATGGGCACCCCCGACAGCACGGACACCAGCGCGGTGACCATGGCAATGCCGGCACTGGGGCCGTCCTTGGGCGTGGCGCCCTCGGGCACGTGCACGTGGGTGTCGAACTTGTTGTGGAACTCGGTATCCAGGCCCAAACGCTCGCTGCGCGAGCGCACCACGCTGTAGGCCGCCTTGGCCGACTCCTGCATCACGTCGCCCAACTGGCCCGTGAGTATCAGCTGGCCCTTGCCGGGCAGCAGGCTGGCCTCGATCTGCAGCAGGTCGCCTCCCACTTCGGTCCAGGCCAAGCCGGTGACCAGCCCCACTTCGTGCTCCTGCTCGGCGCGTCCGAAATCGAAGCGCTGCACGCCCAGGTACTTGTCCAGGTTCTTGGACGAGACGCTGATGGCCATGGGCTTGCCGCCCTTGCGCGGTCCGGCCAGCGCGATTTCCTTCACCACCTTGCGGCAAATCTTCGACAGTTCGCGCTCAAGGTTGCGCACGCCGGACTCACGGGTGTAGTAGCGCACGATGTCGCGCACCGCCGCTTCGTTCACCTTCAGCTCGCCCGCCTTCAGCCCGTTCGCCTTGAGCTGCTTGGGCAACAGGTAGCGCTCGGCGATGTGCAGCTTCTCATCCTCGGTGTAGCCCGGGAGGCGGATCACTTCCATGCGATCCAGCAGCGGGCCTGGGATATTGAGTGAATTGGCGGTGGCCACGAACATCACTTCGGACAGGTCCAGGTCCACTTCCAGATAGTGGTCATTGAACGAATGGTTTTGCTCCGGGTCCAGCACCTCCAGCAGCGCCGAAGAGGGATCGCCGCGGAAGTCCATGCTCATCTTGTCGATCTCGTCGAGCATGAAAAGCGGGTTCTTGCTGCCCACCTTGCTCAGGTTCTGCACGATCCGGCCCGGCATGGAGCCGATGTAGGTGCGGCGATGGCCGCGGATCTCGGCCTCGTCGCGCACGCCGCCCAGCGACATGCGCACGAACTTGCGGTTGGTGGCCTTGGCCATGGACTGGCCCAGCGAGGTCTTGCCCACGCCCGGAGGTCCCACCAGGCAAAGGATGGCGCCTTTCATCTGCTTCACGCGCAGCTGCACCGCGAGGTACTCGAGGATGCGCTCCTTCACCTTCTCCAGTCCGTAGTGGTCGGCGTCGAGAACATCCAGCGCGGCCTTCAGGTCCTTGCGGATCTTGCTGCGCTTCTTCCAAGGCACGCCCACCAGCCAGTCGATGTAGTTGCGCACCACCGTGGCCTCGGCCGACATGGGCGACATCTGCTTGAGCTTGTTGAGTTCGGCGCGCGCCTTGGCTTCCACCGGCTTGGGCATGCCGGCGGCGGCGACCTTCTTGGCCAACTCCTCGAGTTCATTGGGCGCTTCGTCCAGGTCGCCCAGCTCCTTCTGGATCGCCTTCATCTGCTCGTTGAGGTAGTACTCGCGCTGGCTCTTTTCCATCTGCGACTTGACCCGGCCGCGGATGCGCTTCTCGATCTGCTGCACGTCGATTTCGCCGTCCACCAGGCCAATCAGCCGCTCCATGCGCTGGCCCACGTCCAGGGTCTCCAGCAGCTGCTGCTTGTCGGAAAGGCGCGCGCCCAAATGCGCTGAAATGGTGTCGGCAAGGCGGCTGGGGTCGTCGATGCCCGACAGCGTGGTGAGCAGCTCGGGGGGCAACTTGCGGTTGGTCTTGACGTACTGCTCGAACAGGGTCATCAGCGAGCGCTGCGTCACCTCCAGCTCGCGCTCCTCGCGCTCACAGCCCGAGTCCACCTCGATGCCGGTAGCGGTAAGGGCGCCGTCGCGATCACCGTAGCCATCGATGGCCACGCGCGCCGAGCCCTCCACCAGCACCTTGATGGTGCCATCGGGCAACTTGAGCAACTGCAGCACCTGCGCCAGCGTCCCCACGGCGTAGAGGTCGTCGGCGCCAGGATCGTCGATGTCCGGGCTCTTCTGGGCAATCAGCAGTATCTGCTTGTCGCCGGCCATGGCCTGGTCCAGCGCCTTGATCGAACGGTCGCGGCCAACAAACAGCGGGATCACCATGTGCGGATAGACCACCACGTCGCGCAGTGGCAACACGGGCAGATCCAGGCGGTTGGGCACGGGGGCGGTGTCGGGCATGGAAATCTCCGTTGGGGGCAATTGCCCCGCTAGGCTCAGGTTATGGGGTTCCCGGCGGCGGCTTGCAAGTTTTTCCCGCCAACAAAAAACGGGCCGGAAAGACCGGCCCGTTTTCAAGCACTTGCAGCCTAAGCATCAGTCGCCCGAAGCGGCTTTTGGCGCCGCGGGGGCGCTGGAGTAAATCAGGTAGGGTTCGGTCTGGTGGTTGATGACCGACTCGTCCACCACGACCTTGCTGACGTTTTCCAGCGACGGCAGGTCGTACATCGTGTCGAGCAGCACCGATTCCATGATGGTGCGCAGGCCGCGGGCGCCGGTCTTGCGCTTGAGCGCGCGCTTGGCCACAGCCATCAGGGCGTCAGGGCGCACTTCCAGCTCCACACCTTCCATCTCGAACAGCTTCTTGAACTGCTTGGTAATGGCGTTCTTGGGCTCGGTGAGGATCTTCATCAGCGCCGCCTCGTCCAGCTCCTCGAGCGTGGCGACCACGGGCAGGCGACCGACGAACTCGGGGATCAGGCCGAACTTGATCAGGTCCTCTGGCTCGACCTCGGCCAGCAGCTTGCCAACTTCGATCTTGCGCTCGCTGGATTTGACCTTGGCGCCGAAACCAATGCCACCGGCCTCGGTGCTGCGCGCCTGGATGATCTTGTCCAGGCCGGCGAAGGCGCCGCCGACGATGAACAGGATGTTGCGGGTGTCCACCTGCAGGAATTCCTGCTGCGGGTGCTTGCGGCCGCCCTGCGGCGGCACCGAGGCCACGGTGCCCTCGATAAGCTTGAGCAGGGCCTGCTGCACGCCTTCACCAGAAACGTCGCGGGTGATGGACGGGTTTTCGGACTTGCGCGAGATCTTGTCGATTTCGTCGATGTAGACGATGCCGCTCTGGGCCTTCTCGACGTCGTAATCGCACTTTTGCAGCAGTTTCTGGATGATGTTTTCAACGTCCTCGCCGACGTAGCCAGCCTCGGTGAGGGTGGTGGCATCGGCGATGGTGAAGGGGACGTTGAGCAGGCGCGCCAAGGTCTCGGCCAGCAGGGTCTTGCCCGAGCCGGTGGGGCCGATGAGCAGGATGTTGGACATCGAACTGTCGAAGTCCAA
>JANORD010000078.1:0-16871 GCA_031415095.1 Lysobacteraceae bacterium
CCCAAAACGCCGCCCCCAAAGGGCGGCGTTTTTCTTTGCCAGTAGGAGGGACTTCAGTCCCGAGGCCCGTAGCCAGAAGCATCGGGACTGAAGTCCCTCCTACAAGAGAGCGGCCGTTAATCAAATGCCGGCGAGAGCCGCCGTGTGACTGGCGTCACGAACACTATCGACGGGTGCGAGGCCGGTCACCGATCCGTTGCCGAGGTTGAGGATGCCACCGAAGCTCAGGCTCGGCGATTCATCGGCGGGGAGTTCGTTGTCGTCGAGCTGCAGGCCATCCAGCTTCACGCTGCCGAAGTTCAGGATGCCGCCGGAAACGGCCACGGTGGGCTCGCGGCCCAAGGCGCGGTTGCTGTGGATGAGCGAGTCAGTGAGTTCGATCTCGCCGTAATTGAGCACCGTCCCGGCATCGCGCCGGGTCGCAAGCAGCAGGTTGTAGGCAATCTCACTGTTGGTGGCCTCAAGGCGGCCGTGATTGAGAAGGATCGCAGGCATCGTGTCCACCGAGCTGTCCATGATGGCGACGCCCTGCAGTCGCAGATCGCCGTAGTTTCGAACTGCGCCATCGGTGCCCTCGGCCAAGACCAAGTCTTGCAGGCGTACCTCGGCCGACGGGTCCACTTCCAGCAGCGCGGCCGGGGCGGCGCTGTAGCCGCGGATCTCCGCATGGTTGCCCTCGATCGTGACGCGGCCTTCCACGGTCGGAAGCAGCAGGCCCGGCTCGGCTTCCTTTGCCAGGATGTACAGGCCGTTTCTCGCCAGCCGGATCCTGGTGTGGCCGGCGCCGGCATTGGCTTGGCGCAGGGCTTCCACCAAGGCCTCGCTGTCGTTGTTCGGGATGTCTACCTCCATGTCGCCGGAGCAGGCGGCTAGGGAGACCACGCCGGAGAACAGTATCGCAGCGGCTAAAAGGCGCATGGTCGGGACTCCTTGGGGACGGCGTGAGAATCACAGACGCGCGTAGAGCATCCGCTCCATCCCCTTGACGCTTACTCTGGCAGTTGGTCTTGCCGCTACCAACGATTTGTCCGGCATCCGGTCATCGCCAGCACTCATCCCCTAGCGCCGCCCCCAGAGGGCAGCGCTTTTCCTTTTGGCGGGGCTGCCCAGACCCGAAGCTGGCGTGCGTCACCTTCACTTCGCGTCGACAAGGTTCTGCCGTCGTGTTATCTAACGGTAACAATCAGCGCAGCAGACGCTGGACTGCGTCGCCGGGGACGTTAGCCCCTGGTGATGTCCAGAAGGGGCGAGTTCGTGGGGTCATCCATCATCCAGGCGTGCGGCGTTTGAGCGCCTCAGCGGAGCCGTTGGCTTCGGTGCAGGCCGCGATGGCGCATGCGCAGCGTCTGCTGGAGCGGCAGCCCGCCAAGGCAGTCGCGCAGGCGCAGGAAATCCTCGACACAGTGGGTCCGTACCCTCCCGCCCAACTGCTGCTGGCCGTTGGGCAGGCCGAGTGCGGCGCGCTGGTTCCCGCGCTGCAACTCTTGCAGCAACTGGTGGCGGCTCACCCAATGTGGCCGGCTGCCAAGATCGAACTGGGTCTTGTGCTGGGCCGCGCCGGCCGCGGTGGCGACGCAATCGCGCCTTTGCGCGAGGGGCTGGCCTTGGCACCCGCGCACCCGAAGGCGTGGCTGGCGCTGGGAGACCATCTTTCCGCCGTGGGCGATACCGTTACCGCCGATATGGCCTACACCCGCCATATCCAGCACGCCACCGCGGATCCTCGGCTTATGGCGGCGGCCGATGCGCTGGCCAACAACCGCATCCCGGAGGCCGAGGCAGCGCTGCGGGCGCATCTGCTCCAAGCGCCCACCGATGTCGCCGCGATCCGGATGCTGGCCGAAGTGGCGGCGCGGCTGGGCCGGTTGGATGATGCCGAGCAATTGCTCACCCGCTGCCTTGAACTGGCGCCGAGCTTCCATGCCGCCCGGCAGAACCAGGCCATGGTGCTGCACCGGGCCAACAAGCCCGAGTTGGCGCTGGCGCAGGTAGACCTGTTGCTCGCCACCGACCCCGCCAATCCCAGCGCCCGCAACCTCAAGGCCGTGGTGCTTTGCCGGATTGGCGATTACGCCCCGGCCATCGAACTGTATGAAGGCATCGTGGCCGAATACCCCGACCATGGCCGTATCTGGCTCAGCTACGGCCATGCGCTCAAGACCGCCGGCCTGCGCGAACGCGCCATCGCGGCGTATCGGCGCTCGATCGCGCTCGACCCGGGCTTCGGTGAGGCCTATTGGAGCCTGGCCAACCTCAAGACCTTCCGCTTCCAGTCCGGAGACCTGCAGGCCATGCAGCAGCAGCTGCTGCGCGAAGACCTGGCGGGCGAGCAACGCAGTCAGTTCGAATTCGCGTTGGGCAAGGCAATGGAAGACGGCGGCGATTACGCCGAATCGTTCGCGCATTACCAGGAAGGCAACCGCCAGCGCCGCGCCGCGTTGCCCTATCGCGCCCAGGACGCCACCGCTCGTGTCACGCGCTCACGCCAGCTGTTCACGCCGCAGTTCCTGCAGCAGCACCAGGGTAGCGGCAGCCCCGCACCCGACCCGATCTTCATCGTCGGGCTGCCGCGCTCAGGCTCAACTTTGGTGGA
The DNA here is from genome assembly GCA_031415095.1 of Lysobacteraceae bacterium. Lineage (GTDB taxonomy): Bacteria > Pseudomonadota > Gammaproteobacteria > Xanthomonadales > Xanthomonadaceae > Arenimonas. The sequence continues at coordinate 2,594 of JANORD010000078.1, forward strand.
ACAAATCCTCTCCAGCCACTCGGCGGTGGAGGGCACGATGGAGCTGCCCGAGATCATCGCGCTGACCCACGAGCTCAGGCGCTCGGGCGAGGGACGCGCCGGCTCCTACCATGAAGTGCTGGCCACGCTGGACGCTGGGCAGTTGCGCGAGCTGGGCGACAGCTACCTGCAGCGCACCCAAGTGCAGCGCAAGACCCACGCACCGCACTTCATCGACAAGATGCCGAACAACTTCTTCCACATCGGCCTCATCCACCTGGTGTTGCCCAACGCGCGCATCATCGACGTGCGGCGCCATCCGCTGGCTTGCTGCTTCTCGGGCTACAAGCAGTACTTCGCCCGCGGCCAGAATTTCAGCTATGGCTTGGACGACATCGGCAGCTACTACCGCGACTACCTGGCGCTGATGGCGCACTTCGACCAAGTGCTGCCCGGCCGCGTCCACCGCGTCGTTTACGAGCAGCTGGTTGAAGACACCGAGGCCCAGGTACGGAAACTCCTCGACTACTGCGGCCTGCCGTTTGAAGACCAGTGCCTGCGCTTCTTCGAAAACGACAGGCCCGTGCGCACCGCCAGCTCCGAGCAGGTGCGCCAGCCGATCTACCGGGAAGGCATCGACCACTGGCGCCACTACGAAGCTTGGCTGGGCCCGCTGAAAGCCGCATTGGGCACAGCCCTAGACACCTATCCGGACGCCCCGCCTGACCAGGCGCGGGACCTGCCGGCAACACCATGAAACACCACGGGGAGTAGGCAATGAAGCGAGCAACACAGGGGAAAGCGACATCCACGCTGGCCAGGCTACCGCTGGCATCGGCGATCTGGCTGGCGATGGGAACCGCGGCTTGGGCGCAAGCGCCCGCACCGGCGACGGAACCGGCCGAGGACACCGCGGTTTTGGCGGAGGTGACGGTGACCGCGCAAAAGCGCAGCGAAAACCTGCAGCGCGTGCCGGTCAGCATCCAGGTGCTGGGCACCCAGCAGCTCGACGAGCTGAACGTGGCCAGTTTCGAGGACATCGCGTCGCGATTCCCCAGCGTCTCGTTCCAGCGCCTGGGCGAAGTGCCGGCGAATTTCCAGGTCTACATGCGCGGCGTCGCCAGCGGCGGCGATGGCAATCACTCGGGACCACAGCCCAGCGTCGGCGTCTACCTCGACGAGCAGCCGATCACCACCATCCGCGGCGCGGTTGATCTGCATCCGTACGACCTGGAGCGCGTGGAGGTGCTGGCGGGTCCGCAGGGCACCCTTTACGGGGCCAGCTCCCAAGCCGGCACCATCCGCATCATCACCAACAAGCCCGACGCCAGCGCCTTTGCCGCCGGCTATGGCCTGGAGTTCAACACCATCAGCGATGGCGGCACTGGCCACGTAGCCGAGGCTTTCATCAACCTGCCGATCAGCGACAGGGCCGCGGTGCGTCTGGTGGCTTGGGACCGTGACGATGCCGGCTACATCGACAACGAGCTGGGCAATCGCACCTTCCCGTCCTCGGGCATCACCATCAGCAACCTGGGCCGGGCGCGCGACGATTTCAACTTCGGCGACACCACCGGCGCCCGGGCGGCGCTCAAGATCGACCTCAACGACACCTGGAGCATCATGCCCAGCGTGGTCCACCAGAGCCAGGACATCAACGGCAGCTTCGGCGTAGACCCTGACGTGGGCGAACTGTCCACCACCCAGTTCTATCCGCAGACCTCCGATGACACCTGGACCCAGTCGGCGCTGACGGTGCAGGGCAAGATCGGCAACTTCGACTTGACCTACGCCTTTGGCCATCTCGACCGCGATCTCGACAGCGAGTCGGACTACAACGACTACGCGTATTGGTACGACACCCTGTTCGGCTACGGCACCTATTTCTACGATGACAACGGCGACCTGATCAATCCGTCGCAGTACATCCAGGCCAGCAACGGCTACAAGAAGCAGAGCCATGAGCTGCGCATCACCTCGCCGTCGGAAAACCGCTTCCGGTTCGTCGCGGGCCTGTTCTGGCAGCAGCAGGACAACGACATCCAGGAGCGTTATCGCATCGACGACCTGGCCAGCTCGCTGTCGGTCACCGGTTGGGAAGACACCATTTGGCTCACCCGCCAGCGCCGCGAGGACAACGACCAGGCCCTGTTCGGTGAAGTGACCTACGACATCACCGAAAAACTGACCGCCACCGCCGGCATGCGCTTCTACGAAGTGGACAACAGCCTGCGCGGCTATTTCGGCTTCTCTGACGGCTACAACTCCAACCCGACCTATGGCGAGGGTGCCTGCAACACCCAGAACCTGCCGCCGTTCCCGAATGCGCCCTGCGAGGTCTTCAACAAGAGCGTGGACGAGAGCGACTCGCTGGGGCGCTTCAACCTCAGCTACCAGTTGACTGACGACGCGATGATCTACGGCACCTGGTCCGAGGGCTTCCGGCCGGGTGGCATCAACCGACGCGGCACCCTCGATCCCTACCTTTCGGACATCCTCACCAACTGGGAAATGGGCTGGAAGACCGGCTGGGGGGACGGCCGCCTCACTTTCAACGGCGCGGTGTTCGAGCAGGACTGGGAGGATTTCCAGTTCGCGATCCTGGGCCAGAACGGCCTGACCGAGATCAAGAACGCCAACCAGGCGCGCATCCGCGGCCTGGAGAGCGACATCAGCTGGGCGGCCACCTACAACCTGCGCATCACCGCCGGCGTGGCTTTCTACGACGCCGAGCTGAGCGAGAACTACTGTGGCTTCACCGACGCCAACGGCCGGCCCGAGACCAACTGCGCCTCGCCCGAAGCGCCATCGGGCACTCGTTTGCCGATCACCGCGGAGTTCAAGGGCAACCTGACCGCCCGCTACACCTTCGACGTCGGCAACTTCGAGGCCCACGTCCAGGGCTCGCTGGTGCACGAAGGGGAGCGCCGCACCGACCTGCGGATCGCGGAAGGCGACATCCTGGGCGATCTGGATGCCTACGAGCTGTTCGACCTGTCGGCCGGCCTGGGCCGCGACCGCTGGAACCTCGACTTCTACATCCGCAACCTGTTCGACGAGCGGGCGCAGCTGTCGCGGTTTGCCCAGTGTGCTGAAGCTGTTTGCGGTGAGCAGGCCTACACCGTGGTGGCGCAGCCGCGCACCTTCGGCGTGCGTTTCTCGCAGGAGTTCTGACCCAGAACCACCCCGGCGCCGCCATGGCGCCGGGGCTTGCGGCGGGCGCCGCGCTTCAGCGCAGGGCGTAGCCGAACTGCTGGCGGAATTGCTCGGCGAACTGGGCGAAATCGAAGCGCTGGTTCTGCGGGCCCAGATGCTCGATCTTGAGCGCACCCATCAGCGAGGCAATGCGGCCCGTGGTGGCCATGTCCATGCCGTTCATCAGCCCGTAGATCAGGCCGGCGCGGTAGGCGTCGCCGCAGCCGGTGGGGTCCACCACGCGCATGGCGGTGGCCGCCGGGATATGCATCAGGCCGCCGTTGCTGTGCACTTCGGAGCCCTTGGGGCCGCGGGTGATCAGGTAAGCCTGCACGCGCTCGGCAATCTGCTGTTCGTTCAGCCCGGTCTTGTCCTGCAGCAGGCTTGATTCGTAGTCGTTCACGGTCACGTAGGTGGCCTGTTCGATCATGGTGCGCAGTTCGTCGCCGTTGAACAGCGGCATCGCCTGGCCCGGGTCGAAGATGAACGGAATGCCCAACTCGGCGAACTCGCGCGAGTTCTGCAGCATCGCCTCGTAGCCATCCGGCCCGACGATGCCAAAGCCGACGTCTTTGACGTCCCGGACGTGGTTTTCGTAGGAACGCATCATGGCGCCGGGGTGGAAAGCGGTGATCTGGTTATCGTCCAGGTCGGTGGTGATGAAGGCTTGGGCGGTGTAGAGGTCGGAGAGTTCCTTGACGTGGTCCATCCGGATCTCGCAGGCCTCGAAGTGCTCGCGGTAGGGCCCAAAGTCCTGGCCCACGGTGGCCATGGGCACCGGATCGCCGCCCAGCAGCTTGAGGTTGTAGGCGATATTGCCGGCACAGCCGCCGAATTCCCGCCGCATCCGCGGCACCAGGAACGACACGTTCAGGATGTGGACCTTGTCCGGGAGGATGTGGTTCTTGAACTGGTCCTGGAACACCATGATGGTGTCGTAGGCCAGGGACCCGCAGATCAGGGCGGAGGGCATGGTGGGACCTCGGAGTGCAGAGCGGGTGGGGCCGGGCCCCGGGGAAGGCGCACATGTTAGCCCGCCGCGAGCGCGAAGGCACGGGGAAAACGCCGGTTTTCCTTGCTCGAAACGGGGGTGGTTGCTACCCTATGCAGTCACGCAAACCCGCCATTTCACAGGCTTCCCCCTGATGTTCAAGAAGCTCCGCGGCCTGTTTTCGAACGACTTGTCGATCGACCTCGGTACCGCCAACACCCTCATCTTCGTCCGCGGCCAGGGCATCGTGCTCAACGAGCCGTCCGTGGTGGCCGTGCGCCACACCCAGGGCGGCCGCGAAGTGGCTGCGGTTGGCGCCGAGGCCAAGAAGATGCTCGGCCGCACGCCGGGCAACATCACCACCCATCGGCCGATGAAGGACGGCGTGATCGCCGACTTCACCCACACCGAGGAAATGCTGAAGCAGTTCATCCGCAAGGTGCACACCTCGCGCTTCCTGCGGCCCAGCCCGCGGGTGCTCATCTGCGTGCCCTGCGGCTCCACCCAGGTGGAGCGCCGCGCCATCAAGGAGTCGGCCGAGGAGGCCGGCGCCCGCGAGGTGTACCTGATCGAGGAGCCCATGGCCGCGGCGATCGGTGCCGGTATCCCGGTGGACGAGGCGCGCGGCTCGATGGTGATCGACATCGGCGGCGGCACCTCCGAGGTTGCGGTGATTTCGCTCAATGGCATCGTCTACTCGCAGTCGGTGCGCATCGGCGGAGACCGCTTCGATGAATCCATCATCAACTACGTGCGCCGCAACCACGGCACGCTTATTGGCGAAATGACCGCCGAGCGCATCAAGATCGAGGTTGGCTGCGCGTTCCCGCAGGCGGTGGTCAAGGAGATGGAAGTTTCCGGCCGCAATCTCGCCGAGGGCGTGCCGCGGATGATCGTCATCAACTCCAACGAAGTGCTCGAAGCCCTGCATGAGCCGCTCAGCGGCATCATCAGCGCCGTGAAGCAGGCGCTGGAGCAGACGCCGCCCGAACTGTGCGCGGACGTCGCCGAGCGCGGCATCGTGCTCACCGGCGGCGGCGCACTGCTGCGCGACCTGGACAAGCTGATTTCCGAAGAAACCGGCCTGCACGTGCACGTGGCCGACGACCCGCTCACCTGCGTCGCGCGTGGCGGTGGCCGGGCGCTTGAGCTGATCGACATGCACGGCAACGAGTTCTTCTCGCCGGAGTGAGCAGGCATGGTGGTTCGGACCGCGGCGCAGTTCGTCGTTAGCGGCTGAGCCCATGGCTTATCCCGGCTCCCCAGCGGCGCGATTGAGCGAGAGCGCCGGCGGCACGCTGCCCTTGCTGGCCTATCTGGCCCTGGCCACGCTGTTGATGGTGGCCGACCAACGCGGCGGCTTCGCAGACCAGTCGCGGCAGCGGCTTTCGGCGCTGGCCGAGCCGGTGTGGTGGCTGGCCGCATCGCCGGCGCGGCTGGCCGAGAGCACCAGCGCCCTGTTCCGCAGCCGCGGACAGCTCCAGGAGGAGAACGTGCGCCTGAGCCGCGCACTGCAGGTGAACGCCAGCCGCCTGCACCGGCTGGCCGCAGTGGCCGAGGAGAACCAGCGCCTGCGCGAGCTGCTGGGCGGCACCCGCGGCTATCGCCTGTCGGCGCAACTGGTGGGTATCGTCGATGTCGACCTGGACCCCGCGCGCCAGCGCATCGTGCTTGATGCCGGCAGCAACGACGGCGTGGTGGTGGGCCAGGCCATGATCGACGCGGGTGGCGTGCTCGGCCAGGTGATCGAAGTTGGCCCGCGCCGCGCCACCGGCCTGCTGCTCACCGACCCCGACCATGCCATCCCGGTGCAGGTGGCGCGTTCGGGCCTGCGCACCATCGCTTTCGGCACGGGCCGCAGCCACGTGCTGCGCTTGCCGAATATCCCCCAGAGTGCCGATATCCGCGTCGGCGATCGCCTGGTCACTTCCGGCATCGGCGGCCGCTTCCCGGCCGGTTTTCCAGTGGGCGTGGTGGAAGAGCTCCATCCCGACGACACCCGCCTGTTCGTGGTGGCGCAGGCGCGTCCGGCGGCGCGCCTGGACCGCGGTCTGGAGGTGCTGCTGGTAAGCAACACCCGCGATGAAGTCGACCTGGGGCCGGAAGCACCGCTGCCTGCCGTGCTCCCGGATGCCGCCGAGCCCGCGGGGCAAACGCCCGGCGACGAAGCTGCCGCGGAACCCGCGCAATGACCCGCAGTCCCTCGCCCTGGCTGCTCTACGGAAGCCTCGCCTGCAGCCTGCTGGTGCTGGTGGTGCCGCTGCCCGCGGGCGTTGATCTGGCGCGGCCTTACCTGCTGGCCATGCTGCTTTGCTACTGGCTGCTCGAAGCGCCCGATAGCGTCGGCCTCGGGGTCGCCTTCATCGCCGGACTGCTGGCCGATCTGGTGTCGGGCACGCTGTTTGGCGAGCAGGCGCTGCGGCTGGTGGTGCTGGTTTTCCTGGTGCAGCGCTTTCGCGCCCGGCTGCGCTTTTTCCCCCTGTGGCAGCAGGCTGCAGCGGTGTTCGCGCTGCTGCTCAACGACCGGCTGATCGCGCTGGCCATCCGCGTGGCCGCCGGCGACGCGGCGCCGCCGCTGGCCACGTGGCTGTCGCCGGTGGTGGGCTTCGCGCTGTGGCCGTGGCTGTTCCTGCTGTTGGACGAACTTCGGCTGCGCTTGCGCGAGCGCGAGCGCACCGGCTGAGCCCATATGCGATTCCCGCGCCGGCAAAAGCTGAAGAACCCGCAGGCTGAGTCCGAGCAGTTCCGCCGGCGCGCGGCGCTGGGCTTCATCGGCATCGCCCTGGCCATGATCGGTTTGGCCGCTGGGTATTTCCGCCTGCAGGTGCTGCAGCACGAGGAATACCAGACGCGCGCGGAAGCCAACCGCATCAAGCCCCGCCCGATCGTGCCGGCGCGGGGGCTCATCTACGACCGCAACGGCCGCCTGCTGGCAAACAACGTGCCCGCCTACCGCCTTGAAATCGTGCCCGAACAGGCGGGCGACCTGGATAAAACGCTGGCCGGCCTGGGCGAACTGGTGCAGCTGGACGCCGAGGACATCGAACGCTTCCGCCAAACCCGGCGCGCCACGCGCGGCTTCCGGCCGATCCCGCTGAAGCTGCGCCTGGACGAAGGCGAACTGGCGCGCCTGGCAGTGAACCGGCATCGGTTTCCCGGCGTGGAAGTGGTGCCTTACCTCACGCGACGCTATCCGTATGGCCCGCTGTTCGCGCACATCATCGGCTACGTCGGGCGGGTGGACGTGGCGGACCTGGAAGCCATGGGCGACAGCCGCAACACGGCGCTTACCCACATCGGCAAGGCGGGCATCGAGCGTTTCCATGAGCTACGGCTGCGCGGCGAGATCGGCTACGAAGAGATCGAGACCAATGTCGAAGGCCGCGCCCTGGGCGTGCTGCGACGCCACGATGCCAAGCCCGGCGCCGACCTGTACCTGAGCGTGGACGCGCGACTGCAGCAGGCCATGGTGGATGCGTTTGAAGGCAAAGACGGCGCCGCGGTGGCGGTGGACCCGGCCACCGGCGAAGTGCTGGCCATGGTCAGCCTGCCCAGCTACGACCCCAACCTTTTCGTCAACGGCATCAGCCACAAGGACTGGCAGGCGCTGCAGGCACCGGCGCGGCCGCTGTTCAACCGCAACGTATTGGGCGGCTTCCCGCCGGGCTCCACCATCTAGCCGTTCTTGGCGCTGGCGGGTCTGGAGTACGGGCTGCGCACGCCCGACTCGATGACGCTTTCCACCGGCGAATTCTTCCTGCCCGGCCAGGCCCGCGGCTATCGCGACTGGCGGCCGGGGGGCCACGGCATGATCAACCTGCGCGAGTCCTTGGCGCAGTCGGTGAACACCTACTACTTCAAGCTCGCGCTAGACTTGGGCGTGGACCGGATGGATGCGTTCTTCGAACGCTTCGGCTTCGGCAAGCCCACCGGCATCGACCTGAGCGGCGAGATTTCCGGCGTGCGACCGTCACGCGTGTGGAAGCGCCGCGAGCTCAACCTCGACTGGTATCCGGGCGATACCGTCAACGCCGCCATCGGCCAGGGCTACTGGGTGACGTCGCCGCTGCAAATGGCGTCGGCCACCGCGGTGCTTGCCAACGGCGGCGTGCGCCAGCAGCTGCACCTGGTGCGCGAAAGCCAGGCCGGTTTCGACCAGCCGCGCGTGCCGGAGCCGCGGCCGCCCAGCGTGCGCGTGGTGCCCGACGATGCCAACCTGCTGGCGGTGCGCGACGGCATGGTGGCGGTGATGCACAGCCCGTCCGGTTCGGCGCGCGCTTCCGGCATCGGCGCGCCCTACCTGATCGCCGGCAAGACCGGCACCGTTCAGCGCACCAGCCGCAAAGGCCTGGAGCGCATTGACCCGAACAAATTGCCCTACCACTTGCGCCACCAGGCCTGGTTCATCGCCTTCGCGCCGGCCGAAAACCCCACCATCGCCGTGGCGGTGCTGGTGGAGCACGGCGGCTCGGGCACGCGCGCGGCCGCGCCGGTGGCGCGCCGTATCCTCGATGCCTGGCTGGTGCCGCCGCCCGAGGATACCGTCCGGTGATCGCCCTGCTGCAGTGGCTGCGCGGGCTGTTGGCCCGCATCTTCGACAAGGTGGACCTGCCGCTGCTGCTGGCGCTGCTGGGCGTGATGTTCATCAGCCTGGTGGTGCTGGCCAGCGCGTCGGGTGAAAACTCGCGGCTGGTGATCTCGCAAGCGGTTCGCTTTGCAGTGGGGCTGGGCGCATTGGTGCTGATCTCGCGCATCCCGCCGGCGCGGCTGAGGGTGTGGACGCCGCTGGCCTTCGCCGCCAGCTTGGTGCTGCTGGCGCTGGTGTTCGTGTTCGGCTCCGGCCGCAGCGCCAACCTCTGGTTGAACCTGGGCGTGTTCTACCTGCAGCCCGGCGAACTGCTCAAGCTCTCGGTGCCGATGATGCTGGCCTGGTACCTGCACGGCGCCGTGCTGCCGCCGCGCTGGGGCGCGCTGGCGGTGTGCGCCGGCATCATCGGCCTGCCGGTGGGCATGATCATCCTGCAGCCCGACCTGGGCACCGGCATGCTGGTGGCCGCGTCGGGGGTGTTCGCCATTTTCCTGGCCGGCATCGCCTGGTGGCGCATCGGCCTGTTCGCCGCGCTGGGGCTGGCGTCGCTGCCCTTGGGCTGGCAGATGCTGATGCCTTACCAGCGCGACCGCATCCTCACTTTCCTCAATCCCGAGTCCGACCCCTTGGGCGCGGGCTGGAACATCATCCAGTCCAAGATCGCGATCGGCTCGGGTGGGTTCAGCGGCAAGGGCTGGGGGCAGGGCAGCCAGTCGCACCTGGATTTCTTGCCCGAGCACACCACCGATTTCATTTTCTCCGTGCTCAGCGAGGAATGGGGCTGGCTGGGCGTGCTGGCGCTGCTGGCGCTGTACCTGTTCATCGTGGCGCGCTGCCTGTGGATCGCCTCCGAGGCCCGGGATGGCTACGCCCGGCTGCTGGCCGGCGCACTGGCGATGACCTTCTCGGTGTATGTGCTGGTGAACGGCGGCATGGTGGCCGGACTGCTGCCGGTGGTGGGCGTACCGATGCCGCTGCTCAGCTTCGGCGGCACCTCGGCGGTGTCGCTGCTGGCGGGATTTGGCATGGTGATGTCGGTGCAGGCGCACCGTAAGTTCATGGGCTAGCGCCGCGCTATGCGGCCGTTCTGGCGGCCTCTCGTGGTAAATTACCGGAACTCGCACCCGATGCCCGCCATGCCCCGACTAGCCCTTCGCCTGCTCGCCCCATTGCTGCTGCTGGCCAGCGCCGCGGCCTTCGCCCAGCCCGCTCCCGACCCTGCGCTTCGCGCCAGCTTCATTGCCGAGGCGGCGGAAAAATACGGCTTGGAGCCACAGGCCATCGAATCCTGGCTCGGCCAGGCCCAGTACCGGCAGAGCATCGTTGACGCGATGTCACGCCCGGCCGAATCGGTGAAAACCTGGAAACAGTACCGGCCCATCTTCATCACCGGCAGCCGCATCGCCGGCGGCCAGGCGTTCCTCGCCAAGCATCGCGAAGCGCTTGCCAAGGTGCAGGCCGACACCGGCGTGCCTGCGGAGATGGTGGTGGCCATCATCGGCGTGGAAACCAGCTACGGCGGCAACACCGGCAGCTACCGCGTGCTGGACGCGCTGTACACGCTGGGCTTTTTCTATCCGGTCAGCGGCAAGCCCGAGCAGGTGGAGCGTGAGGCGATGCGCGGCAAGTTCTTCCGCGACGAACTGGCGCAGGTGATGCTGCTGGCCCGCGAAGAGCAGCTGGACTTGGCCACGATCAAGGGTAGCTATGCCGGTGCGATGGGCTTTGGGCAATTCATGCCCTCCAGCTACCGCGCCTACGCCCGCGACGGCAGCGGCGATGGGCGTCGCGACCTGTTCAATTCCCTGCCCGATGTGTTTGCGTCGGTGGCCAATTATTTCGTCGCCCACGGCTGGCGCGCCGGCGAGCCGGTGGTGGCGCGGGCGCAGAAGGCCGAGGGTGCTGCGCCGTTCGTACCCGAGACCTGGGAAGCCAAGTTCAGCCTGGCCGAATTGGGCGAGAAGGGCTTCCGGCCTCTGATGGCCCAGGGCCACGACCTGCCGGCAACGTTGCTCACCTTCGAGGGCAATGAAGGCACCGAGCATTGGCTGGGCTTCCGCAATTTCTACACCATCACCCGCTACAACCGCTCGCCGATGTACGCCATGGCGGTGTACCAGCTCTCGCGGGAAATCGCCGCCGAGCCGGCCGCTGCCTCGGCGCCATGAGGGCAAGCCTGGGCCTGCTAGTGCTGGCGCTGCTGGCCGGCTGTGCCGACAAACCAGTGAAACCCGCGCCCGGTGCGCCTGCGCCGGCCGTTCGCGCGCCGCAGGCCGCGGCGCAGGCCGCGCCCGGAATCGCTCCCGCCTGCCTGCAGGTGCGCGAGCATCGCGACGAGGACTACACGCCGGGTGGACTCTATGCCCCCGGCGTCCGCGACAGCGCGCCGCAGCACGCCCTCGACATCAGCGGCATCGCCGAGCCGCAGCCGCGCGCCGAACCGGCCTCGGCCTACGGCAATCGCTCGCCCTACACCGTGCTTGGGAAGAGCTATCAGGTGCTGCCCAGGGCCGACGGCTACGTCGAGCGCGGGCTGGCCTCGTGGTATGGCCAGAAATTCCACGGCCGGCAGACGTCCAGTCGCGAGGTCTACGACATGTGCAGCTTCAGCGCCGCGCACAAGTCGCTGCCGCTGCCCAGCTACGTGCGCGTGACCAACCTGGACAATGGCCGCAGCGCCATCGTGCGGGTGAACGATCGCGGCCCGTTCCATGCGGGCCGCATCATTGACCTGAGCTACGCCGCCGCGGTGAAACTGGGCGTGGACCGCACCGGCACGGCGCGCGTGGAAGTGCGCGCACTCACCGGCGGCGCCGACCTCGGCGCCAGCGCACCGGCACTCCAGCCTGCCGCGGTGGCCATCGCGTCGGACCAGCCCCAGCTGATCCAGGTGGGTGCCTACGGCGAGCGCGATAGTGCCCGCCGCATCGCCGACCAGCTGAAATCGGCCGGCATCAAGGACGTCGAAGTGGACGGCGTGCGCGTGGGCGTGAACCTGCTCTGGCGCGTCCGCGTCGGCCCCGTCGCGCCCGACGCCATCGACGACGTGCTGGGGCGCATACGCGCACTGGGTCTGCCCAGCCCGCGCGTGTTCAGCCAATGAGGTTTAGCATTGAAACACTGCCCCCGCAGGCCCTGCGCCTGCCCATGATTTGGAGCCACTCCCGGATGTCCGTTACCCGTATTTGCACCCTCGTCCTGGCCGGCCTGCTGGCCAGCGCCGTTGCCGCCCAGACGCCGGCGCCGCAGCCGCAGCCCGCACCGCAGCCTGCGGCCGCTGCCGCGCAGCCGGCGCCGATGCCCTCCGCACCCACGCCCCAGGGCCGGGCCTGGATACTCATGGACCACATCAGCGGCCAGGTGCTGGCGGGCGAGAACATCGACCAGCCGCTGGATCCTGCCAGCATCACCAAAGTGATGACGTCGTACGTCGTGGCTGCGGAAATGCGCGCCGGAAAGATCAAGTCCACCGACATGGTGCGCATCAGCGAGAACGCCTGGCGTTCCGGCGGCGCCGGTACCGACGGCAGCTACAGCGCGCTGGCCATCAACTCCGAGGTCAAGCTCGACGACGTGCTGCACGGCCTGGTCATCCAGTCCGGCAACGACGCCGCCATCGCGCTGGCCGAACACGTCGCCGGCAGCGAGGCGGCCTTCGTTGACCTGATGAACGCCTATGCCGCCCGGATCGGCATGAAGAATTCGCACTTCGCCAACGCCCACGGCCTCACGGCCGAAGGCCACGTGATGAGCGCGCGCGACATCGCCCTGCTCGCGCGCGCGCTGATCAGCGAATTCCCCGAGCACTACGCGCTTTACAAGATCAAGGAGTTCACCTACGGCGGCATACAGCAGTGGAACCGCAATGGCTTGCTCTGGAAGGATGCCAGCGTGGACGGTCTCAAGACCGGCCACACTGACGCCGCCGGCTACTGCCTGGCGGCGTCGGCCAAGCGCGGCGACCAGCGCCTGATCTCGGTGGTGCTGGGCATTGATACCGAAAGCCGCAGCGAAGGCTTCAAGGCCCGCGAAGAGGGCAACCTGGCGCTGCTCAACTGGGGCTTCCGCTTCTTCGAAACCCACACCGTGTACGAAGCCGGCGCCAAAGTGGCCGACCAGGCGCTGTGGCGCGGCGTGGCGCCCACCGTGGCGCTGGGCGTGGCCGAGCCCCTGCGGGTGACCCTGCCGCGCGGCCGCTATGGCGAGCTCAAGCCCAGCATGGACGTGCCCAAGAACCTGCTGGCGCCCATTGCCAAGGGCCAGGCCATCGGCACGCTGCGGCTGTCGCTGGACGGCAAGGTGGTGGCCGAGCGCCCGCTGGTGGCGCTGGCCGACGTTGCCGAAGGCGGCTTCTTCAAGCGCATGAACGATGATTTCTGGCTGTGGTGGGAAAGCGAATAAGCCTGCGATGACTTCATCTCCCGACAGCCCCGGCCAAGGCTTCCAGTTCCCCGGCGTGTTTGAAATCTGCGCCATGGGTTCGGCCGAGGCCGACCTGCACCTGGTGATGCCGATGGTGCTCGAGGCGCTGGGGCTCACGATGTATCCGGATCGGATGACGATGAAGCCCTCGGCCAAGGGCAACTACGTGTCGGTCACCCTGGTGTTCGAAGCCCATTCGCGCGAGGACTACGACGCCGCCCACGGAGCCCTGCGCGAGCACCCGGCGGTGAAGTGGACGCTGTAGCCGCCGCCGTGATGGCGCCAGCCGCCGCCGCCAACCCGGCGCCGCGCCACTGGACCGTGCGTGAACTGGGCCGCCAGCCCTATGAGCCGGTGTGGCGCGCGATGCAGCGCTTCACCGATGCCCGCGGCCCCGACACCGACGACGAACTGTGGCTGGTGGAACACGATCCGGTGTTCACCCTGGGCCAGGCCGGCAAGCCCGAGCACCTGCTGGCGCCCGGCGACATTCCGGTGCTGCAGGTGGACCGCGGCGGCCAGGTCACTTATCACGGCCCCGGGCAAATCGTCGCCTATCCGCTGGTGGACCTGCGCCGGCTGGGCTTGGGCGTGCGCGAGCTGGTTTGCCGGATTGAACAGGCGGTGATAGACGCGCTGGCCGGGCAGGGCATCGCTGCGGCCCGCAAGGACGGTGCGCCCGGCCTGTACGTGGACGGCGCCAAGATCATGGCGCTGGGCCTGCGGGTGCGGCGCGGCTGCAGCTTCCACGGCCTGGCCTTGAACGTGGCCATGGACCTGGAGCCGTTCCAGCGGATCAATCCCTGCGGTTTTCACGGGCTGGAAGTGACCTCGGTGCTAAAGTTGGTCACCGCTGGCAACCCCGCCGCGCTCAAGCCCGCCCTGGTCCAGGCGCTGTCCCGTGGCTTGGGCCTGGGGCCGCGTTTTTCGCCCGAATTGCCCGCCCTGACCCCTTCCGTCTGAGCCCCCGCCCATGTCCGACTCCGCCGCCAAGACCATCCCGCTGGTGCTCTCCTCGCCATTGGTGGAGGGCGCCAAGCAGTTGGGCGGCGACAAGATCGGCCGCAGCCCGGTGACGTTCGACGCCAGCGCGCCGGTGCTGC
>JANORD010000079.1:0-4352 GCA_031415095.1 Lysobacteraceae bacterium
CGCGGCGGCAGCGCCGGTCTTGGTCGGGATCTGCGAATGGGTGGCCGAACGGGCCCGGCGCAGGTCGCTGTGGTAGACGTCGGTGAGCACCTGGTCGTTGGTGTAGGCGTGGATGGTGGTCATCAGGCCATGCACGATGCCGATCTTTTCGTGCAGCACCTTGGCCAGCGGGGCCAGGCAGTTGGTGGTGCAGGAGGCGTTCGAAATGACGGTGTCGGACGCCTTGAGGGTGCCGTGATTGACGCCGAAGACGATGGTGTTGTCCACGTCGCTGCCGCCCGGGGCCGAGATGATCACTTTCTTCGCACCGGCGGCGATGTGCGCCCCCGCCTTGGCCTTGGTGGTGAACAGGCCCGTGCACTCGAGCACCACGTCCACGCCCAGCGCGGCCCAGGGCAGCTTGGACGGATCGCGTTCAGCGCACACCTTGATGCGGTCGCCATTCACCACCAAGTCGCCACCATCAACTTCCACCACGCCTGGGAACTTGCCGTGGGCGGTGTCATAGCGGGTCAGGTGCGCATTCGTCTCGGCGTCGCCCAGGTCGTTGATGGCCACGATCTGGATTTCGTGGGTGCGCTGGGCTTCGTAAAGCGCACGCAGGATGTTGCGGCCGATGCGGCCGTAACCATTGATCGCAACCTTGACGGACATACAGGCTCCTGGAACCGGCTGGGCCGGCGGAAAGGGGGTAAGCGCGCCATTTTAGCAACCCCGGGGCCGCAGTCCCAGCGGCGAGCGATTTGACCACGCTCAAGTGACCGCGCCTGACACGGCGGCAGACTGGCGGCAGTTACCCACTGGAGACCCGCCATGAAGACCCTACGCCCGCTTGCCCCCATCGCCGCCGCCGCGGCCCTGCTGCTGTCCACCCCGGCCCTGGCGCTGGATGCCGGTGACTGGACCTTCGGCCTGGGTGCCCACGTGGTGGCCCCCAAGTCCAACAACGGCAGCCTAGCCGGCGGCACCCTGGATGCCGACGTGGGCGACGACGTCATGCTGACCTTCACCGGCGAGTACTTCTTCAGCCCTAACTTGGGCGTGGAAGTGCTGGCGTCCCTGCCCTTCGAGCACAACATTTCCCTGAACGGCGCCAAGGCCGGCTCCACCAAGCACCTGCCGCCCACGGTGAGCCTGCAGTACCACTTCAACGGCAGCGACAAGGTCAAGCCCTTCATCGGCGCCGGCGTGAACTACACGATCTTCTTCAGCCAGGAGACCACCTGCCCGCTGGCCGGCACCAATCTGGACCTGGACAACTCGTGGGGCCTGGCGGCGCATGCGGGCCTGGACTTCGCCGTTGGCAGCAACAAATGGCTGCGCGTGGATGCCCGCTGGATCGACATTGACGCCGACGCGAGCGTGAACGGGGCCGATGTGGGCACGGTGTACATCGACCCGATGGTGTACGGCGCCGCCTTCGTCTGGCAGTTCTGAGCCCCGGAAGGTGGCTAGCTTCACGGCCGCTGGCGTAAAGTCGGCCGCCATGAAACGACTTATTTTTGCGCTACTCCTGCTGGTGTTCGCTGCGCCGGCCTTCGGCTGGAGCAAGCAGGGCCACCAATTGGTGGGCGAACTCGCCCAATCCGAGCTGACCCCGGCTGCGCGCGCCGAAGTGGACCGATTGCTGGCCGGCGAGCCCGAACCGACTCTGGCCGGCGTCTCCCTCTGGGCCGACGAGATCCGCGCTGAGGGCAATGAACTCGGCGAGCGCAGCCGCCGCTGGCACTACGTCAACTTCGCGGGGCAGGGCTGTGACTACGTGCCAGCCCGCGACTGCCCCGATGGCAATTGCGTCATCGGCGCCATCAACGCCCAGCGCGCCATCCTGGCCGACCGCCGCCAACCGCTGTCCGCACGGCGCGAGGCGCTGAAGTTCCTGGTGCATTTCGTCGGCGATGCCCACCAGCCCCTGCACGCCGGCTACCGCAACGACCGCGGCGGCAACGACTTCCAGGTGAACTACCGCGGCAAGGGCGCGCCCGACGGGGAAGGCACCAACCTGCACGGCGTCTGGGACTATTGGCTGCTGCGCAGCGCGAACCTGGATAACGTCGGCTACGTCGCGCGGCTGCGCAAGCTTGCCCTGCCCGCCGACCCCGCGCGGGCTTCAGACACGCCGGCAGCGGCGTGGACGATTGAATCTTGCCGCCTGATCACCAGCGCGTCGGTCTACCCGGCCAAGCGCCGGATCACCGACACCTACCTCGACTTGCACCGCCCCACCGCGGAAGTGCGCGTGCGCCAAGCCGGTGCGCGGCTCGCGGCACTCCTCAACGCCACGCTGGATCCCGCCGGCTGACATGCCCGCGATGGGCGAGATGGAGTGGCTATTGGCCGGGCTGTTCCTGCTGGTGGCCATCCTGTATTCGTCGGTCGGCCATGCCGGTGCCAGCGGCTATCTCGCGGCCATGGCACTGCTGGGTTTCGCCCCCGAACAGATGCGGCCCACTGCCCTCGCGCTGAACCTGCTGGTGGGCGGCATCGGTTTGGTGCGGTTCTCGCGCGCCGGCCTGGTGGATCCGCGCAAGGTGCTGCCGTTCGTGCTGGCCTCGGCGCCGGCGGCCTATTTCGCGGCGCGCCATCCCATCGACAAGGCCAGCTATTCGCTGCTGCTGGGCCTGCTGCTGCTGGTATCGGCGGTGGCCGTGTTCCGCAGCGCCCGTGGCCTGGGCGCCAGCGACGACGCGCAGCCGCTGCGCCCGGTGCGCTGGCCGCCGGCGCTGGCCGCCGGTGCAGCCATCGGCGTGCTTTCGGGCCTCACCGGCACCGGTGGCGCCATCTTCCTCACGCCGCTGCTGCTGCTGATGCGCTGGACGCATTCGCGCGAGGCCTCGGGCGTGTCGGTGGCCTTCGTGTGGATCAACTCGCTGCTGGCGCTGGCGGGCCTGTGGAGCGTCAACACGGCGCTGCCCACCGCCCTGCCCGCGTGGCTGCTCGCGGTGGGCATCGGCGCGCTCATCGGTACCCAGCTGGGGATCCATCGCCTGCCGCTCAAGGGACTTCGCTACGCGCTGTCCTTGGTGCTGCTGATCGCTGCGGCGAAACTACTGCTGGGCTGATGCCGCAGCCGTCCCGGGGTTGGCTTCGAATCGCACCGGTACCAGCACCCAGCCCTCGATTGCCTTGCCCTCGAATTTCTCGGGGTTGAAGCGCCATTCCAGCGCCGCCGTCTGCGCTGAATGAACCAGGCGCGAGCCGGCCGGCACGGTGCTTCCGGCGGGCACGAACTCACTGCGTACGGCCCGGCCATCCGCGCCCACCAGCACCCGCAGCATCACGGTGCCGCTCTCGTTGTTGGCCAGCGCCTGCATCGGGTACTGCGGCTTGCTGCCCTCGATTCCCACCGCGCGCAGCTCCGCCGCAGCCTTGTCCTGGGTGGCGCGGGTGATGGTGAGCTCCATGCGCACCACGCTGGCGCCATCGGGCGTGCTCACCTGGAAAACGGCGGCGCGGCCCTCGGCCACCTGCAGCGCAGGGCTGGCCACGAGTTCACCCCCGCGGGCCAGGGTTCCCGAGATCAGGAAGGTGCCCGCATCGGCCGGCCTTGCCGAGAACTCGGCCATCCAGCGCGCGTCGCCCTCGCCGCTGGCGATAACGAATGTCTCGCCGGCGGGTTGCTGAAGCGACGACCGGCTTTCGGCGCCGCCATCCACCGAGATCACCACCGCGATATCCATCAGTCCCTGGCGGACCGCGGGCGGTTGTGCCGCCCAGGCGGTTAATGCCACGCCGAACACCAGGGCCAGGGCAAGCGCGCCGCCGACGGCGCGGCGGAACGTGGAGGTGCGGGCGTGCTTGAGCATGGCGATGCGCTCCTTCAGGGGGTGGGAACCGAACCAGTGGCAGCCGATGGGCAACGCCTGTCCGGCGAGTTGGGTCTTGAGCAAGGCGTTGCCGTAGCGGCCGCGCAGGCCCGGATGACGCTGCAGCACCGCCGCGTCGCAGGCCAGTTCCTGGTCCTGCCGGAAGCGCCCCGCCGCGTAGGCGATCAATGGGTTGAACCAGAAAGCGCAGCGCAACAGGGCCACCACCGCGCTGGCGTACAGGTCCCCGCGCCGGCGATGGAGCTCTTCATGGCACAGCACCAGCGCGCGTTCAGTCGCGTCATAGCGTTCCTCGAAATCCTGCGGCAGCACGATGCGGGCGCGCCAGCCGATCACCGCCGGCAAACCGGCGCTGGCCGCGCTCTGGAGCAGCCCGTCGGGACGCTGAAGCAGCGGGCCCAGGCTGTGCATGAAAGCGCGCTGCTGCCGGACCTGCATCGCGGCCAGCACCGCCACGCCCGCGGCCCACAGCGCCAGCAGCCAGCCCGAGGGGTCCGCGGCCGGCGCCAGGGCAGGGGCCGCGGC
>JANORD010000080.1:0-4308 GCA_031415095.1 Lysobacteraceae bacterium
AAGGCGCCGACGATCACGCCGGCCAGGGTGTAGCCGAGCACGCGGCCGCCGTTGAGCGCGATGGCCGGGCCCAGGCCCGGCCGCGCCAGCGAGGCCGAGAGGCCGGTGGCGATGCCGCCACACATGGCCGCGCAGTGCAGCCCGCCCAGCAGGCCGGTCAGCAGCGCCGCCGACAGCACCAGCAGGTCAACGGGCATCAGCGCGGTTCGTGCGGTCCGGGCGGCGGGGCAGGGCGATCATCGTCGCCCAGGATGTCCAGCGCGGGCGTGTCCAGGTCGTCGAACTGCCCGCTGCGCACCGCCCACAGGAACGCGCCAATCGCCACCAGCAGCAACAGCAGGGAAATCGGAATCAGCGCTAGCAGGATGTTCATGCAATCCCTTCATTGTTGCGGCCCAGCCGCAGCGCATTGGCGGTGACCAGCAGCGAGGACGCGGCCATGCCCAATGCGGCCCAGCCAGGCGTTACCCAGCCCACCGCCGCGAACGGCAGCGCCACCAGATTGTAGGCCAGCGCCCAGCCAAGATTCTGCTTGATGATGCGCTGGCTGCGCCGGGCCAGCGCCACCGCCTGCGGCACGCGCAGCAGCGATGACCCGGTGAGCACCAGGTCGGCGGCGCGCTGCGCCAGCGGTGCGCCGTCGGCCATGGCCATGGATACGTTGGCGCCGGCCAGCACCGGCGCATCGTTGATGCCGTCGCCCAGCATCAGCACGCGGCGCCCGCTGGCCTGCAGCGCCTGCACGCGGGCCAGCTTGTCCTCGGGGGATTGCCGCGCGGCGAAGTCCGCCACGCCGACGCTGGCCGCGAGCGCCGCCACCGGCGCCGCGGCGTCGCCGCTGAGGATCAGCGGCGCCAGGCCCAGCGCACGCAGCGCCGCCACGGCCTGGGCGGCGTCCACGCGCACCGGGTCGCTGAGGCTGAAGCGGGCGAAGGCGGTGGCGCCGTCGCCCAGCCACAGCGCGCCGTCGTCGTGGCCGCCGCAGGCGAAGCCAGCGCGGCCGAGCCGATAGTCGCGGCCGTCCACCCGCCCGGACACCCCTTGGCCGGGATGCGCACTTACGGCCTGTGCCGGCGGCACGCCGTCACGTTCGAACGCACGCGCGATGGGGTGGCCGGCGTCGTGCTCTAGCGCGGCGGCGATGGCCAGCCAAGGGGCGGGATCACCGCCATCCACGGCCCGCGCGTCGGTCAGCGTGGGGCGGCCTTGGGTCAGCGTGCCGGTCTTGTCCAGCACCACCGTGTCGGCCCGGGCCAGACTTTCCAGCGCATCCGCGCCCAGCGCCAGCACTCCCATGCGCGCCAGGGTGCCGTGCGCCGTGGCCAGCGCCGCGGGCACTGCCAGCGACAGCGCGCAGGGGCAGCTCACCACCAGCACCGCCAGCGCCACTTCAAAGGCGCGCGAAGGGTCCACCCGGAGCCACACCGCGAACACCACGGCTGCCGCCAGGAACAGCAGCGCCACCATGCGGCTGGCCACCGTATCCGCCAGCCGTGCCACGCGCGGGCGCTGGGCCTGGGCTTTTTCAACGGCGCGGGTGAGCTGGGAAAGGCGGGTATCGCTGCCGGTGCGCAGCACGCGCAGCTGCGCGGCGCTCTCGCGGCAGATGCTGCCGGCATACACCGTGTCGCCCGGCGCGCGCGCCACTGCCGCGGATTCGCCAGTGAGCAGGGATTCATCGAAGGCCGCCGGCAGCACCAGCAGTTCACCATCGGCCGCAACCACTTCGCCGGCGGCCACCGCGAGCCGATCGCCGGTGGCCAGCGCTGCCACCGGCACCTGCTCGCGTCCGTGGTCGGTGATTCGCCAGGCCAGGGCAGGCTGCGCGCGCGCCAGCGTATCCAGCCGCGCGCTGGCTTCGCGCCGCGCCATCTGATCCAGGAAGCGCGCGGCCAGCAGCAGCAGCACGAACATCACCGCCGCGTCGAACCACACGTGGGGACCACCGCGCAGGGTTTCCACCAAGCTGGCGCCGTAGGCCAGCAGCACCGAACTGGCTACCAGCGTGTCCATGCCAGGCCGGCGCTGGCGAAGCTCAGTGGCCATGCCCGCAAGGAAAGGCCAGCCCGAATAAAACACCACCGGCGTGGACACCAGGAAGGTGATCCAGCGGAAGAAGTCCCGCATCGGCAGCGACATTTCGCCAGCGCTGTCGAGGTACAGCGCCTCGGCGAACATCATCGCCTGCATCGTGCCCAGCAGCGCCACGCCGAGCCGCGCAATCAGCTGGCTGCGCTCGCGCCGGCGCTCGCGCTCGGCCGCTTCACCCTGCGCCAGGTGCGGCCGGTAGCCCAGCGCCGCCAGCCGCGAAAGCACCCGCGACAGCGGCGTGCGCTGCGGGTCCCAGCCCAGCCGCACGCGGCCGGTCACCGCGTTGGCACCCACGTCCAGCACGCCCTCCTGCTGCATCAGCGCGCGGTCGATCAGCCAGGCGCAGGCGGCGCAGCGCATGCCTTCCACCACCACGGTGATCTCCGAGCCGGCGGGGGTGGACACGGCGTGCCCATGCAGCACGTCGGCGCGGTCCCAGGTGAGGAAGTCGCCGGCGTCCGGATCCACGCGCACGCCATCGGCCGCGCGCAGGCGGTAGTAGTTGCCCAGTCCAGCGTCGCGAATCCAGGCCGCCGCCGCACCGCAGCCGCTGCAGCACAGGTCGCGCTCAGCGCCATCAATGGTTACCTTGAATGGTGCGGCAGGCAGGATCTCGCCGCAGTGGAAGCAGCCGGCATCCCTGGCAAGATTCATTGGCGGGCGACCGAGGGCTCCAGAAGGACGTCAGTATCGCCGGGGCGATAGCGCCCCACCAGCCGCCAGCTGCCGTCGTGGGCCACCAGGCGGACATGCCAAGCCTCGTCGCCGGCCCAGGGCTCGCGGCTGCGCCAGCCGCCGGGATCGGGCCCCAGCGGCAGCGCGCGGTCGCGTTCGGATTCAATGGGATGCACCAACTGCAGTTGCGGTGCCATGGGGCCCGTGGCAGGCGTGACCGCAACCAGCGTGCCCTGCGCATCCAGCGTCACCTGCGCGCGTAGCCCGGCATTCGCCGCGGCCTGGTCGGCTTGAATCGAGGCAACCTGGATTTGCGCCGTGCGCCGCACCGGATCCGGGCTGGTGTCCACGCCACTGTCGCTGGCCGCCAGCCATAGCGTGACGAAGCCGGCGATCACGGTGGCCACCGGCAGGGCGACCACCAGCCAGGCTGCAGGGTTGCGGCGCCATTGCCGCGGCGGCGGCGGGGCGTTCATCAGAAGGGGCCGAAGAAGCGGGATTCTTCTTCCACCCGCACCGTGCCGTCATCGCTCTGCACCACGAAGCGCAGGTCCACCCGGCCCTTGGCAATGCCGGCATCAGCGCGCAGCGTGATGGGTACGGTGAGCACTTCCTCGGCCGCCGCGGGATGGCTGGCCACGGTCTCGATGATCTCGATGCCCGGTGCGCCCACCACGGTGATGGTGAACTGGTGCGGCCGCACGTCCTTGTTGATCACGCGCAGGGTGTAGGCGTTTTCAATGCTGCCGTCGCTCGCCACGCGGTACAGCGCATTGCGGTCGCGGATGACGTCCACGAGCAGCGGGCTGCGGTTGAGGATGCCGTAGGCGAAGCCGCCCAGCAGCACCAGCAGCAGGGTGGCGTATACAACCACGCGCGGGCGCAGCACGCGGGAGGGCAGGCCGTCGATGGCGTTCTGCGTGGTATTGCGAATGAGCCCGCGCGGGTAGCCCATCTTGTCCATCACCGAATCGCAGGCGTCCACGCAGGCACCGCAGGCGATGCACTCGTACTGCAGGCCATTGCGGATGTCGATGCCGGTAGGGCAGACCTGCACGCAAATCGTGCAGTCGATGCAGTCGCCCAAGTCCTCGGGGGTCGTCACGATGGGCGGTGGCGGCATGTCATCCTGGGCATCCACCACCAGGCCGGTGGTGGCGCGGGCGCCAGCCTTCAGGTCGGCGGCGCTGCGGTGCTGGGCGGCGTGCACCACGGCACTGGTGGCCACGGCCACCGACAGCAGGCCGCGGGCACGCTCCAGGACGCTGGAAAACTGCCCTTTCTTGCGCGCCCCGCGCGGCTCGCCGCGCATCGGGTCGTAGGCGATGATCAGGGTGTTGCGGTCGAACATGGCGCTCTGGAAGCGCGCATACGGGCACATGTACTTGCACACCTGCTCGCGCAGTACGCCGGCATTGCCCCACGTCGCCAGCGAATAGAACAGCACCCTGAACGTTTCCCAGCCACCCCACCCGAACGGCACCAGGTTGGCCGCAAGCTCGCGGATCGGGGTGAAATAGCCTACGAAAGTGAAGCCCGTCC
>JANORD010000081.1:0-10600 GCA_031415095.1 Lysobacteraceae bacterium
GCCGGGCGAGTTGCGGCATTGGGTGTGGCTGCCGGTGATGGAGGCGTACACCGAGCGGATTTCGCAGCCGGCCATCAGCTCGGCTTCTTCTATCGCGCGCTGGATGGACTGCACGGTGGACTCGATGTCCACCACCACGCCGCGCTTCATGCCGCGCGACTCATGGGAGCCAATGCCGATCACCTCGATTTCGTGGCCGGGCGAGTACTCGCCCACCAGCGCGGTGACTTTGGAGGTGCCGATGTCGAGCCCGACGATCAGCGACTTGTCGCCTTTGCGATTCATGTGTTGGCCTGCACTTGCAAAACGGGGGGAAGGGGCGGCGCCACCGGGGCGTCCTGCCAGACGAGGGTGAAGCCATTGGTGTAGCGAAGGTCGGCGCGCTGCAGCAGGCGCGGGTCGTCGGCGCGGATCTTGGGCAGCATCCGGGCGAAGCGCGCCAGCCGCGCCTGCGGGTCGCCGCGGCCGGCCTCGATGCGGGTGCCGTCGTTGAGCAGCAGGCTCAGGCTGCCGCGCGCGCTCAGCTGCACGGTGTCCACCTTCAGGCCCAGCGGCAAGAACAGCGGGCGGGCGATGGAATGCAGGGCCATCAGTTCGCCGGCGCGCGCCTCGGGGCCTTCGAACAGCGGCAGGCCGCGACCAGCGCCCTTGGGCGCGGCGAACAGCTTGCCGTCCTCGGACAGCATGCGGCCGTCGCTCCAGCGCGCCACCGGCGTGTGTTCGCTCAGGCGCACTTCCAGGCGGCCGGGCCAGCGCTTGCGCACGTCCACTTTTTCCACCCAAGGCAGGTCCGCGACGGCCGCGCGCACTTGGTCCAGGTCTACGGCGAAGAAGCCGTTCTGCACCAGCGGCAGCACGGCGTCACGCACGGCGCTTTCGTCCACCTGCTCGAACTCGCCGGTGACGGCCAAGCTGCGCATCGGCCAGCGCTCGCCGGCAATCCAGCCGTTGAGCACGGCCACCACGGGCAGCGCGACCAGGATGATGGCCAGGGTCCAGGCGGCGATGCGCAGCAGGGCGTTCATGCGCGCGCGGCCTCCTGCGGCAGGCTGGTTTCCAGCACGCGCCAGCACAGGTCTTCGAAGGAAATGCCGATTTGCCGCGCCGCTTTTGGCACCAGCGAATGACTGGTCATGCCCGGCGCGGTGTTGACTTCAAGCAGGTAGTTGCGGCCCTGCGCGTCGCGCATCACGTCCACGCGGCCCCAACCGGTGCAGCCGGCGGCGCGGAACGCGGCCAGGGACTGGGCGCACATCTCTTCTTCGGCCGCGCCCTCCAGGCCCGGGCAAAGATACTGGGTGTCTTCGGCCAGGTACTTGGCGTGGTAGTCGTAGTACTCGCCCGCCGGCACGATGCGGATGCTGGGCAGCGCGGTATCGCCCAGGATGCCCACGGTGTACTCGCCGCCGACGATCAGCTGCTCCATCAGCAACTCGCCCGGATAGCGCGCGGCGAGTGCCACGGCCGCGTCCAGGTCGGCATCGTTGAAAACCCGCGAGACGCCCACGGACGAACCCTCGCAGGACGGCTTCACGATCACCGGCAGGCCCAGTTCGCGTGCGGCGTGGTGCACATTGGAGCCCGGCGCAAGGCGCACATAGCGCGGCGTCGGCAGGCCCAGCGCCAGCCACACCTGCTTGGTGCGGATCTTGTCCATCGCCAGGGCCGAACCCAGCACGCCCGAGCCGGTGTAGGGCACGCCCAGCGCGTCCAGCAGGCCCTGCAGCACGCCGTCTTCGCCGCCGCCCTTGTTGCCGTGCAGGATGTTGAACGCGCGATCAAAGCGCTTGGACAGCAGCGCCTGCACCAGCGCCGGGATGCCGTCCACCGGCTCGGCGTCCACGCCGCGGGCGCGCAGCGCTTCCAGCACGTTGCGGCCTGAATCCAGCGACACCTCGCGCTCGGAGCTGGTGCCACCCATCAGCACGGCCACGCGGCCAAACACGCCGGGATCGCTGAAGCGCGCTGCATTTTCCGGCGTCATGCCTGCGGCGCTCCTTTCAATCCGTGGGTGGCCAACTCCAGCGCGACCGCGCCGATGTCGCCCGCGCCCATCACCAGCAGCAGGTCGCCGTCGGCCAGCACGTCGGCCAGCACGGCCGGCAGGTCGCGCGCGGCGCCGGCCAGCACGGGGTCAATGCGGCCGCGGGCGCGGATGGCCCGGGCCAGTGATTTGGCATCGGCGCCAACGATCGGCGCTTCGCCGGCGGGATAAACGTCGGTGAGCAGCACGGCGTCGGCGCCGGACAGCACCGCGGCGAAATCGTCGAACAGATCGCGCGTGCGCGAGTAGCGATGCGGCTGGAACGCCACCACCAGCCGGCGCTCGGGCCAGCCGCCGCGGGCGGCGGCGAACACCGCCTCAAGTTCGCGCGGGTGATGGCCGTAGTCATCGACCAGCAGCGCCTTGCCGCGGCCGAAGTCCAACTCGCCCTTGAGGTTGAAGCGGCGGCCGATGCCCTGGAACTTCTGCAGCGCCGCGGCAATGGTCGGCGGCTCCACGCCCAGCTGCCAGCCGATGGCGGCCGCGGCCAGCGCGTTGAGCACGTTGTGGCGGCCGGGAAGGTTCAAGGTGACGGCCTGCGGTTCGGCTTCCGGCAAGTGCAGGGTGAAGTGCATGCAGGCGCCGTCCTGGCGCACGTCGCGCGCGTAGACGTCGGCCGGCGAATCGATGCCGTAGGTGAGCAGGTGACGGGGCGTTGCGGCGGCCAGCTGCGCCACTTCGGCGTCGTCCATGCACAGCACGGCCAGGCCGTAGAACGGCAGCCGGTGCAGGAATTCATTGAACGCCGCGCGCACGCGGTCGAAATCGCCACCGTAGTTTTCCAGGTGGTCGGCGTCGATGTTGGTCACCACCGCCACCAGCGGGTTCAGGCGCAGGAAGCTGCCGTCGCTCTCGTCGGCCTCGGCCACCAGCCACTGGCCGCCACCCAGGCGCGCGTTGGCGCCAGCCGACAGCAGCTGCCCGCCAATCACGAACGTCGGATCCAGGTCACCCTCGCTGAGCACGCTGGCCACCAGCGACGTCGTGGTGGTCTTGCCGTGGGTGCCGGCGATGGCGATGCCGCGCTTGAAGCGCATCAGTTCGGCCAGCATTTCGGCGCGCGGCACCACGGGGATGCGCAGCTCGCGCGCGGCCACCAGCTCCAGGTTGTCGGCGCGGATGGCGCTGGACACCACCACCACGTCGGCGCCGGCCACGTTGGCGGCCGCGTGGCCGCGATGCACGGCCGCACCCAGCGTTATAAGGCTGCGGGTGGCGGCCGAGTCGTTCTGGTCGGAGCCCGAGACCTGGTAGCCCAGCGTCACCAGCACTTCGGCGATGCCGCTCATGCCAACGCCGCCGATGCCAATGAAGTGCACGCGCGGGAAGGCGCGCGCCAGATCACCCGGTTCCTGGAGACGACGACGGATCATGCGCAGGCCTCTTCAAGGACGACGTCGGCCACGCGCGCCGCCGCCTGCGGGCGTGCGGCGGAGCGCGCCGCTTCGGCCATTGCCAGGCGCAGCGCGGCATCGTGCAGCAGCGGGCTGGCCGCGGCCTGCAGGCGTTCGGCGAAGCCGCTGCCTTCGGGCACCAGGCGCGCGGCGCCGCGCTCCACCAGGTACTCGGCGTTGCGGGTCTGGTGGTCGTCCACCGCGTTCGGGAACGGCACCAGCAGCGCGCCCACGCCAGCGGCGCACAGTTCGGCCACCGTGAGGGCACCGGCGCGGCACACCACCAGGTCGGCCCAGCCGTAGGCTTCGGCCATGTCGGCGATGAAGGGTTCGATGCTGGCCTGCACGCCGGCCTGCGCATACACGTCGCGCGAGGCCTGCGCGTGGCGCTCGCCGCACTGGTGGCGCACCTGCGGCCGCTGCGTCGCCGGCAGCGCAGCCAACACCTGCGGCAGCACCACGTTCAGGCTGGCCGCACCTTGGCTGCCGCCCAGCACCAGCAGGCGCACCGGCGCGATGCGTGCGCCGAACCGCAGTGCGGGCGGCGGCAGCGCGGAAATCTCCGGGCGCACCGGGTTGCCCACGTCCTCGTAATCGCGGCCGGCGAAGCTGCCAGGAAAACCACACAGCACGCGGCGCGCAAAGCGCGACAGCACGCGGTTGGTGAAGCCCGGGGCGCGGTTTTGTTCGTGCACCAGCAGCGGCCGTCCCAGCAGCCACGCGCACAGTCCGCCCGGGCCCGCTGCGAAGCCGCCAAAGCTGAGCACCGCGCGCGGCTGCAGCCGGCGCAGGATGCGGCTGGCCTGCCAGAGCGCGCGCAGCAGACGGAACGGCGCCTTCACCAGCGTGGCCGCGCTCTTGCCGCGCAGGCCGCTGACATCAATGGTCTCCAGCACGATGCCGGCCGGCGGCACCAGCCGCGTTTCCATGCCACCGGCCGAGCCCAGCCACACCACCGGTACGTTGCGCTGCATCAGCGCCTGCGCCACGGCCAGCCCCGGGAAAATATGCCCGCCGGTGCCGCCGGCCAGGATCAGCACGGGGCCGCTCATCCCACCGCTCCAAACTTGGGTTCGATGCGCTGCCGTCCGCCGCGCACGCCCAACACGGGCATCGCCGGTGCGGGCGCCACGGCGGCGGGCGCGCGCTCCGCCGAGGGTGCGTAGGGCTCAGGCGCCGTGCCGTCGGCGCCGCGAAGCCGCGCAATCTGGCGCTCGGCGCGGTCCAGTTCATAGCTCACCCGCAGCAGCAAGCCTATGGCCGCACAGGTCATCAGCACGCTCGAGCCGCCTGAGGAAATCAGCGGCAGGGTCAGCCCCTTGGTCGGCAGCAGGCCCAGGTTCACGCCGATGGATACGAAGGCCTGCAGGCTGATCCACAGCCCCACGCCGAAAGCGCAGAAGCCCGGAAAATGCCGCCTCATTTCCACCGCGCGCAGGCCGATGTTGAAGGCGCGCCAGGTGAACGTGGCGAACAGCGCGATGATGGCGAATGAACCGGCGAAGCCCAGCTCTTCGGCCGTGACGGAGAAAATGAAGTCGGTGTGCGCTTCAGGCAGGTAAAAGAGCTTTTGCACGCTGCCGCCCAAACCCACGCCCAGCCACTCGCCGCGGCCGATGGCAATCAGGGCCTGGGTCAGCTGGAAGCCGTCGTTGAACGGATCGGCCCAGGGATTGAGGAAGGATTTCAGGCGCGCCACGCGGTACGGCGCGGCCACGGCCACGGCCGCGACGGCGGGCAGGATCAGCGCCGCCACCAGCAGCAGGTGCTTGATGCGCGCGCCGCCCAGCCAGACCATACCGCCGGTGATGGCGAGCACCAGCGTGGCCGAGCCGAAGTCCGGCTGCAGCATCAGGATGGCGACAATCAAACCGGCCACGCCCAGCGGTTTTATCAGCGCCATCCACTGCAGCGCGATCTCGTCGCGGTAGCGCACCAGGTAGCTGGCCAGCCAGATGATGAGCATCAGCTTCACCGCTTCCACAGCCTGGAAGTTCGACACACCCAGGTTGATCCAGCGCTGGGCGCCGTTGACGCTGCGGCCAATGCCCGGCAGGAACACCAGCGCCAGCAGCACGAAGCACATCGCCAGCAGCAGGTGGCTGTGCCGCTCCACGGTTTTCAGCTCCACCTTCATCAGGGCCACCGCCAGGCCCGACCCCACCAGCAGGAACATCACGTGCTTGATCAGGAAGTAGAACGGGCCCACGTTCAGGCCTTCGGCGATCGCCAGCGAGCTTGAAGCCACCATCACCACGCCCAAACCCGCCAGCGCCAGCGTGAGCAGCAGCAGCACCGGGTCGTAGCGGCCGGGGATGGCATCCAGGCGGGTGGCTTGGTTGCTGCTGTCGTGGGTGGTCATGTCAGCGCACCTTCAACGTGGCCAAGCCAACCAGCACCAGCATCACCGAGATGATCCAGAAGCGCACGATCACGCGCGGCTCGGGCCAGCCCTTGAGCTCGAAGTGGTGGTGGATCGGCGCCATGCGAAACACCCGGCGCCCGGTGAGCTTGAAACTGGCCACTTGGATGATCACCGACAGCGTCTCGATGACGAAGATGCCGCCCATCACCACCAGGATGGCCTCCTGGCGCACGATCACCGCGATGGTGCCCAGCACCGCGCCGAGCGCCAGCGCGCCGATGTCGCCCATGAACACCATGGCCGGATAGGTGTTGAACCACAGGAAGCCCAGGCCCGCGCCGGCGATGGCCGCGCAGAAGATGCTGATCTCGCCCGCGCCGGGAATCGCCGGGATCTGCAGGTACTGCGAGAACACCGCGTTGCCCGAGGCGTAGGCGAAGATGCCCAGCGCGGCCGCCACCAGCACGGTGGGCATGATGGCCAGGCCATCCAGGCCATCGGTCAGGTTCACCGCATTCGAGAATCCGACGATCCAGAAATACGCCACCACCACGAACATCCCGCCCAGCGGCAGCGCGAAGTCCTTGAGCAGCGGCAGGAACAGCGTGGTGGCGTTGGCGTTGTCGGCCGTGAAGTACAGGAACAGCGCCGCCGCCAGCCCGAACAGTGACTGCAGCGCGTACTTGTGCCGCGACTTGAGCCCGTTGGGGTCGCGCCGCACGATCTTGATCCAGTCGTCCAGCCAGCCAATGGCGCCGAACGCCAGCATCACCACCAGCAGCACCCAGACGTAGCGGTTGCGCAGATCGGCCCACATCAGCGTGGACAGCGAAATGGTGAGCAGGATCAGCGTGCCGCCCATGGTGGGCGTGCCCGCCTTGGCGAAATGCGACTGCGGTCCGTCCGTGCGGATGGGCTGGCCGCCCTTGAGCCGCGCCAGCCGCGCGATCACGTACGGGCCCAGCCACAGCGACAGCAGCAGCGCCGTCAGCGCGCCCAGGATGGCCCGGAAGGTGATGTAGCCGAACAGGGGCGGGAACCAGCCCATTTCGGTCATCCAGCGGGCCAGTTCAAGCAGCATGTTCGGCGTCTCCCTGCCGGTCGGCGGCCAGCAGCGCGGCCAACACCTTGTCCATTGCGCTCGAACGCGAGCCCTTCACCAGGCAGCGCAGGCCGGACCCGGCCTGCTGCAGCGCCGGCGCAAGTGCGGCTACCATCGCCGCCTGCGTTTCGAAATGACGGGCGCCGTCGCCGAAGGCGCGGCTGGCTTCGGCGCTGAGCGCGCCCACTGTCCACAGCCGGGCAATTCCGGCGCGGCGCGCCTGCGCGCCGACCTCGGCGTGCAGCAGCGCACCGCCCTCGCCCAGCTCCTTCATGTCGCCCAGCACCAGCCAGGATTCGCCGCCCGCTTGCACCAGTGCGGCAATCGCCGCCGATACCGAGCCGGGGTTTGCGTTGTAGCTGTCGTCCACCAGCACTGCGCCGCTGCGCAGCGTGTGCGGCACCTGGCGTCCCGGCACCGGCTGCGCGTCGGCGAGGCCGGCCAGCACGTTGGCCAGCGAAGCGCCCGCACCCAGCGCCAGCGCCGACGCGGCCAGCGCGTTCATCACGCTGTGGCGGCCCGGCAGCGGCAGCTGCACATCGGCATCGCCGGCCGGCGTGTGCAGGCGGAACCGGGTGCCTTCCGCGGTGGCGAGCAGGCCGCTGGCGCGCACGTCGGCGTCGTTCTCCAGACCAAAGCGCAGCGTGCGGCGGGCGCCGATGCGCTGCATGAACCACGGCGCGAAGGCGTCGTCGGCGTTCACCACCGCCACGCCGTCATCGGGCAGCGCTTCGTAGATGGCGCCCTTGGTTTCGGCGATGCCCAACAGGCTGCCCAGGCGCTCGATATGCGCGGGCATGATGTTGTTCACCAGCGCAACTTGCGGCGGCGCGATGGAGGCAAGGTAAGCGATGTCACCGGGCTGGCCCGCACCCATTTCGTAAATGGCGAACTGTGCATCTTCGGGCGCTTCGAGCACCGCCAGCGGCAGGCCGATTTCGTTGTTGCGGTTGCCCGGGTTGGCGTAGGTCTTGCCGGCGTGCGCCAGGATGCCGTGCACCAGGGTCTTCACCGAGGTCTTGCCGTTGCTGCCGGTCAGCGCCACCACCACGGCCGGACGCCCGTTCTGGATGCCGGCGGCCAGCTCGCCCAGCGCGTCCTGGGTGTCGGCGCACAGCACCTGGGGCAGCGGGCAGTCCACTTCGCGCTGCACCAGCAGCGCAACGGCGCCGCGCTCCAGGGCCTGCGCAACGTGCTCATGGCCATCGTGGTTTTCGCCGCGCAGGGCCACGAACAGACCGCCCGGCGCCAGCAGCCGCGAATCGGTGCTCACCGACAGCACGTCCACGTCGGCGCCCAGATGCCGGCCTTCCACCCAACGCGCCACCTGCGACAGCGCCACCGACCTCATGCGCGCGCCTCCGTGCCCGGAACCCAGCGCTGCAGCGCGGCCAGCGCCACCTGCAGGTCGTCGAACGCGTGCTTCACGCCAGCCACGTCCTGGTACGGCTCATGTCCTTTGCCGGCAATCAGGATCACATCACCGGCGCCGGTGCCGTGCAGCGCCTGGGCGATGGCCAGCGCGCGGTCCCGCTGCACCTGCACGCTGTCGTGGCGGGTGAAGCCGGCCAGGATGTCGGCCACGATGGCGTCGCCGTCTTCATGCCGCGGGTTGTCGTCGGTGACGATCACGCGGTCAGCGCCCACTTGGGCGATGGCGGCCATCTGCGGCCGCTTGCCCGCGTCGCGCTCGCCGCCGCAGCCAAATACGCAGGTCAGCCGGCCCGGCGTGTGCTCGCGCAGGCTGGCGAGCGCCTGCTGCAGCGCGTCGGGCGTGTGCGCGTAGTCCACTACCACCAGCGGCTGGCCATTGCGGCCGCCGACGCGCGCCATGCGGCCATCCACCGGCGACAGCCGCGGCAGCACTGCCGCCACGTCGGCCAACGGCCAGTCCAGCGCGCGCAGCGCACCGGCCACGGCCAGCAGGTTGTCCACGTTGAAGCGGCCCAGCAGCGGCGAGCGGATTTCGTAGCGGCGCTCGGCCTCCACCAGATCGAACGCGACGCCTTCTGGGCCCAGAAAAATGTACTCCGCGCGCAGCCCCGCCTCGGCGTGGCCGCGCGAACTCAGGCCGATGCGACGCGCGCTGCCGACGGCGCCGGCCATCAGCGCCGCGCCAAACGGATCGTCCAGGTTCACCACCACCGCCTGCAGGCTGGGCCAGGCGAACAGCTTGGCTTTTGCCGCGCCGTACTCGGCCATGCTGCCGTGGAAATCCAGATGGTCGCGGGTGAGGTTGGTGAACACCGCCACCCGGAACGCCACCGCGTCCACCCGGCCCTGCGCCAGCGCGTGCGACGACACTTCCATGGCGACGTAGGTGGCACCGGCGTCGCGCATGGTTGCCAGCAGGCGGTGCACGGCGATCACGTCGGGCGTGGTGCGTTCGCCTGCCGTCAGCTGGCCGTAAAGGCCTGCACCGAGTGTGCCGATGCTGCCGGCTACCGCACCGTTCAAGGTGAGCGCCTGTGCCAGCAGCTGCACGGTGGAGGTCTTGCCATTGGTGCCGGTGACGCCGGTCACGGCCAGCGCCTGCGACGGCGATGCATAGAAGCGGTTGGCCAGCTCGCCTTGGCGTTGGCGCAGCTGCGGCACGGCGAGTGCGTTGGCGGGCGTCGTGAGGCCTTCGGGAACCGGCGGTTCGAACAGGATGACGCTGGCGTTGGCCGCCTGGGCTTGGGCCGCATGCTGCAGGCCGTGCGTGCTGGCGCCTGCGAGGGCAATGAAAGCGTCGCCCGGCTGCAGTGCGCGGCTGTCCGCGCACAGGCCAGCCACCATCGGCGCAAACCCCGACGGCAGCGCGGGTTCGCCCTGCAGCAGCTGTGCCAGCGGCATGGCGCGGCTCATCGCAGCGCCTCGGTGGTGGGCGCCGTAGGCGGCGCAGTGGCGGAGGATGCGGATGCGGTCGCCGCGGGTGTGGTCGTGGTCGTGGTCGTGGGCGCGGCCGACGCGGCAACTGCCGGGGCGGCGGCCTTCTTGGCCTGCGCCAGGAACCACTGCTCGATATTGTCCGGCGGCACGTCCATCAGCCGCAGCGCGCCGTCCATCACGTGGTGGAACACCGGCGCCGCCACCGCGCCGCCGCCATACTCCAGGCCCTGGGGATCGTGGATCACCACCGCCATCGCGAACTTCGGGTTCGACGCCGGCACCAGGCCGACGAACACGGCGGCATAGCGCTTGGCGGCATAGCCGCCACCGCTGGCCTTGCGCGAGGTGCCGGTCTTGCCGGCCACGCGGTAGCCCATCACCGCTGCACGGCGCGCGGTACCTTCCGGGCCGGTCACGGTTTCCATCATCACCATCAGCTGGGCGGCGATGGCCGGGTCGACCACCTGCACGCTGGGCGAATTCGCACCCTTCACGAACGTGGCCTGATGCAGGCGGCCGCCGTTGCCGATGGCGGCATAAGCGCGAGCGAGCTGCAGCGGCGTCACCGACAGGCCGTAGCCATAGCTGATGGTGGCTTTCTCGGTGGGGCCCCAGGTGCTGCCGGGGCGCAGCACGCCTTCGGATTCACCCGGGAAACCGCTGCCGCTCACCTGGCCCAGGCCAAAGCGCTGGTACATGTCGAACTGGTGGTCGTTGCTGAGCTCGCTTGCGATCTTGGTGGCGCCCACGTTGGAGCTCTTGGTGAGCACGCCGGTCATGGTGAGCGTGCCGTAGTTGCGGAAGTCCTTCACCGTGTAGCCGCC